>JAUWTO010000103.1 GCA_030614685.1 Candidatus Aminicenantota bacterium
GAGGTCGAATTCACCCTCGATAACCTGGACGAGACCTTCGCCCTCTTCCAGAAGCACCTGGACCTCAGCCGCCAGGCCTGTTCCCAGGGAGCCCGCCTGGTGATCTGGTCCGAACTCACCGTCCCGCTGTGCTTCTCCTGCGGTAATGCCTATTACTCCCGCTTCACTCGCGAGCTGACTGCCTTTGCCCATGAGCAGGACTGCACCATGCTCCTGGGGACCAACGAGAACGCGAACGCACCGGAGGGAGGGCTCCTGTTCTACAACACCGCCGTCAACCTGAAGCCCGACGCAGAACTGTCTTTCTATTACAAAATGCACCTGGTTCCCTTCGGCGAGTACACCCCCTACAAATTCCTGTTCTCCTTCATTGCCAACTTCACCCACGCCATAGGTGAACTCACACCGGGCGACACCTATGTCCTGCATGACTTCGAGGGGCTGCCCTACGGCTCCCCCATCTGTTATGAGATCATCTTCCCGGAGTTTGCACGCACATATGTGAAGAAAGGTGCCCGTTTTCTCGTGACCATCACCAACGACGGCTGGTACGGCCGCAGCTGGGCTCCCTACCAGCACTTCGGTATTGCAGTGCTCCGGGCGGTGGAGACCAGGCGCTTCCTCCTGCGCTGCGCCACAACCGGGGTCAGCGGAGTCGTCGATCCCTACGGGAGGGTCCTGTCCCGTTCTTTGCTTAATACGGAGGCGGTCCTCACCGGCCGCATCACCCCCCTGTCAGGCGAGACCTTCTACGTCCGCTACGGCGACTGGCTGGCCTGGTTGAGCTTGACTTTGAGCGGTGTATTCCTTATCTTGGCGATGATCCTCAAGAGGCGACATGACAAAAAATCCTAACCAAAAAACAGGCAAGGCGACCTTCGCCGATCTTCAGAGCCAGATCAAGGATCGTATGGTCCGGTTCGAAGAACTCCGAGGTTTTCTTTGACCTAGACCGGAAACGTTCCGAGCTCGACAGCCTCACCCAACAGCTCTCCAACCCGGAAGTCTGGAAGGACCAGAAAAAATATCAAGCCCTTCAGCAGCAGAAGAAGCGGCTGGACCAGAAAATCGTCTTTCTCTCCAGCATCTATGACGCAAAAGAAGAACTGGAGGTCTTGCTGGAGCTGGGCCGGGAGGGTGAGAGCGTCGAGGAAGAACTCGCCGGAGCGCTGGCTGAGTTTTCCCGCATCCTCGATACGGCGGAGCTCAAGACTCTCTTCGTGGGTGAGGATGACACCCGCAACGCCATCCTCACCATCCATCCCGGGGCCGGGGGGACTGAATCCCAGGACTGGGCACAGATGCTGCTGCGGATGTACCTGAGATATGCGGAGCGCCAGGGCTTCAAGGCCGAGGTGCTCGACCTGACTCATGGAGAAGAAGCGGGCCTCAAGAACGCCACCATCCGCATCACTGGCGACTATGTCTTCGGCAACCTCACCCATGAGTCCGGGGTGCACAGGCTGGTCCGCATTTCCCCGTTCGACGCCAACAAGCGGAGGCACACCTCCTTTGCCGCCGTATTCGTCTATCCCGAGGTGGACGATGACATCGCCATCGAGATCAATCCCGAAGAACTCCGCATCGACACCTACCGCGCCTCAGGGCGCGGAGGGCAGCACGTCAATGTGACGGACTCAGCAGTGCGCATCACACACCTCCCGACCGGGATCGTGACCCAATGCCAAAACGAACGATCCCAGCACAAGAACAAGGCATCGGCCATGAAGGTGCTCAAGTCACGCCTGTATGAGCTGGAAAAGAAGAAACAAAACGAACAGCGGAAGGAGCTGGAGGACTCCAAATCAGAAATCGCCTGGGGAAATCAGATCCGCTCCTACGTGCTCCACCCCTATCGCATGATCAAGGATCTCAGGACCAGCGTCGAGATCGGGAACGCGGATAAGGTCCTGGATGGAGACATCGACGAACTCATCAAGGCCAGCCTGATGCAGCGGAAGGCCGGGAAGGATAGCGCTTCCTAGCTTTTCTCCTTGGCTTTTTGCCAAAGCTCTTCCATCTCCTCCAGCGTAGCCCCTTCGATATCCCGCCCCTGCTTTCTGAGCTCCCCTTCTATAAAGCGGAAGCGGGTGATGAACTTGCGGTTGGCGAACTGGAGCGCGATCTCCGGATTTACACCCAGGTGACGGGACAGGTTTGCCAGGGCAAAGAGCAGGTCGCCCATCTCTTCCATGACGTCCCACAGATCCTTGCCCCTGGCTGCCTCCACGAGCTCCGCAGACTCCTCTTTGATCTTCTCTATGACATCCTCCCGCTCCGGCCAGTCAAAACCGTACTGGGAGGCGCGAAGGCCGATCTGGAAGGCGGTCAGGAGGGCCGGAGTGAAAGAGCTGATCCCGTCGTAGAGCGACTCCCGGCTCTTCTCCGAGATCTTCTGCCTGTTCCAGGAGGCCATGACCTCGTCCGCATCGGCCAGCTTGCGCTCCCCGAATACATGCGGGTGGCGGCGGATCATCTTCCGGTTGATCCCCTCGACCACATCGGACATGTGAAAGTCGCCTTTCTCCATGTAGAGACGAGCCAGGAACACGATCTCCATGAGCATGTCGCCCAGCTCTTCGGCCACTGAAGCGGGATTCTTATTGAACACGGAGTCCACCACTTCATAGGACTCTTCCAGGAAATAGTTGACGAGGGATTTCTCGTCCTGTTTTCGGTCCCAGGGGCAGCCGTCCTTTCCCCTCAACGTATCCAGTATGCGGACAAGCTCCGCAAACTGACTTCCTGCCTTTTCTGCGTCATCCATCGCCAACTCCTGTCTCCTCAAGTTGAACATTAGTCTCAGTTGGTGTATATTTTCTCCTTAATTCATAAAGAGAGTCAATCCGATCCTCTAACCTGGATATCCCAACAACAGGAAACAAGGGAACAGCGGTTATAAAAAAATGAAGATCTTGCACAGTTCCGACGCTCGCGGCGGCCCTGCCGACCCGGCCGCCGTGGCCATCGGGAACTTTGACGGCGTGCATCTGGGCCACCAGCGCATCCTGTCCTTCCTGGCCCGCCAGGCCTCTGAAGAAGGCCTCATGCCCCTGATCCTCACTTTCTCACCCCACCCGGGCAAGGTAACGGGCAGCGGCAAGATCCAGCTCCTCCAGACAGAGAAGCAAAAACTGGAGAAGTTGGAGCGTTTCGGCGCGGAAGCCGTCTATATCCTCGCATTTGACAGGAATCTGGCCCGCCTCAGTGCAGAAGAGTTCGTGCGCAGCATCCTCATTGAGAGGCTCAACAGCCACGTCATCGTGGTAGGCGAAAACTTCCGATTCGGGCATGACAGACAGGGCGACACCGCCCTCCTGGGCAGGCTCGCGCGCAAATACGCCCTGACCATATTTCCAGTGCCCTCCCTGATCGAGGAAGGGGAAACGGTGAGCAGCAGCTTTGTCCGCGACCTCACCCGAAACGGAGAGGTTGCCAGAGCCGCCCGGCTGCTGGGAGAGGCCTACGAGATCCGGGGTCGGGTCATCCGGGGCCAGACCATGGGACGGGGCCTGGGATTCCCCACTGCCAACCTCGCCACCCGGAACGAGATCGTGCCCAACGGCGTGTACGTGACCACCGCCACAGTGGACGGCCGCACTCATGCCTCCATCACCAACGTGGGCACTCAGCCGACCTTTAGCCGGAACAGAATCCGCATCGAGACCCACATTCTGGATTTTGCACAGGACATATACGAAGCCGATATCTCTATTCGATTCCTCAAAAATATCAGGGAAGAGCGGCGCTTCGGATCTCCGGATGAACTCTGTGAGCAAATCAGCGAGGATCTCCTGGAGGCCCGCCACTACTTCGCCCGCCATCCTGTTCCCCCCTCTCCTTGACTTTTGACCCCAGATAGTGCATTTCTATGGAGGACTTCGCCATGCCGGATTCTTCAGGACAAGCCACCCCTAATTCCTTGATCTGATCCGGAATCCGGAAGGAGATACAGATGGAGGAAAAGATCAAAGCCAGGATCATGGATTCTGCCAAGATCCGGCGTGCTTTTCAGAGGATGGCACACGAGATCATCGAGCGAAACCGGGACCTCAACAACCTCGTCATCGTCGGGATCCGGACCCGAGGTGTGTTCATGGCCAAACGCATCGCCAAGTTGATCAAAGAGATCGAGGACGTGGATGTGCCCGTCGGAGTGCTGGATATTACCCTGTACCGTGACGATTTCACGGACATCTCGGAACAGCATGTTGTCAAGAAGACGGATATCGAGTTTTCCATCGAAAAAATGAATGTCCTTCTGGTGGATGACGTGCTCTTCACCGGCCGCACCATCCGGGCGGCCATGGACAGCCTGATCGACCTGGGGCGACCCAAGACCATCCAGCTGCTGGTCTTCATCGACCGGGGGCACAGGGAGCTGCCCATCCGTTCCGATTACGTGGGTAAATTCCTGCCCACCTCACGCCGGGAGCGGGTCAAGCTTCAGATGAAAGAGATCGATGACAAAGACGAGGTCCAGATCATAGAGCCCGCAGGGATGGACTAGGAGAGCACTTTGGCATTCGAGCACAAACACCTGCTCGGGATCGAGCCGCTGTCCGCATCCGATATCACTCACATTCTGGACACAGCTGAATCCATGGCCGAGATCTCCACCCGAGAGGTCAAGAAGGTGCCGGTGCTGCGCGGGAAAACCATCATCAACCTCTTCTATGAAGCCAGCACTCGCACCCGCAGCTCTTTCGAGCTGGCCGCCAAGCGGCTCAGCGCGGACATTTCCAACTTCAGCAGGTCCACCAGCAGTGTCGCCAAGGGTGAAACCCTCAAGGACACCATCCTCAACCTCGAAGCCATGAACACCGATGCCATCGTCATCCGGCACGCCAGCTCGGGCAGCCCACACTTCATCAGCACGTTCTGTACCTCCGCTGTGGTCAATGCTGGTGACGGCACCCACGAGCACCCCACCCAGGCACTCCTGGACGCATTCACGATCCGCCGTCATCGGAAGAAGATCAAAGGGCTGAAGGTGGTCATCGTGGGCGACATCCTGCATAGCCGCGTGGCCCGCTCCAACCTGCTCCTGCTGAACAAGCTGGGCGCGCACGTGGTGCTGGTCGGGCCGCCTCCCCTCCTTCCCCGGGAGTTCTCCGGGATGGGCGCCGAGGTGGAGTACGACCTGAATCGGGCGCTGGACGGGGCCGATGTGGTGATGATGCTGCGCATCCAGCTGGAGCGCCAGAAAAAGATCTACTTCCCGTCCATCCGGGAATACCGGGAATTATTCAGCCTCACTCCCCAAAAATTCCGTCGAGCCAAGCGGGATGCCATCCTGATGCACCCGGGGCCCATAAACCGGGACGTGGAGATCTCCGCCGACCTGGCGGATTCTGCCAGGTCGGTCATCCTGGAGCAGGTCCAAAACGGGGTCTCGGTGCGCATGGCCGTGCTTTACCTACTGTTAGGAGGAAAAGAGCGTGAGATTACTGATTAAGAACGGCCGGGTCATCGATCCTGCATCGGCGACCGATGAGACATTGGATATCCTGATCGAAAAGAAAAAGATCATAGCGGTCGAGACCAAGCTCGACGACGATGCGGCCAGGACGATCGACGCTTCCCGTAAGGTGGTAGCTCCCGGCTTCATCGACATGCATGTCCACCTGAGGGATCCCGGCTATGAATACAAGGAGACCATAAAGACCGGATCCCTGGCTGCAGCCAGGGGCGGCTTCACTACCATCGCCTGCATGCCCAACACCTCCCCCATCAACGACAACCAGGAAGTGACCAAATATATCGTGGGCGAGTCCAGGAAAAACGCCGTGGTCAACGTCCTGCCCATCGCCGCTGTCACCCTGGGAGAGAAAGGCGAGGAGCTCACCGAGATGGGAGAGCTGTTGGCAGCAGGGGCCGTCGCCTTTTCAGACGACGGACAGCCCGTGGCCAGCAGCCAGATCATGCGCCGGGCCCTCGAGTATGCCCGGCAGTTCCGGACCGTGATCATCGACCACTGCGAGGATAAAAGCTTGAGCGGACAGGGTGTGATGAACGAGGGGGCGATCTCCTATCGCCTGGGACTCAAGGGCATCCCAGCGTCCTCCGAAGAGGTCATGGTCGCGCGGGACCTCATTCTGGCTGAGGAAGCGGATGCCGGCATCCATCTGGCCCACCTGAGCACTCGCGGCTCTGTCGAGCTGGTCCGTCAGGCCAAGGCCAGGGGTGTAAAAGTCACGGCAGAGGTTGCGCCTCACCACCTGGTCCTGGACGACTCCCTGCTGGAAGGCTACGACACGCGCCTCAAGGTCAATCCTCCCCTCAGGAGCCTGGATGATGTCCGGGCCCTGCAGGAAGGCGCCCGCGACGGGACCATCGATGTGATCGCCACCGACCATGCTCCCCACTCCCCTGATGAGAAGGCGGTCGAGTTCGACCTGGCCCCCTTCGGCATCAACGGCCTCGAGACCGCCGTCTCCCTCATCCTGGATCGGTTGGTCCACAGGAAGATCCTTCCGCTGAAGCGTTTCATCGAGATGTTCTCCACAGCCCCCGCCCGCATACTCCACCTGGATGAAAAAGGAATGATCGAGGTCGGTGCCGATGCCGACCTGACCATACTGTCCCTGAATCAGAACACGGTTGTGGATGTGGACAGATTCCGTTCACGGAGCCGCAACTCTCCCCTCCAGGGCTGGAAGCTGAAGGGCGCGGCAGACATGACCATCGTGGGAGGCCGGATCATCTACCCATGAAATCCCATCTCGAAAGGTTCAAAGACAGGGTCGATTACACCTTCCAGGACCCGCAGCTCCTCACCCAGGCTCTCACCCATAGCTCTTTCGCCTATGAGTCGGAAGACGGGGCCGACGATAACGAGGTTCTGGAATTTCTGGGAGATTCCGTGCTGGGATTCATCCTGGCAGACTTTCTCTGCGATTCCTTCCCCGAACTGGACGAGGGCGGACTCTCCAAGCTGAAATCCATCATAGCCTCCACCTCAGCTCTGCATGAATTCGCCCAAAACATCAGGCTGCAGAAGTGCATCCTGCTGGGGAAGGGCGAGGAAAAAAACGGGGGCCGGAAAAAGAAGAGCATCCTGGCCGGAGCCTTCGAAGCCGTTATTGCCGCCATCTACCTGGATGGAGGGATCGACGAGGCACGCCGGTTTCTGATGGAGCATTTCAACCATTTCATCCGGAAGATCGATACGGACGACTTCGTCATCAACAACTACAAATCCGCCCTGCAGGAACACCTGCAGAGAGACGACTCCATCGCCCCGGTCTACAAGACGGTGACCACCCGGGGCCCTGACCACCAGAAACGCTTCGAGGTGGAGGTGTCATTCCGGGACAAACGCCTGGCCAAGGCCAAGGGGTCCTCAAAAAAAGACGCGGAACAGAAAGCGGCGGAACGGGCCTTCAGAAAGCACTTCGGGAATAAGATCAAATCCCTGACTTCGGAATCATTCCTTTATAAAAAAAAGAAGTGATAAGAAGCTGAAGTCACTCCTTGCTCATAAGCACGGCGACCGGCTCCAGCTCAGGGATGTTGGCACACACGATCTTGACGATCGCCGCCATCGGGACCGCCAAGATCATCCCGGGAAAGCCCCACAGCCATCCCCAGAAAAACAGGGAGAAGAGCACGACCAGGGGGCTCAGACCCAGTCCCTGCCCCATGAGTCGGGGCTCGATCACATTTCCCATGATCTGCTGGATGAGTGTCAACAGGACAAAGATCCAGATCGCCGGCCAGATGGAGTCAAACTGGAGCAGCGCGATGGTTACAGGGAAGAGCGTAGCAAAAACCGAGCCGACGGTAGGGATGTAGTTCAGGATGAAGGCGAAAAACCCGAACGTGATGGCAAAATCCACCCCGAAGGCCAGGAGCACCGCCGTCACAAAGGCCCCGGTGATCAGGCTCACGAATGTCTTGATCAGTAGATATCTCTGGACCTGGGAGTCGATGTTTTCGATGATGCTCAGAACCCGCTCGGTTCTCTCAGGGGCAAAAGCCCGCTTGATCTTTTCCTTGGTCTTACCCCGGCCCGCCAGGATGAACATCAGGAAAAAGAATATCAGGAACAGCTTAGAGATAAAGGAGAGGAAGGGCCCCAGGGAAGACAGCAGCACGGCTCCGATCCTCCCCAGGTCGATGTGTTCCCTCCAGTCTATGGGCTGGATGTCGGAAGGCTGGGCCAAGCGCTGCTGGAGGGAATCGATCGCCAGGAGGACCTTGTCGCCGTACTTGGGCAGTTCGGCCGCAAAGGACTTGCCCGCAGAATAGAAGATCATGCTCATAAGATAGAGGCCGAA
>JAUWTO010000329.1 GCA_030614685.1 Candidatus Aminicenantota bacterium
CCAGGCCAGCCAGAGCAGGATAAGGATCACACCGTTCTTGACCAGGATGACGGAATGGGAATTATGGAAAAGACGCACCGTATAGGCAGCAGCCTCCGATCCGAACAGGGCCAGAAGGATCACGGAGAAATAGAGACTGGCCCGGGGATCAAACAGGGGCTGTGGGTCCTTTAGATCGATGGTGACAAAAAACAGCGTGCGAAAGACAAAAAACACCGCGGTGACCACTCCGAATCCTATCAACAGCGAGAGAAGGCCGGCCATGCCGGGCTTGGGCGGGGGGGACGGTTTGTCGGCACCTTTCCAGAACCGGGGCCAGGGAAGTCGCGCCTCGCCCTTGTTCTGAGTCACAAGATAAAGGACAAAGGCCGTCAGCCCAAAATCATAGATCAGCGCCATGGGAAGATAGAAGAGGCTTTGTAGGCCGCTGAACCTGGGAACATAAAAGAAGGGCAGGATCAGCATGTCTGTTCCAAAAAACCAGGCCGTAATGGTCAAGGCGGTATGCAGGACGAAAAGCATTCCGGTATAGAGGAAGAGGTGCCTCCTGAAACCGGGAGAGATGACATGACAGCCTTCCAGATACTTCTCAGCCACTCGCTGCGGGGATCCATAATCTTCTATGGCCTTCCCAAGGCTCTCCTCATCGATGACGCCGTAAGCATCCTCTGTCCTTTCCAGTATGTGGCTCCTCAGTTCGCTCAGGATCTCATCGCTGCCTTTTAGGGGCAGGAAATGATGGACCTCCCGCAAATAGTTTTCGAGATTGTCATACATGGCCGTCCTCCTCTCTGTTCCCCTGCTCCAGTTTTTCCAGGATCTTGTTCTGGACTCTCCGGATGTCCAGCAGCCTCACCCGCACATCACGCCCCAAAGGAGTGATGACGTAGAATTTGCGGGGACGGCCGCCAGCCACGTTCCATTCGCCCTGGATCAGCTCCATACGCTCCAGACGCCTCAGGAGAGGGTACAGGGTGTTCTCCTCGACACTGTAGCCCAGTCCCTCACAGGTCTTGAGCATCCGGTACCCGTATGTCGGGGAATCCAGCATTCCCAGTACGAACAACTGCAGAAAGCCCCGGTTCATCTCGCTTTCAAAATGGCCGAACTCAGGATCCATGGGAATCGACCTCCTCTGCATCATTTTCTCTCATACTGTATTTCTCACATTGCTGTGTATCACAATATACTGTTCATCACACAGCTTGTCAAGCAATTTCTTTCATTCAGATACTTCACACATAATGGTATAATGCACTCCTTTGGATAAAAATGAGAGATCGCACAACTAATAAACCTGGTTAAATGCAGCACGTATACCTGGTCTATCTGGTCCTGTTCTGTTCCTCCTTGATCCGCTCGACCTTCGGGTTCGGAGACGCCCTCGTAGCCATGCCCCTGCTGGCCCTGTTGGTGGGGCTGAAGACCGCCACCCCGCTGGTGGCGCTGGCCGCCTCCACCATAGGGCTGAGCATCCTGATAAAGAACTGGCGCAAGGTGCGGATCCGCAGCGCCTGGCGTCTGATCGTCTCGTCCGCGGTGGGGATCCCCATCGGGTTGGCCCTGCTCAAGGAGGCCTATGAAGATGTCCTTTTGGTCATCCTGGCGGCCGTTCTTATCGGGTTTGGGATCTACAGCCTTGCCAGGCCCAGGCTTCTCACCATCCGGGGCGAAAAGTCGGCCTTTGCCTTCGGGTTCATAGCCGGAATACTGGGGGGCGCTTACAACAGCAACGGCCCGCCGGTGGTGATCTACGGCACCCTCAAGCGCTGGGATCCGGAGACCTTCCGCGCCACGCTCCAGGGCTTCCTGTTCCCGACCAGCCTGTTCATCCTGGCAGGTCACGGACTGGCCGGGCTCTGGACCGGGCCGGTCATCCGTACCTACCTGTATGCGCTGCCCCTGGTCTTTGCCGCCGTGTACCTGGGAGGGCGGATCAACCAGGCCTTTTCCACGGAGCGGTTCGCCAAGGGGGTGTATGTGCTGCTGATCGCCCTGGGCCTGCTCCTGCTGGCCAGGACCCTGCTCTGAATAACCGCGGGGCTCAACGGCCGCGGGTCTTGAAGCGGAACGTGACCGGCACCAGTGGGTTTCCCTCCTCGTCCTGAAAGGCCAGGGCATTCTTGGAATTCAGGCCCACGGTGTATTCCGTATCCGGCGCCAGCTCAACGGGGATCGTGAATACGGTGCGTGTCTCGTCGTAGGAGACGTCTCCGGTTATCTTGGGGGCCCGGGCGGCCATCTCCCGCGCCGCTTCCTCCCATCGCGACTTGATCACACCGATCCGTTCTTCCATGTTGGCGGCATAATCATCGAAGAAGCCTTTGATCTCGGGGAAAAAAGACTCGAGGTCGGGATAGATGCCCCGCTTCGCCTCGTATTCTCCGAGCAGCTCCGACAGCCCGGATATCCAGAAGAAATGGTTCTTCTCCTCCCGGTCGATCCGGCTTTCGGCCGATTCCCGGCCGTTCTGGGAGAGGTCCCAACGGACCACGCTGGACCGCACCAGGGATTCGTACATCATGGTCCTCCAGTTGCCGTAGGCCATGCTGCGCATCTCTTCTTCGACAAAGGGGAAGATGTCCTGCCCCGCATCTTTCAGCTCGTCCGCATGCCGG
>JAUWTO010000396.1 GCA_030614685.1 Candidatus Aminicenantota bacterium
ACCGCTTTTTTTCGTCGCTTCTCTTGATCTGGCCGTCCTGCACCAGGTAGACAGCTTCGATCTTTTGCGGCACCCCGTCTTCGAACAGCTCGAAGTCCTTGGCGGTTAGGTCTGCCAGGAACTGGTTGTCTTTGAACACACGCACCGGCACTTCGACATTGACGACCAGGGATTGTTCCACAAACGACTGCTGCTGCGCCAGGAGAGCCAGGCCGGCAGTCAGAAAGATTCCCAGCGCTAGGCTTTTGATCAGGATAAACTTTTTAGGCATTGGATGTCTCCCCTCATAGGAATTAGACGAATTTCCATAGACTTATATTCCCATGCCCCATAATATATTGTGCAATATTCATACCATGATAGGGGAGACTTGATTCCAGGGTAGCTATGGGAGAATGCCCCCGGAATTCAAGGAAAATGATTCAATAATTTGGATTCGTATCGCATTTTTGGATTGTCTCACGTCATTATAAGGCCAGGTGAGGGGCCGGCGAAGTTTTCAAACCCCGGGTGTCGTGCTATGATGGATTCAGCGAGGTTCCCATGAAGATCAGAGGATTTATGGCTATACTCCTTATGGCCTCGGTCATCGTCTTGGCTCTCTATATCGTAAAAACAGGAGAAAAGGGGATGATCGAGGAAAAAGTGAGCGCCTTTGACCGGGCCAAGCATCAGCTGACAGAGGTCAACATGCAGTCCCTGGAGCGGCTGATCACCATGTACTCGGCCCAGCACGGGGCTCTACCCAAGAGCCTGGACGATCTGTCCGTCCTGGGCCCCATGACCACCGGGAAAAAAGATGCCTGGAGCCGGGAGCTCAAGTACGAGCGGATCTCTGACCTGAATTTTCGGTTGACCTCCTCCGGACCCGACCTCCGCTTCGGGACCGAAGACGACATCGTGAAGGAGTTCTGACGTGAGCCCGCTGCGAGCGCTCAGGACCTGCGGAAGATGCGCCTTATCCTGTCCCGGAAACGTGCTCCTGTCCCGGGCTCGACCTCTTCGATGACCATTCTTTCGGTAGTGGTCCGGAAATAGGCGTCTTCGTCGGCTTCGGACTTGATCTTGAGGATCCTGACATCGTATCGCCTTCGCTTGCGGGGCTTGCTCAGTGTCTTGAACGCCTCTTCGATCCGGCTGAGGGTACTTTCTCTCTCTTCCTTATCGACGAGGCCGTAATGAGCCAGCGAGCCTTCCTCAAAGGCATACTTCCCCACCGAGTAGGCGTGCTCGATGTCCTGCTGGGAGGCACTGGGAGGCACGTTGAGGATCTCGTAGAAGTTCATATCTTCGGTCTTTTTCAGCCGCATGGTCATCATGTCCCTGCCGGTGGAGTCCTGCGGTTCTCGAGCTTCCCGGCTATGGAGGCGATGGCCTGTGTGACTTCGGATTCGGGATTCTGCCGGATAAACGGGGTCAGATTCTGCAGGCTGAGCGGCACGTTTTCATCCATGGGAATGTATCCCAGAAAATCCAGGTCGATCACAAGATATTTCTGTACCACGTTGACCATGGAGGGACCCA
>JAUWTO010000357.1 GCA_030614685.1 Candidatus Aminicenantota bacterium
CTCTTCTTTCTTGCGTTCCTCTTCACTCAGCTTGGCCATGTCTTCCTCGTACATGCGCCGCAGGGCTTGTTCCATAGCCATCTTGTCCTGTCCAGACTTCAAAACGCTGTAGATGCGTTTCGCCTCATCTAAGCTTTTCTGAATGTCCTCTTCGCTTGTCCCGCCGGCCCGCGCGATGAGCTCGCTCTGCATGTACAGGATCTCCTCGCCGGTCAGTCCGGTCCCGGCCATAAGCACGATGAAGGCCACATCCTCGGACCGGGCCGCGGCCATGGGGGCGATGATGCCGCCCTCGCTGTGCCCGATCAGGCCGATCCTTCCGGGATCGATCTCCTCGCGATCCTTGAGGAAGGACACGCCCGTCAGTACGTCCCCAGCCAGATCGTCTGTGGTCGACTCACCCAGATTTCCGGTCGTGCCGCCCACTCCGCGATCATCCACCCGCAGCACGGCAATGCCGCGCCGTGTGAGGTGATCCGCAATGACCAGGAAGGGCTTGTGGTTGAAGATCATCTCGTCCCGGTTCTGGGCGCCGGAACCTGTGATCAGGAGCGCGGCCGGGAAGGGGCCTTCGCCCTGCGGCAGGGTCAGGGTGCCGGCGATGGTGATGCCTGCGCCGGTGTTCTCATAGGAAACCTCCTCCTCCTGGTAGGGGAAGGGCTTCTTCGGGGTCTGGGGGCGCTTGACCTCTTTCACTTTTTCTACTTTCTCGAGCTCCATGGGAAACTCCCTGCCCCCTTGTTTAAAGACGACCTGCATGTGCTCGCCGTCGGGCTGGAGCGTCCCCCTGGCTTCAATGCCCGCACTTTTATAGATCATGACAATAGCGTCCTCTTCCACCGTGACCGAATCCATACGCAGGTCAGTGGCGCCCTGGTCCGGGCTGTCCATGGTAGCCGTGTACCCACCATCTTCGGCCTTTTTGATCTTGAACACGAGCCGCACCTCCTGACCTGGGACCTTGAGGACCCCCTGCCAGATGCCGGCATAATCCTTTTCGGCTGCTGCCCCGGTCGTGCCGGCTGTCAACAGGATGCCGAACACACAAATCAGAATTGACCATCGTTTCATTTTACAGACTCCTTCTTTTTATATTATCTCAATGTACATACGCAATATACATTTGATTTATTCGAGATAAATAAATAACGCCAAATCTGAAATATTGACATTTTTTATGAATTATTCAGGTTGAATGACTAGCGGATCGTGGTCATGATCCAGAGCAGAAGGATGATGACACCCACCAGCACCCAGCTGCCGAAGAAACCCAAATAGTCCATTTTTGTCCATTTGAGCAGCTCCCAGTTGGAGCGCGGGAACATCTTTTGCTGGTCGTACATCCGGGGGTCAGCGTAGGCCACCTCCAGCGCCCGCTGCTCCTCTTCCGGGGTTTTCTGGACCGGCGTGTGCAGCTTGGCGAAGAAGCGGTCGACAGCCTCCCTGGACACAGGCCTGGTCAGATAGGACAGTAGGAAGAGCAGCAAAAAGGGGAACAGGGCATCGAAGAAGAAGCGGGCTGCCACCAACTGGGATTTCTGGAAATGGGAAAAGTCGATGCCCAACCAGCTAAGGACCCAGATTTCGGCATGGAAGCGCCCGATCCCGATCTTGGATGAGCCAGGGTCCTCCGGGTCGGTACGCACGACACTCTCGAAAAACACTCCGGCGGGCTCGATTACACGGGGCTTCTCGATGGTCTGGCCTACGGTCTCTGCCCGCCCCTCATCCACATCCTTAGTCAGGGCCGCGGTGGTGATGATCACGGTCCGCGGCTGGGTCTCCTGCAGAAAGGCGGGATTGGTACGGGCCCAGTTCCAGCCCTGGAACAGGTTGGGGATGAGGGCATAGATCACGAGGCAGACGAACACCTGGACGATGACCGCCGGCTTGGACAGCCGCCGCCAGACGAATCCCAGCCAGATGGAGGCGCCGAAGATGGCGGGGATCGAGATGCTGTACTTGAAGAGGACAAGCAGGTTGTCGATGAAGAGCGCCACCACGATGCCGCCCAACAGGATGGCGGCGATGGCGAACTTGCTCACAAGGAGGTAGTGCTTCTCCGTCCGGGAGGGTCGGAAGGGCTGGTAGATGTTCTTGATGAAGAGGGCGGCGTGGGACACGGAGCTGGC
>JAUWTO010000172.1 GCA_030614685.1 Candidatus Aminicenantota bacterium
CCTATGCTGTATCTGAAGATATCTTTCGAGATCCTCCCGCAGAAGATGAAGGAGTTCGAACAGGCCGTTCCATGGCTGGTTCATTCCAATGTAATTTTGGTGGAGGACGTAAAACAGCAGATACTGCTGGATAGCAGGAAGCCGGCAAGTTATGTCTATCTGGGAGAGTGTGAAACCCGCGAAAAACTGGAGTGTCTCTTACGATCCGAACGCTTCCGAGCGCTCTGGGGGGGAATGAAGCTTCTCGGGAAGATTACCGAAGCGAAGATCATGACATCGGACAAGGTTGAAGATCTCGAGCCGGTGCATTAGGGAACAGGTTTTCGGTACGGAGATCGGCCAGAACATGAGGACACACATTTCGCTCCGAAACAGCATTCTTGTTCTTCTGTCGACTTTTTCGTTGGCGATTCTTTCGACACCGCTGCCGGCCCAGGAACTTGAACCTCGATCATTGACCAACGTTCCCGTGGGTATGAATTTTCTGTTCCTGGGTTATGGTTATGCCAAGGGGAATATCCTGCTTGATCCGGCCATCCCCATCGAGGACCTGGACAGCCGTCTTCACTCGTTCGCAGGTGCATATGTCCGCGCAATCGATGTTTTCGGATTGTCCGGCAAATTTGATGTCATCGTCCCCTTTGCGGCTGGAGACTGGTCCGGGCTGCTGGAAGGCCAGGCGGGATCCACCTCGCGCACGGGATTTGGAGATCCGCGTTTGCGGCTGTCTGTGAACTTCTATGGGGCTCCCGCTCTCGAAGCCAGCGAGTTCCGGAGCTACTCCCAGAATTTGACCGCTGGGGCCAGCCTCCAGGTCATTGCCCCGCTCGGCCTGTACTATCCGGAAAAACTCATCAATCTGGGCTCCAACCGCTGGACCATCCGGCCTCAATTCGGTATTGCAAACAGGTTCGGCCAGTGGATCATCGAGGCCTACACCGGGTTCTGGTTTTTCACCAGGAATCCCGATTTCTATGGCGGTAATCTGCTGCAACAGCGCCCGCTGTGGACGACCAAGATCCATTTGGTCCGAAGCTTTTCCAAGGGCATCTGGGCATCGGCGGATCTGGGATATGGCTACGGCGGTCGTTCTGTGGTCGAGGGAGTTGACCGGGATACGAGGATCTCCACCTTCCGGTTCGGGCTGACACTATCTGTTCCTCTCGCCCCGCAGCACTCCATCAAAATCTATGTGGTGAGCGGGAAACGTGTGGAACGTGGTGCGGACTTCGACGGTGTCGGCATCGGCTACCTATTCCATTGGGGCAGCAAGTAATATCCCATCGCTAATCTCGGGAGGTGAAATGATGGACAACAGCAGGAAAGACACCGCTCAACTGATTCGTGAAGAAAAGCAGCTGAGGAGGCTCGAGACCGTGATGGATGTGGTCTATGCGATCTTGCTCTGGCGTGCATTCCAGCTCCTGCCGCGGCCCACAAAGGCCGACTGGAACCTCGAAGGCATGAAAGCGTTCATGTCTGCGAATGCTTTGGGCTATGTGCTGGTGTTGGTCTTTGTCTTGTTGGTCATTATCTATTGGACCCAGAACAACGTCCTGTTCAATAACCTGGACCACACAGACGGCAAGCATACCGCATTCTCCATCGCACAATTATTCAGCCTGCTACTGTTCCTCTATGCCATCAAGCTGGGCATGGATGTGGGAGCCGGGGTAGCCACTAGGGCTATCGAGAGCATCACCGCACTCCTGGTAGGGCTCACCTCCGCGGCGACGTGGGGATACGCCATTAAAGACCGGAGGCTGCTCGCATCTGATGTCACGCAGGAACATGCCGAAAAATTACGGAAGCGGTATTATGCCGAGCCGGTCACGGCAGCCATCACCCTCCCCTTTGCATTTGTGGGCCCCATCATATGGGAGCTCTCCTGGTTTCTTTATCCCTTTTTGGTGAAACTATTTAAGCGTCCTGGTCGCGACAAGATATCTTGATGCATTCCCACAAAACCTATCCAGGAGATGCCCGGGCCCTCAGCCGGGGCATCAGCGGCCTTCATAACAAACGGGCCGCGAAGCTCACCTTCCTTGATGTACCCCTTCGAATATGATAGTAAGTCGGTAGGCATCAAGGCATGATCGGAAAGAAGGAGATGGGGAAATCTACCATTCTCCCACTCTCTTTTGTGCTCATCTTCGGCTGCCTCCTTGGAGCTGCCTTCGCCCAGGAAAACCAGGAGGCTGCCGAAGGGAAGATCATCAAGGAGATCCGCTACGAAGGCTTGAAACGGACCAAGGAATATATAATCACACGTGAGTTGATCTCCGCCGTGGGGGACTTTTTACGCCAGGAACATCTGGACAAAGAGATACAGAGGCTCGAGCGCCTGGATATCTTCAGCGACCTTTCGATCAATACCGAGATCGAGGGAGACGAGGTAATCCTGACCTATGTCTTTGTGGAGACCTTCCCCATCATGCCTTCGATCGGTCTCAAAATCTCCGATGAGAATGGCGTCTCGGTCGGAGGGGGAGTCAAGTTCCCCAACCTGGGTGGCAAGGATATCTTTTTTTCCGGGCGTGTGCTTTTCGGTGGCAGCAAGGAAGCCGAGGTCTTGATTCAGAATCCCTGGGTATCCGGCGACCATCTTGGTTATGCCCTGGAATATTATCACCGGGAACGAGACAACCTCATCACGGAATCCTATGAGATCGCCAACGAATTATACCTGCGGGTAGGAAGCCATCTGGGGGAAGTATGGCGATGGGGGGGGAGTTCCGAAATCATCAACATCCAGAGCGATAAGCCGGGATCGACGCTGTCGCCGGATGGCAAGGATTATGCCACGCGTTTCGGGGCCTATTTCGGGATCGATAGCCGCAATGCCGTCCCCGATACGCGCAGCGGCTGGTGGAATGAGATCCACTTGGCTGGAGATGTGCGGATCTTCAAAAACTCCAGCAAATTCGTTCAGCTGGACGTGGATATCCGGCGCTACCAGCCTCTGCCTTTCTGGGACCGGCACAACCTGGCCATTTTCTCGTTGATGACGCTGCGGACCGGAGATGTAGGAGAAGAGATCGCACCCTGGCAGGTATTTGGGATCGGCGGCACCAACACGGTGCGCGGCCGGGAGTTTGCCTCCCAGAGGGGCAAGAATCAGTTCATAAATACGGTCGAATACCGGATGACTCTCCTTGAGCCCCGGCTCATCCACCTGCCTTTCAAGATCAAGTACAGGGGAGGGCTGCATGTGGCCCTTTTCGGAGACCTCGGGATCGGTTGGGACACGAGGGACCAATTCAATAGAAAAAAGTTTATTGGGGGAGTGGGAGTTGGCGCGCGGCTGCTGCTGCCGATCGTAGGAGTGCTGCGCATCGACTTCGGATGGGGACAGGAAGGCAAGAGTATCATGGTCCACTTCGGGGCCTACGAGAAACCCGTGATGACTCGGAAACGGGTTCGTTGATTTTTTTCATCATTGTGCTGACGAAACGGTATAGGTCGGAGGATGGGTGAAAGAATAGGCCCTGATCTGTTGAAACCACTCAGTCGTTCCCTATATGATGGTGGCATTATTACGGAGCCAAGAGTGAGCATAACCATAGATCCAAAGAGAATGAGAACCCTCTTTGGGCTTGTGTTGTTGTCGCTGTTACTTGTGGGCGGTCCTGCCCTATCTCAAGAGAAAGATCCTCGCACCTACAGACTGAACACACAGTTTCTGAAAGACCTGAAGAACGACTTCGTCTCCGTCTGGACGGGGCCTTTGGAGTGGGGCGGGCGGGATTGGACCAAGTTCGCGGTAGCTTTAGGGGCTACGGGGCTGATCTATATCGGCGATGACGGCATCTATGATTGGACCAAGACCAACAGGAGCACGTCGGGAGACGATTTCTGGAAATTCGTCTCCAGATTCGGGGAGCCGCTCATCCTGCTAGGTGTTTCCGGGGGATTCTATGCAGCCGGCGAGATTATCGGGAGCACAGGCATGCGCAAGACCGCCCTTTTGAGCGTGGAGAGCTTGCTCATCTCCTCCACTGTGCTGTACGCCCTGAAATGGGCCGTGGGCAGAGCCCGGCCCTACACAGAGGAAGGCAAGCACTCATTCCAGCCCTTTAGCCTCGAATCCGATTACCATTCTTTTCCTTCGGGCCATACGACCGCGGCTTTTTCCGTGGCTTCGGTGATTGCTCATCATAATGACAGCCTGGTCGTGGACATCCTCTCCTATTCCATGGCAACCCTTGTCGCGTTTGCACGGCCGTTTCAGGATAAACACTGGCCTTCCGATGTCTTCTTCGGGGCTGCCCTGGGGTATTATGTTGGGCAGAAGATATGCGCCTGCCACTCTGGTCTGGCTACCAAGAATTTGGACATCTGGCTTATGCTCACACCCTATCAGCAGGGCCTGACACTCTCTTTTTCTTTCTGATCCGAGGGCTGATTGTCTGATCCTCTGTCCCGATTTCTCCCGACAAACACAATGCGCCTTTACCCAAAGATTCAGATAGTCTATATTCGAGACACAGGGGTATCCGGAACGGAAACGCCTGTGCCAAGGGGCTTTGGACTGTTTATGAAAATTAGGAGTTCGACATGAGAAATTGTGTGTGGTCCGTGTGGATCCTGGCCATGCTGTCTATGTCAGGGCCTGTTCCCGCACAGGACATTATCGAGAATCCGGCCAAACCTCGAAGTGCAGATGCCGGGCGGATCCTCGAGATCCGGGAAGAGATGAAGGTCACCGACGAGGGCGGAGATTTCTTTTTCGAGTATCCCCACAATGTTAAGGTCGCGCAGGACGGTTCGATCTTCCTAGCTGACCGTGATCTGATGCTGCGGTTCGACAGGGATGGCAGCTTTCTCCACAACTTCTTCAAGAAGGGGCAGGGTCCGGGGGAGATGATCTACCTGCGGGACTACGCTTTCCATGACGGCAAGCTCTTTGTCATCGGATCCAATCCCGACAAGTTCTTGATATACGACTTTGACGGGGAGCTCCTCGACGAGGTAGTCCTGCACGATGCGCCCATCTTTATGGACTTCAAGTTCATGGCCGGCGGCCGGCTCTATTTTGTCAAGA
>JAUWTO010000098.1 GCA_030614685.1 Candidatus Aminicenantota bacterium
AGGGTCATAGTCTGGATCATATACCTTTATCCAATCAGTTTCTGGCTGGCCCTGGATGGTGACCATCCCATCTCTTGACAATTGGCTAGTCGTGGGGCCGATGTATGTTATTTCCGCATATCCCTTCTCGTTGTTCAAATCATAAGTATAGGTAGTTCCGTATTAGAATCTGCCCTCAGCGCCTCTGGGACCAGATGTGATTTTAAAGAACACCTTCCGTCCAACGATCGGCATGCCGTTCTCGTATCTAAAGATTCCAACGATCCTCGAGGTCGGATTGGTCGCCCCGCACCAAAGTACGTTTGGAAAAGCCTGTAGCTCAAACTGGAGGTCGAATTCTGAGAAAACGTCTCCGATAATAATTAGCGGGCATATCTCCGAAATTTCTTCTTTTCCATCCCATCCCAGAAAAGCTCTGATGTATAACCTTACCATTCCTAAATTGAGTTCTTCTGCTAATGGACCTCGATAGGTGACTGATACCCGCCCTGAACCGTCCGTGGATTTTGAGACGAGGGTCTGAGATCCGTCCAAGTTGCCCAGATAGAATTTGTTCCCTAACTCATCGATGACTTCAAAGTGAATTATCTTGCCTGAGATAGGCGAGCCGTCGAACTTGTACAAATGGGCGTTGATGACCGCGGTCTGACGCTCTTGCAGGCCGGCCGCGATCACGTTGGGGGATGCGCCGAGCTTGAGGACGGTAGCCAGGGTGGAAGGACCGGTGGGATCGGCTATGCCTACGGTGTCCCGTTTGCACGAACCGAAGGCCGCGATCATCAGCGCCACCAGACCGATCGTCAATAACGTATATGTTTTCTTTTTCATTGTCCTGATCCTTCTCATTGGATTTTCCGTCCGGCCGCTTCACCACCTCCGCCGCTTTCATTGACATAGTTGGCGAAGTGGATGGTCAGGTAGCCGGTGGCCTTGACAGCGCGACCGACCTGGTCCTTGGCGAAGAATTCGACTTTGGCCAGGCAGGTCAGCACGCCGGCATCGCGGCCCACGTGCAGATCGACCAGGGGCGGCTCCGCCTTGGCAGCCGCCCGCACGATGGTGAAGCTCACGTCGTGGGTCGTCCCGATGTCGAGCAGGGCGGAGAGCACACCCTCATGGGTGTAGGGGACATCGACCCCCTCGGTATTGCGCCCGTCCGATCGGGAATAGCTGACTCGGTAGCGTTCGATGATGATTGAGTTGAGGTGAGAGGGGCCGGTGATCGAGTTCGGATCCAGCAGAGCGGCCCGGAGGGTGGCGAGGGCGGGATCGGCATAGATAGTCGTGATCCCCTTGGTCTCGTCCTCGTAAAGGACATCCGATTCCAGGTAGTTGCCTTTATCTCCATCCAATGACTCACCGATGATGGTTTCCACGATCAGCATGCTGGCCGAGGTCGTCTCATTCTCGATCGGATTACAGGAGATCAGGGCAAATGCCAGAGGAAGGATGGCCATGATTTTTAAGGTGATGGTTATTTTTTTCATTTTGTCCACCTTATCACTTGATTATTCTGGGAGTTATGAAAATCAGAAGCTCTCGATTTTGCTTTGTCCTGGCAAACGACTTGAACAGATTTCCCAGCACCGGAATTTTATGGAGCAGCGGGACTTTTTCCCGCGTGATCGAATCCTCGGTCCGGTAAATGCCTCCGATCACGGTGGTCCCGCCGTCGGGCACCATGACCGTGGTCTGCGCGCTCTGTGTGGTGATGGGCGGTATGCCGTTGACCAGGTTGGCGAAGTCGGCCGCATTGTTCTGGATTTCGATGTACATGATGATGGTGCCTTCGGCCGTGATCTGGGGCGTGGCCCGCAGTTCCAAGGCGGCGTTGACATACCGGGTGGTGACCGTGAAGTTGGCCACTGTCTGCACCGGGATCTGCCGCCCCTGGACGATGTTGGCTTCCTGATTGTTCTGTGTGGTGATCTTGGGCGCGGAGATGATCTTGCCGCTTCCCGAGGTCTCCAGGGCGGTCAGGGCCATGTCCAGCCGGAAGGTATCCAGCACGTTAGCGAAGGAGATGCCCATGGCGGTCGAGAACGCAGGAGCCGGCAGGTTGATGGCATATCCGCCCAGGGGGCCGGCTATACCCTTTGTCACGATACCCTGCGGGATCATGGCTCCGTCCACCAGTGCTTTGTTGGGGAACTTCAGCGACGTCTGGTTCCCGTAGTACGGGTCCTGGATGCCGCGGAAACCCCACTGGACACCGAGATTGCGGATGAAGGTGGAGGTGGCCTCCACGATCCGGGCCTCGATGGATACCTGGGGAGTCGGAGTATCGAACACTTCGATCATGGACTCGAGGATGGCCATGCGGTCTTCCACGTCCGTGATGGTCAGCGTGTTGGTGCGGTTGTCGATGATGATCTCGCCCCGAGTGGAGATCTTGGAGGTCAGCAGGGCCTGGACATCGGGAGCCCGGGAATAGGACAGCCAGAACGTCCGGATCTTGAGAGCACCGGAGAGCTCTTTGCTGTCCTCGAGGCGCCTCATTTCTTCGCGCTCGCGCGTCAGCACCGTCATGGGCGCGATGCGCAGCACGTTGCCTTCGATGACCTTGCCCATCTTATTCTGCTTGAGGATCAGGTCGAGGGCCTGGTCCCAGGGAACCTCGACCAGGTTGAGGCTGACGATGCCGGTCACGCCTGGATCGAAGGTCACATTCAGGCCGGCGAACTCGGCCAGGTAGAAGACCACGTCCTGAAGGTCGGCGTCACTAAACCTGAGCGTGAGGGCCTCCCCGCGGAACTTTGTGTCCTGTTCGGCGATGGTAAGCGGCGCGAACTGAGTGACCTCCTCTTCCTGCTCCGGGTCCTGGGCCGTGTTCACGTTGATGATCGGGAACTCAACCTTGGCCGGCTTGAGGTTGGCGACCGGGGGGGCGCTCAACTCGATCCCAGATGCTTTTTCAGCGGTGGGGGTCGGCCTCTCCTCCGGGACAGGAGCCGGCTGGGGCGCCTCTTCGTCGTCTCCATTGGGCGTGACCATCCCTTCCTGTTTGTCGAAGAAGGACACGATCAGCTGATTATCCTGGGCCTCCACGGAATAGAGCTGAGGCTTTTTAAGGTCGAACACCATGCGGGTTATGGTGTAGGGATCGTCCATCTGGAACTGGGCGGCACGGACCTTTTCCACGCCCAGCCTGTTCACCTTGTAGTTTGTGGACTGGCGTGTGTAGAGCGTATTGTGCAGGTCGACCACCAGGCGCAGGGGATCGTTCAAGACGAACACGTGAGAGAGTGTTTCGTCGGTAAGTTCCGCCACGATATCCACACGATCCGAGCTCCCCGTCACCTGGATATCCATGAGATATGTGGACGGCATGGATTGGCTCTCGATCTTGGCCTGTAGCGCAGGCTCGAGTATGTAGCCCTTCTGGCCGTTCTGGTACTGGTTGAACTCGATGACCGTTCCCTTGGGATCGGAATAGATGCGGTAGGGCACCTGCTCCTTCAGGTCGAAGATCAGGCGGGAAGAATCCTCGGCGGCATTGTCGACCTGGACATTGTTCACCAGTGAGGACTCGCTGAACCGCAGGTTAGAGGCATCTTGGGTCGTGATCTTGTTCAAGTCGACCACGAGTGTGGGGGATGTCCCTTCCAGATAATGGGAACCCAGGATGGCTAGCGGTGCGGCGGATTCGAGCACGATCTTGGTGTTGAGAACTCCGGCCTGTACTGAGATCTGATCTATGTTGACCGGGGGTCTGTCAGAGCTTACTCCCAATCCACACATCAGCGAAAGGACACCCAGAAAGGAGAGTACCCGTAAATATGTTTTCCCTCTCATGTTATCGCTCCTCCGGATTTATTTCTTTGACGACGTCTTTCGGTTTGTAAAGGGGGACGCCCCTTTCGCGTGTCTTGCGGAAAACAACCTTAGAGTCATGTATGGATAAGACGAAACCGTCTGCAAATTTATCGCCTGTCTTGATGGTTTTGGGAAATCCATATGGGCCGTTGATGATGGCGTTCAGGATTCCCCGCGCCTTGGTGATGCCGATCAGAACAACATCATCGATGTCCATGCCGGCGATGCCCTCGGCCCCGGCTGCGTCTATATCCTGACCCCCCAGCAGATCACGGAACGGATCTCTTCGTCCGGCGGGGTCGTAGGTGATGGCACCACGCTTCCGGATCGCCGAGGTGTCAACCTCTTGAGTCTGTTCCTGCTGTACGGCCTTTTCCTCCTCCTGCGCGTATACAGGAACTGGCTGCAGTACTGCGCACAGGAGTGCAAGAACACAGAGTAGGATCATGGATTTTCTCATCATTTTTTCCTTGCGGGTTTTTGAGCCGGCTCCTCCGATGGCGGGGGCGGCTCCTGGAATATGTAGGTCTTGGCGGTTGTGGCCGCTGTGATGGTGTTGGTGTCGGTCTGATCACGCGCGGCCTTGATCGAGAAGCTCTGGATTGTGAAGAGGCGGGCGAAGTTGCTCAGGTGGTTGAAGAAGATGGCCAGGTTGTGATAGTTGCCGGTCATCTCGATGTTGATCGGCTTCTCAGAGTAGAATTCCTGCTCCACCAGGGGCCTGGGGATGAATTTGTCGACGTTCAGGTGCGAGTCGAAAGCCAACTGCTGGATGCGCTCCAGGATGTCAGCGATCTCTTCTTCCTGCGGAATGATGGTCTCCAGCTCCTTGAGCTTGACCTTCATGTTGGCCAGTTCCACCTCGATCTGATCCAGCTGCTCCTTCTTCTTTTGGAGCTGAATGACTTCGTTCTCCGTCGCGATCCGCTCTTCCCGCAGGCTCTTCAGTTCCTCGTTCTTGGGCTTGTAGTACAGAAAGAAGAAGAGCCCGAAGATCAGGACCGCGATAACGATATAACCGTACCAGGGCCAGTCTTTCATTTTTGTCCCCCTTCCGTGGTTGGTGCGGCCGTTGATTGTGGAGCGGCCGGCGGTAGGAACAGGGCGCTCAGCGAGAACTCGTTGAATGTGTCGTCCCGCAAGCGGCGCTGGATCGTCTGGATCAGGTTGACGTCTGAGAAGTGGGGGCTCTCTTCCAGGCTGCGGATGTAGTCGGCCAGAATGTTGTTGTTGACGGTACGGCCTTTCAGATTGACTTGGGCACCGTCGTAGGACGCCTCGGTCAGCCAGACCCAATCCGGTAGTTTTTCGCTCAGCTCATCCAGGATGATGACGGCGCTGGGCTGTTCGGCCTGAAGCCGCACTATGAGGTCGATCTTCCGCTGGAGCAACTCCCGCTGCTGCTGGAGTTCTTCCAGCTTGACTACCACATACTGCAGGCTCCGCTTTTCTTCCTGCGCCTTGGAGAGGAGGTCCTGCTCCTTGTTAATCTCGCTTTTCTGGAAGAAAAACAAAGCGGCGATGGCGAGTATGGCCAGAAGCGGGATCACTCCGAACAGGGCTTGGCTCTTCTTCTCCTTGAATTCCACCATGGGCGCGGAGGAAGAAGCCTCCCTAAAATCTTTTTGTCCAGGTTTGAGTAAGTTGATCCTGATCATTGTTTATTTGTCCATTTTTCGAGTTGCGAGTCCGGTGGCGACCCCGAAGAGGGAGGCCATCTCTTCGAAATACATGGGATCGAATTTCTTTTCGTCGAAATCGATCTTTCGAAAAGGATTCAGGGACTCGGTTTTTATGTTGAACTTCTGCTCAAAGTACCCCGGGAGGTCTTTGAGTTTGGAGAGTCCACCGCTCAGGAAAATGAATTCGACTTTTTTATCGCTCTTTTCTCCGGCTTCGTAGAAGGAAAACGTCTTTTCGATCTCTTCCAGCAGGTTCTGAGCATTCATGTTGAGCACCGACTGCAGCTGATCGGGCTGGACGTTCTCGACCGGCAGCCCCTTCAGCAGCTTTTCCGCATCATCGAAGCTGAGGTTGAGGTCCTTGCTCAGGTTCTCCGTGAAGAACGAACCCCCCAGCGACAGGTCTCGGAAAAGCTGAGGTATCCCTTTTTCGATGATGACAACGTTGGTGATGTTCGCCCCCAGGTTGATGATGGCGAGCGTCTTGTCAGGAAAGATCTCCGGATAGTTGATCTCCATGATGTTCTGGAGGGCGAAGACATCCACCTCGATCCCCTCCAGGTTTTTGCGGGACTGGCTGATCACATTGCTGTAGTTGGCGATCTTGTCCTTCTTGGCCGCGACCAGCAGAATGTCCAGGTTCTGGCCCGCGGCATGGGCGGGTGGTTCCAGAATGGCGTAGTCCACGTTGGTCTCTTCGTAGGGGTAGGGGATGTTGTGCTTCGCCTCCCAGATGATGGATTCGGCCAGTTCCTGGCTCTCCATGGCAGGCAGGGAAATCTTCTTGATGATCACGGAATTGCCACTGATGGAAATGATGACGTTCTTGTTCGCGATCTTATTCTCTTCAAAGACCATTTTTATGGTTTCCACAACGGCCGCGGAATCGATAATGGTCCCTTCCACAATGGCGTCATGGGGAAGGAGCTCGTATCCGATCTTTTTGACTTCGAAGGCTTCTGCTCCGTCCTTTTTCTTTGATTTCAACTCAACGGCTTTCACGGAATAAGAGCCGATATCAAGCCCGACGAGTTCTTTTCCTCGGCTTAGTCCTAACATGTGCTTATCCTTTTAATAAAGTAGATTGAGGATCTTGCTCAAACTTCTTTTTCAGCAGACCTTCGATATTATCGGGGACCAGCCCCACGAGGCACCCTCCCAAATAGGACACTTCCTTCACAAGCTGGGAGCTGAGGAAGGAGTAGTTGACCGAGGGAGTCATGAAGAAGGTCTCGATCTCGGGATCGAGTTTTCGGTTCATCAAGGCCATCTGAAACTCATATTCAAAGTCCGAAATAGCGCGCAGCCCGCGCATGATGACGTTCGCCCGATTCTCCCGGGCGAAATCGACTAGGAGCCCATGAAACGATTTGATTTCCACCTTTCCCTGCTCGCTAAAAATGGTCCTGATAATGTCCACTCTTTCTTTAGTCGTGAAAAGCGGCTGTTTCTTGGGATTTTCCAAAACAGCGACCACAATCGAGTCGAATATCTTCAGCCCCCGCTGGATGATATCCACGTGTCCATTGGTGATTGGATCAAATGAGCCTGGATAGACAGCTTTCATCTGTACACATACAAAGAACAAGGCATAGCTAGGATTGATTAAGGTAGTATCAAATTGGTTTATCTTTGTCAAATATAAATACAGGAGTGCTGTGCAAATCGCTGCGAGCGCTGTAAGCGCCGGGCGCGACTGGAATAGTGTACGTTTCAGCATCTGCATTCCACCCTGTTAAATTGTCCTTTATACTGACAAAAGGTACTTTCAGGGTCAATCACCCAAAAGGAGGATTGGGGAGGTGATATTTTGCCTGCTCTCTCTCATCTTAAGAGGTGACCCCCTTCCAAACCACCCCCATGCCCACCCGCCCTGAATGGAACAGGGAACACCGGCCCGTCCTCTTGGATTCCTGCAGCCCGAATGAAGAGGAGAGCCTCATATGAAGGACGATGGACTTTGAAGTTTTTCTCGTATGGCCTATAATATAAAAGGAATAGAGCCTGGGGAAAAAGATGTCGAAAATAGCGAGATGGGCGGCCGGCTGCTTCCTGGTCGGTGGATTTCTCGCTGCCTTAGGGGCCTCCGGTCAGGAGGATGATTACACACTCCTCCGCCAGCAGATGGTGGATCGACAGCTTGCGTCCCGGGATATCACAGATGTTCGTGTGCTGGAGGCTATGGCCGCTGTCCCGCGCCACCTCTTTGTCGGTCCTGCTTACCGCCATCAGGCCTATGCGGACCATCCGCTCCCGATCGGTGATGGCCAGACCATCTCTCAGCCCTATATCGTAGCCCTGATGACTCAGCTCCTGAAGCCGAGGCCGCGCGAGAAGATCCTGGAGATCGGGACCGGCTCGGGTTATCAGGCGGCTGTGCTGGCTCAGATGGGTGCGGCCGTGTTCTCCGTCGAGATCATCCGGAGCCTGGCGGATAGGGCGGGGGCCACACTCGCCGAGCTGGGCTATGACAGCGTTCGAGTAAAGTGGAACGACGGGGGGGAAGGTTGGGAGGATGAGGCGCCGTTCGATGGCATCATCATCACCTGCGCCACCTCCGAGGTGCCTCCCCAGCTTTTCAGGCAGGTCCGGGAAGGGGGCAGGATCGTACTTCCCCTGGGAAAACCCAGCACATATCAGACCCTTTCTGTGATCACCAAGAAAAACGGCAAGCCTCACACGGAGAGGGTCCTCAGCGTCCGCTTCGTGCCCATGACCACCCAGAAGCGCTAGTCATACCCCTGCTGCACCGGTGAAGAGCTATGGCAATCCATCCCATCCTTTTAAGGCGGGAGGTTGGGGTGGAAAGATGGTCGGGTGGTTGGGGTGGAGAGTTGGTCGGCTGGGGTGGAGAGACGGTGGGTGGAGTGGAGAGATGGCGTGGGAACATGGGGGAGAAGGGACTGAAAGGCTTGATTTTCAGGGGAACTTGTGTTAATTAAGAGCAAAGGTGACCATGATCAAGTTCGGCACATCCGGTTGGCGGGCCATCATG
>JAUWTO010000360.1 GCA_030614685.1 Candidatus Aminicenantota bacterium
GTTAAACTCATCAACTACATGCGAGGCTTGTACCTGCAGGATATCCGCGAGGACGGAGGCCGGCATGCCCGCGCCATGGGAATCCGTCTCAGGGACAGCGGGGATATGTCTCTACCCATCAGGATCGAAAACGGCCGGGACGGGAGCATGAACGTCATTCCTGTCGATCATTTTGTGGAAGCCGCCATAGCGCTTATGGAGCAGAGCCGGGAGGGCGACATCTTCCACATCGCAAATCCCCGGCCGGTTCCCTTGGACCGGATCATTGACTTTGTTCAGCGGTTTCTTAATCTCGAAGGGATCGAGTCCGTTTCGCGGGAGGAGTATGCGGAGTCTCCCCCGAGTCCCCTCGAGATGCTCGTTCGTAGGCAGTTGGGTGCCTACCTGCCCTACATGCAGGACCGGCGTGTTTTCCTGCGGGAAAAAGCCGGGGCCATTCTGGAGGCACAGGGAATCGCGTGTCCGGATTTCGACTACCCGTTGTTCGAGCGGTGTATAACATACGCTTTGGAAGCGGATTGGGGAAAAAATCAGTGAGGCTCAACGGTATCCGGATCGATGTGGATCAGGACGTTGACCGGCTTGGATAACCGGGCCTTGATCTGTTCCTCGATACGCAGTGTGATGTCATGGCTCTCCCGGACTGTGAGCTTCGCATCCACCAGTACATGAAGGTCTATGAACAGCTCCCCCCCCAGTTTTCGGGTGCGTAAGGCATGCCAACCGCAGATCACATCCTCAGCGGTCAGTATCTCCTCGATCGCTTTGATCGAATCCTGATCGGCGCTGTGTTCAGTAAACTCGACCATTCCTTGGTAGAATATTTTCAGGCCCACTCCCAGGATCATGAATCCCACGACAATGGTGGCGGCCAGGTCAGCCATGGCCCAACCCAAGAGCCCCGCGATCCCTCCAGCCAGGACAGCGATGGAAGACAAGGCATCCGAGCGGTGGTGCCAGGCATTGGCATAGAGCGCAGCACTGTGCGTCTTCTTGGCGACCTTCCTTGTGATCTGAAAGATGGCCTCCTTAGAGACGACAGACATAGCGGCGATCACGAGCACCCAAGCCCCTGGAAAGTGTCCCTCTCCCTTGAGGATATCTCGGGCGGCCGTCCAGATCAGTCCGCCGCTTACGACCATCAGCACGGCGGAGACGAACACGGCGGCCAGGGTTTCGAACCTCTGGTGCCCATAGGGATGAGTGTCATCCGCGGGCCGGTTCGAAAGCCTGGAGCTCAGGATCACTACAAAGTCTGTGACCAGGTCAGAGAGAGAGTGAATCCCGTCGGCGATCAGGGCCGTGGACCGGATGAAGATCCCGGTCACGATCTTCAGGGCCATGAGCAGAAAGTTGAGCAGCGCCCCCCACAGAGTGACAGACCGGATTCGGCGGTCCCGTTCGCGATAAACATCGTGGGTCATAGCTGTGTGTATTATAGAACAAAAAAGAGGACATGAAAAAAGGGAAAATAGGGGATAGGTCCAATTAGGCACATATCCGGGAAAAAGAGGACAGATGTATTTAGCCACATGGATGTGCCAAAATTTAATTGGACCTATCCCCTTTTTTCCTCTGGCACCTTTTTTTTGCCCCTTATTTTTATTAAGATGGGCGCATGACATTCCTGAAATCCGCCCGCTTCCAGAAATATCTCCTGCCCGGGTTCGTTTTCCAGTCCGTGACGATCGGCGGCGGCTACGGGACCGGGCGAGAACTTGTCGAGTATTTCCTCAGCAACGGCCCTGTGGGCGGCCTCCTGGGAATGGTGCTTGTGACCACGGTCATGTGGTCCATCATCCTGGCCGTGACCTTCGAGTTCGCTCGCGTGTTCAAGGCCTATGACTACCGGACATTTTTCCAGAAGCTCCTGGGCCCCTTCTGGATCCTGTTCGAGATCATCTACTTCATCCTTCTGTTCATCGTGCTGGCAGTCATCGGCTCGGCTGCGGGGATCCTGCTGGAGGCCAACTTCGGGATCCCCTACATCTTCGGAGTCGTGATCATGCTGGCGGCGGTGGGATTTCTAACTTTCAAAGGCAGCGGCCTGATCGAGAGCTTCCTGTCCATCTGGTCGATCCTGCTTTATTTGGTGTA
>JAUWTO010000361.1 GCA_030614685.1 Candidatus Aminicenantota bacterium
CAGGAAAAAGCTCATGTCCCGCGACCTGGATTTGGTCATAGAGGGAGGTGCCGGGATATGGGACCGCGATGTGAAACAAGGCATAGGTCGGATTCAATTTCTTGGCGAATTTCACCGTCCTTTCGATCTCCGACTGATCCGAATCCGGGAAGCCCAGGATGAAAAAACAGGCCGATTCGATCCGGGCAGCATGCACCATCCGCATCCCCTCTTCGATCCTCCGTGTGCTGATCTTCTTATTCACTTTACGGAGTAGTTCATCGCTGCCGGCCTCGACCCCGAAGTGGATGAGGCGGCATCCCGCAAGTTTCATCCTGGCCAGCAGCTCCGGGTCTATGAGATCGAAGCGAGTCTGGCACGTCCATCTGAGGCCGCTGTTCTTCTTTGTCAGATAATCACAGAGCTCCATAACCTGGCTGCGAAAGACCGTGAACTCCAGGTCCATGAAATACGCGGTCCTCACTCCATGGTGTTCGACGGCATGCTCGACTTCCGAGATCAGATGATCCAGGGACTTCTTCCGGACCCCTTGGCCGTACATCTCCAGCAGGCAGAAGGTGCAGTTCGAGGCACAGCCCCTGGAACCCTCGAACAGGGTAAAATGAGAGCCCAGCACCTCGTAGTGATACTTATCCATGGGCAGGAGGTGGAGGGCCGGCCGCGGGAGCGTGTCCAACTCCAGGGCTTTCTGCGTATCCGTGAGCTGTATCCTGCCGTTTTCCTGGAATGCGAGGCCCCGGATCTCCGATAGATTCCGGCCGCGGCAGATGTCCGCCACGGTCAGTTCGGGTTCGCCGCGGATGACGGCCCTGGCCCGCGTCATCTCGAGTATTTCCCTGGGCCTGACCGTCCCGTGCACACCCAGGATATAGAAATCCTCGGTAACAGTTTGAATGCCGGACACGGTTTTTAAGACCGGCTCCAGGTCCAGATTGGGGCACTGCCACCGGTCCAGGCTGGAGGAGGACACAAAAACCTTGTCATACCCTTCGGCCAATCCGGCGACATCTTCCGGCTGAAGCCTCAGGGCATTGGCATCGATGATCCTGACCTCGTGCCCCTGCTCCTCGAGCAGGGCCCCGCAGTTGGCCAGCGCCAGGGGCGGCCAGACCCGGTTGTAGATCTTGCCGCGCCGGCTCACCAGGTGGACCTGGTTCGGATTGATAAGAAGAACCCTCAAAGCGCCTCCATCTTGGGCAGCTTCTTTTTCTTCAAGGCATTTCTCAGGAGGAGCCAGCGGAGCCGGAATACGCCCTTGATGTCCTCCCAAGCAGTGGGGATGATCTTAACCCGGGTGTCGTCATCCTCGATCCAGAGCACCGGGATGTCTTTTATCCTGTACCCCTGTTTCTCCGCGAGCACCAGAAGCTCGGTATCGAAGAACCAGTATTCGTCTTTGATCTGAGGGACGACCTCGTCGACAACCCTCCGGCTCACGGCCTTGAAACCGCACTGGGCGTCGGTGAACTTCGTAAACAGCACGCACTTGATAAAGACATTGTAGACCCGAGATGTGATCTCTCTTTTGAAACACCTTCTGGTCTCCGCTCCCCTGGTCAGCCGGGACCCGATCGCGATATCGTAGTCCTCTTCCACCAGGGCATTTACCAGCTTGGGCAAAGCGGCCAGCTCGGTGGAGAGGTCGACATCCGTGTACAGCATGACATCGGATGTGCTGGTTACCCAAGCCTCACGCAGGGCGCGCCCTCTCCCCTTTTCATCCAGACGAACGAATCTGACATCCGCGTATTCAGATGCCAGTTTTTGTGCGACCTCCAGAGTGCCGTCCGTCGATCCGTTGTCCACGATCACAATATTCCAGATATGAAAAAGATGCCTGCTCAGGAAATCCCTCACAGTGGCCACGCTCTTCTCCAGCACATGGGCTTCGTTCAAAACTGGAATCACGACATCGATCCGAATGTAGGACAAGCTGTGTTCCTTCACTTTGTTCCCCCTGAAAAACCTCAGTTATTTTTCACACACATACACAACATGGGGATAAGGGAGCCATGATGGTAACCGGATGTACCTAACCCGGAAACCGATATCACACAGCAGATTTTTCATGCTGCGGGAGCTGCG
>JAUWTO010000101.1 GCA_030614685.1 Candidatus Aminicenantota bacterium
AAAATGATATAGAAACCAAAGCTAAAATGAAGGCAGTAAACATTGGAAGTAGAAATCCTAGTGATGGATTGCTTTTTCAGTGGACCCTACTTAGTGTGTCTTTTATATCACAGATCACCGTCGGTGAAAAACCCGGAAAATCCCATGAAAATCAATTTTTCGTGAATATTTACTTGACAAGATAGTTCCGTACGATTATATTTCATATGAAATGAAGTTGATAATGACTGAAATAAAAAAGGAGCCTATGTCATGCCAAACATTAAGAAGCTGAAACAAACCCAGAAGTGGATGATGCTTTTCATGGCCGTGCTGATCGCAATCATCATTGCCGCTCGACTTTTTTACGGTGAGGTGGGTTTACACTGGGCGCTGGGATCGACCCAGATCCTCATGGCGGCGATCCATTTCCTGGTCCTGCTGCAGACCCGGAATCCTGTTTACTTGATCACGGTTTCTTTCTATGGATTTTTAGCCTTGGTCTTCCTCCCGCCCCTGGGCGGCCATCCCTGGCGGCTCTACATTGTCGTGGCGGCCGGGATTTTTCTGATCCTGCATTTCTTCGTGCTGATCTCCAAGCAGATCAACTGGAGGTACCGGGAGATTCTGGAGCTGGCCGCCAGACCGGTGGAGAGCGCAGTGGACGGATTCGCCGCCCGGCCGTTTCCCTCCGGCAGTGCTGATTACACCAGGGAGGATGCCCGGGGGCTGGCCCGCTTCCTTTTGAAATATGTGATCGCCTATCCTGTCTTTGAGGCCGACCGAGTGGTCTTGATCATCCCCCGCTACATGTGGAGCTACCTGTTGTTCTTCAAACGCAGCTATGACAATGAGACCTACATCGCCTTCAATGATGCAGGCGAGGTCTCTGTGCGGATCGCAAAACCCGACTATCAGGCCTATAAGGAAGAACTGACTTTCGACCAGCTCTGCGCATCTCTGGGGGATCTCTTCAAGCAGTTCATGGCCACATATAGGCAGGGGGAAGCCAAGGCCATCATCAAGCGGCTGAACGCTGTCTGAGGGGAGGGGACCATGAATATGCAAAAAACCTCGGATTTCGAGTCGGCTCAGCGATTGGCCTCCCTGGTAGCCAAAGAGTATGCCCGGGATTTCTTCCGGCTGCTGGTGATGTATCGGGACATCTCCGCTTCGGAAGCAGCAGCGCGGCTCAAGCTGCATGTCAAGACAGCCCAGGATTTCCTGGAAGGACTGGAGGCTGCCGGGATTTTGGACAAAAGGGAGGCGGCTGAGAAGAAGAGGCCCTACTTTCGGTTTGCGCTCAAAAAACAGCAGATCCACATCACTGTGGACCTGGATTCCCTCTACGACTCAAGTCTTGAGCCCGCACACTGGAATTGGCGGATCCGGGAGCGAAAGGCATCCGGCGCTCTTTTCAAGGAAGGCCGGGATAACCGCATCTCCGCTGTTCATGTCTATGAGGGGAAGGGCCGATCCCGTGTGGACAGGCGGTTCAGCCTGACGGACTGCCAGGGACGCTTCCTGTTCCACCTGCCTTTCCCAACGGAAGACTTCCTGAGTGTCTCGGAAATAGCCACCAAGGCCGGAGTCTTACAGGACTGCCTTCCGGAGATCATCGATCTCCTAGACTTGCTCCAGACCCATGAAGTGATCGTGGTCGAAAAAACAAAAGGCTAAGCCGGGCTTCCTTTGCTCAGGAGCCATCCGTTTCCATGCGGGCGGCGATCAGGCGTTCGATGATTCCTCGAAACTGCCGCATCAGTGTCTGCCGGTCACGGGGTGGGACTGCTGTCTTGTGAGCGAGGACCATGTCCAGGGCAGGCAGCACGGTTATGAATTGACCGTAAGCGCCGCTGGCCGTGTAGCCGCCTTCGTAGGGACCGACGGCATTGGTCCCGTCCCAGACCCACCACATGTAACCATAACCGAAGTCGCCCTTGCGGTAGGGCTCGGGATTCATGTTCTCAACCCGTGTCTTGACCCGGCTGATCTTCTTGATCCAGTACTCCGCGACCACCTGGAGCCCGTCCCATTTCCCCCGCCGAAGCATCAGATAGCCGATTCGCGCCATGTCGCGGGTGGACAGCCAGATGTGGTAGGCCGGATAGAGGGACCGCTTGAGGTTGCCAGACTTCCGTTGGGCCAGCCGATCGAAGTCCTGCATGTTGAGTGGCACGGCCAGGTCGCGCTCCAGGGCATCATAGATCGTCTGGTGGGTGAGCTTCTCGAAGATGTAGCCGGCACAGTTGAAATCCCAGTTGTTATAAAGAAAATATTTGCCCGGTTCCTGTGAGCCCCGGGGCGGGGCAGAGGCCGTGCTGTCTCCGCCGTTGGAGGCGGGATGGTAGATGCCGGAGCGGGCCGTGATCAGGTGGTCGATGGTGGCCTTCTTCTCCACAGGCAGCAGACCACCAATGTCTGTGATCCCCAACTGTTCCATGGTCATGTTGAGGCGGATGGTCCCGTCCGCCACGTATTTCCCATACAGGATGGAGAGGACGCTCTTGCGGACCGAGGCCAGATAGCTCAGCTGCTCTAGATCGCCGTACTCGTAGAGGACCCGGCCGCCGACCACGACCAAGAGACCAGTGGTGTCGAGGGTCTTCACGTACTCGGTCACCTTGTCCAGACCGGCCTGAGAATATCCGACTGAAGCGGGACTTTCTATCCTATGCCAGGTATCGCCCGGGTACACAAAATCCGTGCCCGCAGCCTCTGTTTTATCCTGGACTGCCGGGGCTGCACCCGTACTCAGCAGTAGGATCAGGAAGGCTGCAGCAAACAGGGCCAAAGGTTTTCGGATGACTGAGTTCCGTGGGAGCGGGATAAACAGAGATTTGTGGGTTTTCATCTTCAGATTTCCTCCTTGTTAGGATCGGAGATAGGAAGCCCCGTTCACGTCCAGGATGCAGCCGGTCATGAAGTCTGAGCCCTCAGAGGCCAAAAAAATGACCGCCCGGGCAACCTCCTCGGGTGTGGCCACCCGGTTCAGGGGGCTCTGGCCGCGGATGGTGTCTCCCTCCGGGCCGGTCAGGCCCTCTTCGGACATCTCCGTCTTGACCCAGCCGGGTGCTACGGCATAGACGAAGATGTTGAAGGGCGCCAGCGCCTTGGCCAGGGACTGGCTCATGGCGTTCTGGCCCGCCTTACTCGCTCCATAGGCCGGGGCTTCCGGCTCTCCCCGGAAGGCGCCCCGTGAGGTCACGTTCACGATCCTGCCTCCGCCTTTCTCCATCATGTGCCTCGCCACGCAGTAGGCTGCATGAGCGGATCCCATCAGATTGATGTCGATGGTGCGGCGCCAGGTGTTGATCCAGTCCTCAAAAGAGACATTCTCCAGGGGATGTTCCTCGAAAATGCCGGCATTGTTCACCAGGACGTCGATCCGGCCCATTGTTGCGATTACACTCTCGACCATGGTGGAAACCGCCTCTGGTTCTGCCACATCGGCCCGGACTTTCATGTGCGGACCGCCTTTCAGGCTGCTCAGAGTTTCATCAGCGGCCGCCTCGTTCTGGTTATAGTGGACCGCGATCCGCGCTCCCCTGTCTGCCAATGCAGAGGCCACAGCCCGCCCGATCCCTCGGGATGCCCCAGTAACCAATGCCATCTTACCTGTAAAATCCATCGCGTCACCTCTTCCTGAATCTAACACAAAACTTGCACCTCTGTGAATCGCCGGTCAAGGCCTTGGGTCCGGAAGTGGCTCGACCAGCAGTTTTACACCCTCAACAAGTTCTTTGGTTTTTTTCGAAGGCAAAGTGCCGATTTTGTCTTTCAGGTCAGACTTGTTGATCGTGACCACCTGAGAAATATTGGCCACACTTTTTTTTGTAAGATTGGCCTCCCCTTTGTTCAGAGTGACATTTCCCGGAGCCTGTGCTCTCCTCAGGTTTGTGGTCAAAGAACAGACAACCACGGTGTTGATGCGGCTGGCATTGAAGACGTCGTTTTGTATCACGACATGGGGATGGCGGAAACCAGGCTCAGAACCTTTGGGAGAGCCCAGATTCACCCAATAAATATCACCCTGCCGGATCTTCATCGGGGCCTTCCCTGAGGATAGCGCTGACATAATGTTCCTGAGACTTTTTTCGCAGGAGCTTTTCTGAGGGAGTTTCTTCGTCGGCATAGGCCGAATTCAAAGCTTCGAGCAGTTTGTGAGACCTCAATCTTTCCAGATATTCCTCGACGGCCGTACGAAAAATCTGACTCCTCGAGGTTTTGTTTTTTTCAGCAAGTTGGCTCACTTGGTTAAAGAGAGAATCAGGTATGGATATCGCAGTTTTCATACAATTAGTATGACTTTTAATAATACCCGTGTCAATACCTTTGGTCATTTTGCGGATTTCCATTTATATACATGACGCTCATTCCCCTTTTGCCTTCTCAATGCCTCTGCAGAGACATTGACAACGGCGATTTTGACGTGATAGGTTTTATCCGAGTGTGAAGATCTAAACCACTAATCTCTTAAGAGGAGAGTATCATGTCTCGATCGAAAACTCAGAACGGTTTCTCACGTCGAGATTTTCTAAAGGCCGCCGCCGTGACAGTCGCTGCACCGGCCATTGTCCCGTCTTCGGTCTTCAGCCGCCCGGCCCCCAGCGATACCATGCTGCTGGGTTGCATTGGCGTGGGGCGTCAGGGTCAGGGGAACATGCAGTCGCTGATCTACCGCGGCCTGGAGATCGGGGCGCGCGTGGTGGCCGTGTGCGATGTGGATGCGCACCGCATGGAAGACGCCCAGTGGCTGGCGGACAAGATATATGCCTCGGAGCTGGGAAAAGACGGCGGATGCGCCGCCTACCGGGATTACCGGGAGCTGCTGGCGCGCAAGGACATTGACGGAGTCCTGATCGTTACTCCCGACCATTGGCATGCCGTCCATGCCGTGGCAGCCGCTGATGCCGGTAAGGACATTTACCTGGAAAAGCCCATGACCTACACCATCGAAGAAGGGAAGCGGGTGGTCGAAGCGGTCCGCAGGAACAAGGTCATCCTGCAGGTGGGATCGCAGCAGCGTTCCTCTACGTATTTTCGGATGGCCTGTGAGCTGACGCGAAACCAGAGGATCGGCAAGCTCCATACCATCCATGTCTGGCTCCCTCCGGACCAGGGGACAGGCGATCCCCAGGTCATGCCGGTCCCCAAAAACCTCGATTACGACTTTTGGCAGGGGCCTGTCAAGGAAGCACCTTTTTCGGAGGATCGTGTGCATCCCCAGCGTGATTACAGCCGCCCGGGCTGGCTCCAGATCGAGGGATACTGCCGGGGCATGATCACGGGCTGGGGATCTCACATGAACGATACAGCCCAGTGGGGCAACGGCACGGATCATACCGGCCCGGTCGAGATCGCGGCCAGGGCCGAGTTCCCGGACCGGGGCCTGTTCGATGTGCATACCACATACCGGGCCGACGGAGTTTACGCCAACGGCGTCCGGCTGATCCAGGACACGGGTACACCCGCTGGCGTCCGCTTTGAGGGGGATCAGGGATTCATATTCGTCCAGCGGGGCAAGATCGAGGCCTCAGACCGGGAGATCCTGAAGCAGGAGATCGGTGACGACGAGATCAAGCTTTACGTCAGCAACAACCACATGCGCAATTTCCTGGAGTGCATGCGCAGCCGCGAGGAACCCATAACACCGGTGGAAATAGGACACCGCTCCAACTCGATCTGTGTCATTACCCACATCGCCATGAAACTGAACCGGAAGCTGAAGTGGGATCCAAAAGCCGAACGGTTCGTGGGAGACGACGAAGCCAACCACTGGCTGGATTATCCGCACCGCGAACCTTGGACGGTCTGAGAATGGCACGCTCCGGGAAGCGGCACGGTGGAGTCTTGTTTTTCTGTCTGTTCATCCTTTTTTCGGCTGCGTGCGGCTCCGGCGCACCGGAGATTCAGCTCAAAAACGATGAGGCCGAGGGAATCCTCCGTGTTTTCATCTCCGGACAGGAGGCGTTCGTCTATCAGTACGCGGCCCTCCTCGACCTTCCGCACTACTGGCCCCTGAACAGCCCCTCTGGCCGGAACATGCTGGTGCAGCAGACAGAACCCTATCCGCATCACCGGTCCTTGTGGTTCGCTGACACGGTCCGCTTCAAAGGGGAGCGGGATATCAGCACATACAATGCCCTGTATTCTGGGGAACAGAGCGGCGAAAACACCTACAATCCACCATTCAGCGATCACATTCGTCACCGGTCATTCCGGCGCCTGGATACCGCAGCCGGCCGAGCTGTCGTGGACTCCGAGCTTGTCTGGGAAATGGATGGTGATCGTCCCCTTCTGAATGAAACCCGGCATGTGGTCGTCCATGCTTTGGGCAAAGGGGAGTACCTGCTCGATCTGACGTTCACACTCACTTCTGCTTACGGCGATGTCGAATTCGTGAGCGACGATGTGCATTATGCCTGGCCCTACCTGAGGCTGCAGACACGGTTCAGCGGCGAGAACGGTGGCGTGATCACGGCCGATAATGGCGCCACGGGTCAGGAGGCGACCAACATGCAGGTCGCCCTCTGGATCGATTACTCCAATACTCTCGAGGGCATAACAGAAGGACCTGCCGTATTCCAGTGGCCTGACGAACAGGACCACCGCTGGCTGACCCGCGAGTATGGCTGCTTCGGTCCCCGGCGGCCGGATGCGCAGAGCGGCCATCCTTTTGTGCTGGAAAAGGGGGAATCCCTCACCCAGCGGGTGGGAGTACTGGTCCACAGGGGAAATGTAAAGACCGGCCGGGTGGCCGAGCGATATCAGTCCTATATCTCAGGCAGATGGCAGGAATGAACCGGCGGAAATTTCTGGGGACAGCCTCCAAAGCAGCCCTGGCGCTAGGCCTGGCTGACTTTCCGGATTACCAGCTTGTACCAAGAGTCAGTATCGAGCGCATCGCTCTCTTCCCCCTGCGCTATCCCATGACCGGATATTTCAAGTTTTTTACGGGCCCGCACGGCTCGGCCGGCCGGGCCGCCGTGATCGTGAAGATCACCGCAGACAACGGCACCGTGGGCTGGGGCCAGGCGCTGCCCATCGCGAAATGGAGCTACGAGACACTCGAGACGGCGTACCTGGTACTGCGAAATTATTATGCCCCTGTCCTGCTCGGTCGGAATCCCACCGACATTGCAGGGGCTCATGCGGCCATGGATAGTGCCATTGCACCGGGTTTTTCCGTCGGGATGCCCATCACGCGTGCCGGCATCGACATGGCACTCCATGACCTTGCCGGGAAGCTTTGGGGGCACTCCTTGGCACAGTTTTGGGGAAAACAGCCCGGGGGGCCGCTGCCGCTCAGCTGGACGGTCAACGTCAAGGAACTCAACGAGGTGGAACCGCTGGTCGCCGAGGGGAAAAAACGCGGCTACCGGTATTTCAATATCAAGGTGGCACCCGATCCGGTTTTTGATGTGGCTGTGGCCCGAGTGGTGAAGGGATTGGCCGGGGAGACGTTCCTGTGGGCCGATGCCAATGGCGGCTATGATCCAGATACCGCCCTGCGGGCCGCTCCTGCGCTGGCCGATGCGGGCGTGGACGTGCTGGAGGCCCCGCTGCGTCCCAACCGGATCAGCGGCTATCAGGCGCTAAAAAAACAGGGGGCTTTGCCTATTCTTATGGACGAGGGTGTGGTTTCCCCGATAGAGCTCGAGGAATTCATTAAGCTCGGCATGTGCGATGGTGTTGCCATGAAACCTGCCCGCTGCGGGGGCCTGGAATCCAACCGCCGCCAGATCGAGCTGTGCGAGAAGCACGGCCTGATCTGGCTGGGGAGCGGTTTGACAGATCCGGACATATCGCTGGCGGCTTCCCTGGGCCTTTACAGCGCTTACGGCCTGAAAAAACCCGCAGCCCTCAACGGCCCGCAGTTCCTGACGGCCGATGTCTTAAAAAAACCGCTGCGCATCGAAAACGGGAATGCCTACATCCCGGATGGACCGGGACTGGGTGTTGAAGTGGATGAGGGCAAGGTCAGGGAGCTCATGAGGCAGAGCGGAGGCGACAGGCTTTTAGAGGTCTGAGGCCAGGATACAGGTCAGTGATGAAATCGCCTCGGAGATGTGCATGATAAGAAAACAAGCGGTCGGGCTCGGGCTTGTCTTGATGTTTGTGATTGCTTCCTCGACCCTGGGCCAGCTTCGGTTTTCCGAAAATGAAGGCAGGAAAAGCCTCACCATCCTCGACGGGACCTTACTGGTACTGACCTACCAGTATGGGGATCTGCTCGAGGAGGGAGTCGATCCCAGGTACACGCGGTCGTGTTACATCCATCCGCTCTATTCCCTGGATGGGCTAGAGATTCTTACGGAAGATTTCCCCCAAGACCACCTGCACCACCGGGGCCTGTTCTGGACCTGGCCGGTCGCAAAAACCCGGGGCCGGGATACGCAGACCTGGCATCCCGCTGA
>JAUWTO010000099.1 GCA_030614685.1 Candidatus Aminicenantota bacterium
CACGTATCTGTATATTCTGCCACACCTCACACTCGGCAAAGCCAAAACAGCCGCTCTGGAATCATGAACTTTCCGAAGGGGCGTATTATAAGACCTACCAAAGCCCGACCTTTGACGCGGCTCAGTCGGGCCAGGCCTCTTTTGTTCCGGATGGATCGTCCAAATTATGTCTCAGCTGTCATGATGGGACCGTAGCGCTGGGAGCTATGGGAGGACCACCAGGAAGAGGCCGTGGAGCCAGGAGCCTGGGGGCTTTGCCTCCCAGTGCCAGAGGATTCATCGGGACGGATCTTTCAGGATCCCATCCCGTATCCTTCGAGGTTACGGCTTCACTCATTGCCGCCAATAATGCCAAGGATACTCCCCTCAAATCTGTCATGGAAATGCGGTCAGATCCCAGAGTCCGTTTAGACAGCAGCAACAAGGTCCAATGCACAAGCTGCCATAATGCACACAGCGATGTCAATTTTGCCACCAGCGGGATCCCCTTCTGGGCGAAACCGACATTCAGTGAGGTGTGCAATGTCTGCCATTTATTCTGATGATCAAAATGTATAGATATCAACGATCCAGTGTCTGCCTCATGCTGATGTTTCTGATGTTCTCTGCAAAGGGCTTTGCCCAGATCAGCTCGCACAGGGATTGGCAGAAGCTTCCCCGCCAATGCAGCAGCTGTCACAAGGGGCATGGGATCTCAGGAACAAGCATGCTTCCGATTCCTGAGGAAGAATTTTGTTATCAATGCCACGGGGATTTTTTGGAGCGGGACAAAACCATCCGGGAAAGGAGAATGTCCGCCGCAGCAAAAGTGAAAAATATGCGAAAGGAATTTCTCAAGCCCTTCCGTCATCCTGTGGAGTTAAAGAGCGTCCCAAATAATACTCATTTTTTAGACAACATGAAAATTTTCAATCCGGCCCAGTCAGAATGTTTGGATTGTCATCGCGGACACGGCGTGCCCAGGCCCGCGTTTACTCCGGGGGCCTTTCAGAAACGCAGCACGAGGAGCGAAAATGAGTTGGAGTTTGAACTGTGCTATAAGTGCCACAGTGATATAAATCAATTTTCTTCTGCTCAAAGGAGCATTCAGACCTGGTTCGATCCCGCCAATCCTTCCTTCCACCCTGTGGAGACATCGGGGAAAAACCCGGATGTCCCCAGCCTCAAACCTCCCTATACCATTGCCAGCGTGATCAACTGTACCGACTGCCATAACAACAGCGACCCCAGTGGACCCCGAGGCCCGCATGGTTCTGATTTTCGGTACATCCTGGAGCGCGAATATAACTTGGTTGATTTTGTGCCGGAGGGAGAATCGCAGTATGCTCTATGCTACAAGTGCCACGACCGGCAGAGCATCCTGGCCAACGAGAGCTTCCCCGTTCATGACCTACAGATCGTCTCCATGCAGACGTCGTGTTTTACCTGCCACAGCTCACACGGGAGCCAGATAAATCAACATTTGATCAAGTTTGAAGAAGATGTCGATCTTCTGAAGATCCAGTCCAGCAGTTCCGGGCGTCTGGGGTATTTTGCTACAGGTCGATTCTCAGGCGAGTGCTTTCTCACCTGCCATGGGGTGGATCATAATCCGAAATCGTATTCCAACCAGCGATTCCATTGATAGGATCCCGCAATTATTTGCGCTGAATTCGAGGCGCACAATCTTCAAGACGACTCAAAGTCAACCGATTTAAGATCGAATTTTTTGATCTTATACCTCAAGGTATCCCTGGTAATTTCCAGGACCCTGGCCGCCTCCGACTTGTTGCCCCGGGCTTTTTTCAGAGCCTCAATAAGCATTGCCTTTTCCATCTCATCCAGGGACATACTGCCCACAGCGATTTCAGATTTAGACCTGCCCTGCAGCATTGAGGATTTTCCCCTGCCCAGGATAGGCAGAAAACGCTCTGTCACATGTGAGCCTTCCTCAAAGATCATGGCGCGTTCTATGGCGTTTTTCAGTTCGCGTACATTTCCCGGCCAATTGTAGTCAATCATAAGCTTTTCCGTTTTACGGCTCAATCCCGTGATGTTTTTCCGGAATTTTATGTTGTCCTGCTTGATGAAATATTGGGTCAAAGGGAATATGTCGTCGATTCGCTCCCTCAGAGGCGGGATGAGAACAGGGCAAACATTCAGGCGGTAGAAAAGATCCTTCCGGAATTTCCCATTCTCGGAAGCCAGTTCCAGATCCAGGTTGGTAGCGGCGATCACACGTAAATCAACCTCGATGTCTTTGAGCCCACCCACCCGTTTGAATGACATGGTTTCCAGGAAACGCAGCAGCTTGGCCTGGAGCGGCAGGCTCAGCGTGCTTATTTCGTCCAGGAAAAGTGTCCCTCTGTGGGCCAGTTCCGCCAGTCCCTTTTTCTGGGCCTTGGCATCTGTGAAGGCCCCCTTTTCGTATCCGAAAAGCTCGCTCTCCAGCAGGTTCTCGGGGATGGCAGAGCAGTTGATGGCCAGATAGGCGGCCTCGCTCCGCCGGCTCATGTGGTGGATGGCTTGTGCGATGAGGTCCTTGCCCGTCCCGCTCTCTCCCTGCAGCAGCACGATGGTGGTCTCGCTGCGGGCGATGATCTTGGTCATCTCCAAGATCTCCCGCATGGCCGGGGATTCGGCCACTATGTTGTTCAGGCTGAAACGTTTCTGTTCCTTTTCTTTATATAAAGCCACCTCTTCCTTCAAGGAGACGGTCTCCATGGCATGGTCCAGTGTGCTCTTGAGCTTCAGGTAATCGATGGGTTTGGTAATAAAGTCATAGGCTCCCAGGCGCATGGACTGGACGGCATCGTCGATAGAGCCGAAGGCGGTGATCATGATGACCGGGAGGTTCGGCCATTTTTTCTTGATTTTTTTCAGGAGCTTGATCCCCATTGTGTCCGGAAGATTATTGTCCAAAAGGATCAGATTCGGGTGGTCTTGTTCCAGGCGAGCCATTCCGCTCTGTCCGTCCTCTGCCTCGATCACTTCCAGGTTCCACTCGGAGAGCTTTTGACTGATGCTCCAGCGGATGAGCTTTTCATCATCGACGATCAGGACTTTTTTGCGCATCATGGAATTTCTTTGTGATGGGTGATGGGGAGCCGGATGGTCAAAACCGTGCCCCGGCCTACTTGGCTTTGGGCTTCGATCGTCCCGTCATGGGCCTGAATGATCTGTAGGCACATGGAGAGACCGAGTCCTGTACCTTGCTTCCTGGTTGTGAAGAACGGGTTGAAAATAAGCGGCAGTTGTTCTGGGGAGATGCCCTTTCCTGTGTCCTCGATCCGGATCGAGAGCTCGCTGCCATCATGATCCAGCTCAATATTGATTTCGCCCTCTTTTTCGATGGCGGCAATCCCGTTAAGCAGCAGGTTGAGGACGACCTCTTGGATTTTGTCACGATCCAGATATGCCGTCACTTCCTTATCAAGAGGCGCAAATTGGAAACGGATGTCCTTGTCTCCCGTTTGAGGCTCGGCCATGTGGATGGCGTCCTGTATGCATCCGCTCGGATTCTCCTGCTGTCTCGAAAGCCCTCTGGGCCGGGCATAATGCAGCAGGTCCTGGATGATGTGGTAGATCTTTTCCGTCTGCCTGAGGATCTCCGAGAAAATCTCGCGCTGGGGATCATCCTTCGGCGCCCTGTCACGGATGATCTCGAGGGAGCCTTTGATGCCTGCAATGGGATTCTTGATCTCATGTGCAAGCCCGGCGGCCAGCTCTCCCAGCGAAGCCAGGTGACCGGCTTTTTCGATCTGCTGGCTGTGAAGCTCCTCGATCTCGCGGTTGGCCTGCTTGAGTTTTTCCACCATGACGTTAAAGCTCTGCGCCAGCTCCCCGAACTCATCTTTTTTGCTCGCGTCCATGTGCAATCCCAGCTCTCCGTTCTGGACACGGCTCATGTTCTCTTTGAAGCGCACAAGCGGCCGGTTAATGACCCTTCCGTAAAGACGGTATGTGACAAAGGTCAGGATAAAGAGTGTAATCAGCGCGATGGTGATCCCTTGCGTGCGGCTGCGGTGCATGAGGGCCGACTCGAGGGATTCATCGAATTTCACTTCCAGGATCCCTATGAACCGGACCTCCGTGCCATGGCATCGTACACATTCGTCTCTGTTTTCCAATGCCACATAGCTCTGCGTCCTGGAATAGGGCTTTGAGGTAAAGAAATCCTCCCGGTCTGTTTCAGAGAAGAACCGCCGCAAAAGGCTTCTCTCGCTGTCCAGTGCCATAGTTCCGATCTCTCTCTTATCGGATGAGTTCAATATCTCCCCGTCAATATTCAAGATGCGCAGCCGTTCGAGACTGCTGGCGCGAATCATGCGTTCCAGATCTATGAAAACGCTTTCAGCGCCTTCAGTCATTATCTGGTGTTGAATATTGCAGTCGATCAGCGTTCCCACCATCTCGGTTTTCTCGCTGGTGAAGGCCGTGATCAATTTTTTTTCGGATCTGATAAAAAGGACAAATAAGGCGGAGACCGAAAAAAACCCGATCACAAAAATGTGAAACACGACTTTGTGTTTGAGCTTCCAGTCGACGAATCTCAGGTTGATCTTCATGGCGGACTCAAACAAATCGGATCGTGAAATACGAACCCTGGCTGCGCCGCAGCGTTATGGTTCCTTCCAGCTGCTTGACCAGATCCATGACCAGTTTAAAACCCAGAGTGCTGGATCTTCGGTAATTGAGCCCGTCAGGCAGCCCGACTCCATCGTCTTTGAGGATGAGGGTATATCGGCCGGTTTCATCCTGAGATACGCTTACCAGGACCGTCCCCTTCCTCTCTTCGGGAAATGCATGTCTTAAGGTATTGGAGAGCAGTTCGGAAATGAGCAGACAACAGGGTAGGGCTCTGTGTAGGTCCATATGGACATTTTGGGTCTCTTGCTTTATGACGATGTCTTTGATTCCGGAAACTTGGAGTGCATAGATGTGTTTAATAAGACTTCTTAAAACCGCCGACAGATCGATTTCAGCATAACTGGGGGATCGGAACAATCGGTCTTGAGTGGACAGGAGCATCAAGATGCGGGAGCGGGAGAATTTGAGTTTATCCTTCAGGATATCTTTCGACTTTCTGAGGGAGAAGTCCATTTCGTCCAGGATATAGAGCAATACCAAATTGTTGAATTGTGTCGTCCTCTCAACCTCCTCAGCCAGGATTTCTTTTTCTCTGAGGGAGGCTGAGATCAGATCTTCAGCTAACTTGCGTTCGCTGATATCCCGCACGATGCTCAGGATGAGCTTCTGGCCGTCGTTATCAATGATGCGGGCGCTCACCTCCACGGGCATGGCCGTACCGTCCTTGCGCAAGTCGGCGGATTCGAAAATGGCCACGCCGTCCTGCTCCAACCGGCTCATCCGACCTTCTATTTTCTTCCCATGTCCGGATGCCACCAGATCATGGAGGTTCATCTGCTGCATCTCTTCCCTGGTATATCCCAGCCTCCGATACAAAGCCTTGTTGACACCGTAGATGCGCCCTGCGGAGTCGTGAATGATGATACCATCGTTGGCGTTCTCGAAAACCTTGCGACACAGGTTGTCGCACTCCGGCAGCAAGAGGTGGCCGTCCTGCTTCTGGGTCTGGAGCTTCTCCAGCTGTTTGACTCGTTCCTGGAGCTTCTTGATCCTGTCTTTATCGTTCATATGCGTTGGTTTTCCTGGTCAGGAGGCGGATATCTTTCCCGCCAGCGACGGGAAGCTTCCCGCCTGATTCCATCCAATCTCAGGATTCTACAAATTCTATCGTATAATGGGACTTGAGTCAAAAGGGAGATGTCCGAAAAAATCTGTCTCCTCGGATTCCTTCAAGGCCCCTCGAAACTCCAGACTTCAGGCCGAACAATGACCTGGAGCAGGGCCCTGGCCGGATCGTCATCCGCGGTTTGGGGAGGTTCGAGCTCCCACGCCGGCTGGGAATCTTCGAGGGTCCATCTCATCATGAGAGGTGCGGTGGCATTGATCTTGCTGCCCACGAACTGGGAATCCTCCGGCGTACCCGGGATCGATGATGAGAAGGACACGGAAAAGACGGGAAAGCCGAGCAGGTTTGAGAGGCGGGCCCCGGCCTCCTCGACGTGTCCTCCGAGCTCCTCGAGGGAGAACAGCGTCTCCGGGAGGACTATGTAGAGACCGATCTCATGCCCGAGTTCCCTGATCTTGTGCAGCATCACGATGGTGTCCTGATGCGTGAGGTTCATTCGAGGGGAGTCACCCTGGATCATGTACGATGCCCGATAAGCGAGCTCATGTTCCAGACGGGCCATGTCCAAGGCTCTGGAGAGTGAGCCGGAGATGTCGTGCCGGATGAGGATCTTGGGCCTGTGGATCTGGCTCAGGATCTGGGGGATCTCAGCGATGAGATAATTGGTGGGGAAATCCGTTTTTAAGGCATCCAGAACCCCGCGGTATGCTGCCAGGGAGAGCGTCCCGTCCCAGATCTGCTTCATGGCCGTCGCCTCAGTCCTGCTTGCGGGTGATCCGGTAGAAGCGCTTCTTCCCGATCTTTATGACGACTTCGGGCTGTTTGTCGAGTTCCAGCTCCAGGGTGATGTCCTCCGTGCGCTGCCCGTCCAGATAGATCCCGCCCTGGCGGATCATGCGCTTGGCCTCGCCCCGGGAAGGGAGCAGGTTGTTTTCTGTCAGGAGATCGAGCAGGGAGATGCGGTCCAAGGTGATCTCCACTTTCTCCATGTCCGTGGGCACCTCGCCCTGGGTGAAGACGCGGTCGAATTCTTCCGCGGCCCCCTTAGCCGCTGCCTCTCCCCAGAAGTCCGCCACGATGCTCCGCGCCAGCTCGACCTTCAGATCCCTGGGGTGGGCTGTGCCTGTGGCGGCCTGTTCCCGCATGGCCTCGATATCGGCCAGCGGAACATCCGTCAGCAGCTCATAGTAGCGGAACATCAGGGGATCTGAGATCGACATGATCTTGCCGAAGATCTCCTGGGGAGGTTCGGTGATCCCCACGTAGTTGTCCAGGGATTTGCTCATCTTCTCCACGCCGCCCAGGCCCTCCAGCAGCGGCATGGTGTGCACGATCTGGGGTTCCTGGCCGAATTCCCGCTGGATGTCGCGGCCCACCAGCAGGTTGAATTTTTGGTCGGTGCCGCCCATCTCCACATCCGCCTCCAGCGCCACGGAGTCGTAAGCCTGCATGAGGGGGTACAGCAGCTCGTGCGTGGAAATGGGGTGCCCCTGAGCCAGGCGGTTGGCGAAATCATCCCGTTCCAGGATGCGGGCCACTGTGTACTTGGCCATGAGCTTCATGATCTCGAAGCTGGTGAGCTGGCCCAACCAGCGGGCGTTGAAGTCGATGACCGTGGTTTCCGGGTCCAGGATCTTGAACACCTGTTCCTTATAGGTCTCGGCGTTTGCGTCGATCTCTTCCCGGGTCATGGCCGGCCGTGTCTTGGACCGGCCTGAAGGATCGCCGATCAATCCGGTGAAGTCCCCGATCAGGAAGATCACCTCATGACCCAGGTCCTGGTAGTGCTTCATCTTGCGGAGCAGCACGGTGTGTCCCAGGTGGAGATCGGGTGCCGTAGGATCGAAGCCGGCCTTGACCTTGAGGGGCCGGCCGTCCTTCAGGGAGCGCTCCAGCTTGGCCTTGAGCTCGTCCTCCTGAATGATCTCGACACTGCCCTTTTTAAGATAGGTGAACTGTTCTTCCACGTCTTTCTGTAGCGCCATGATCCTAACCTGTGTTTTGAAAAAATGAGTGCTTTATTGTGACACAACTCTTGAGCCAATGGCAAGGATACCAAACATTGTGCCGACGATTCAGTTTGCTTGACTCAATCCAGGAGGAATACCCTGCGGCCCCGTATCTCCAACCGCCCCTCGAAGTAGAGCTTGACCGCCGCTGGGTAGAGATTGTGCTCCTCCTTCAGGATGCGGCTGGACAGGGTCTCTTCCGTGTCGTCCTGCAGGACCGGGACCACGGCTTGGAGGATGATAGGGCCCATGTCCACCTCAGGAACCACGAAGTGGACGGTCGCCCCTGAGAACCGTACCCCCCAGTCCATGGCCTGCTGTTGGACATGCAGGCCGGGGAAAGAGGGGAGGAGGGCGGGATGGATGTTGATGATCCGGTTGAGAAACTGTTGGCAGAAGGGGGCGGTGATGATGCGCATGTAGCCGGCCAGCACGATCAGGTCGATGTCCCTGGCCTGGATCTCCCGGGCGATCTCCTGATCGTAGGACTCCCGGTCGGGGAAGCTCTTCGGCCTCAGATAGAGGGTTTCCAGGCCCTGCTCTTGGGCGAAAAGGAAGCCCGGCGCCTGCTTCTTGTTGCTGAAGACCAGGGCGATATCGGCGTTGATCTCGCCGGCTTCGATCGCTTTGTGGATGGCTATAAAGTTGGACCCTCGCCCGGAAAGAAAAATGGCGATCCGTCCTCGCTTTTTAGGGCTTTGAAAAACATCTTCCGTCATTGATCCCTTCCCTTATAGTGG
>JAUWTO010000367.1 GCA_030614685.1 Candidatus Aminicenantota bacterium
AGGCGTAGCGTGTGAAGCTGCCGGACGTGAGCAGGAGGAGATCTGCGTCATCGGGAGTAACCTCGAGAAGGCCTTCCATCATCTTCAAGTTGCTCGCGCTGGCCTGTTCGGCAAGCACCAGGTCGCTCTCTCTATCGTAGGTCGGCGCAGCTAAAAGCATGATGGCCGTAGTCTGTTTGGCGGCCATCCGGGTCATACTGCACCCGGCGGCGGCTGCACACAACGCCAGAATCAGAAAAGCGGATGCCCCCCACCTCGGCCCCTTTGTGATCCCGATCCTCTTATTCACACGCTCTCCCCCTTTTCGATAATGGAGAATGAGAGGGAGAAAGTCGTTCCCCTTCCCAACTCACTCTCGACATCTATGCGCCCATGGTGTTCGTCCACGATGATCTTGCGGCAGATGGCCAATCCCAGGCCGATGCCGACCCCCACACTTCTGGTAGTGAAACCCGGATCGAATATCCTCTCCAGGTTTTCAGGAGGTATCCCTCTGCCTGTGTCGCTGATCTCGATCTTGACACAGCCCTCCCGGACTCCGGTTTTGATCCTGATCTCCCCATGCTCCTCGATCGCTTCAGAAGCATTCCTGAGGATGCCCATGAAGACCTGATTGAGGCTGCTGGGGCAGCAGAAGATCCCGGGCAGCTTTCCATAATCTCTTTGGATGTCGAACCTGCCGGATGAATCCAGGCCCAGCAGGGCGATACTCGAGTCTATGCCCTCATGGATATCGGCTCGACGCCACTCCGCCTCGTCCAGGCCGACAAAAGTCCGGAGGTCTGTGACGATCGATCCCACTCGCTGGGAGGCGATGCCGCTGGCCTCACAGGTGTCTTCCATCAGCTCCAGGGTTTTATACAAATCCTTTTCCGAAAATGTCTCTTGAGGGAACCTCTCGTTCAAGATCGATCGGATACGCCGCACACTGCGGCTGTTGGTGTCGATGCTGCTGGAGATCACTCCGATCGGATTGTTTATTTCATGGGCGACCCCCGCCACCAACTGACGGAGCGAGCGCATTTTGGCGGTCTGGATCCGTTCCGCCTCTTCCTGCTTCTGCAGTTTCTCACGCAGCCGCACGGCCGTCCTCCTCTGGTTGTTGAACTGTATGATCAAATAGCCGCCGCCTCCCAACAAGGCAAGCCCTCCAAGAATAATCATGAAAATAAACTGCGTTGTCAAGAACCAAGGCCGGAAAATCTCGATATCGACGGCGGCAGGGGGATTGGATTTATGCAGATCCCTGTCCAGAGCCCTGACATTGAACCGATAGCGGCCGGGTCCAACGTCTCGATAATGAACCCGGGTCTCATGGGTCGCGTCACTCCATCCCTCATCGAATCCCTCCAACCGGTAGAAATATTTGAAATCCTCCGGTTCTGTCCTGAAGCTGATTCCTTTGTATTCGAATGAGATGCGTTTGGTGGTGCTTGGCATTCTCAGGGATGAGACGTTGTGATAGATCCTGTCCCCTTCGACATAGGTGATATGAATCCGGGGACGGATCTCCTTGGCTGAGGGGACGTATTTGATCACTCCGTCATTGGACGTTACAAACCACAAATACCCTTTATGGTCCTCATAGACGGTGTGAATACTGCCGAGAGTCAGATCCACCTGGATGCTCTGGAAGTTTTCGCCGTCGTATTTACTGACCCCTTCGTCCGTGCCGAACCAGAGATTCCAGGACCGATCCAGGTGAATGGCTGTGACTCTGTTGCTGATCAGGCCGTCCGTTATCGACAATGTTTCGAAACGCGGCGATCCCGCATCATCAGATCCGGAATATTTGATGATCCCCCTGTCCTCGGTCCCGATCCACAGATAGCCCCGGTTGTCCTCAATGGCGACGGTCGTATTCGTGCTGGCCAGGCCGTTCCGGGCGGAAAAAATCCTGAACTCAGAGCCATCGAACCGCCCGATTCCTCCCTCAGGGTCTTCGCTGCTCCCCTCGAAGCCATACCAGATGTTTCCATCGTGGGTCTCCAGCATCCATGTGATGTGGTTGCCG
>JAUWTO010000004.1 GCA_030614685.1 Candidatus Aminicenantota bacterium
ACATGGAATGGATTGTCCTTCCTCAGATCTACCAGGCCGGCGTCAAAGACCCCTTGCTCCTCTTCCCGGCGTTCGAAATATGGCATCCGGACCACCTTGATCCGGCAGCGGGACAGGTCCAGTCCATACCAGGACTCCAGCTGTTCGCGGGTGACCTCCGAGTTGGCGATCAGGGTGATGTCGAACTCGTCCTGAAGGATATGAGCCAGGGTGCATCCATATTTCTGCGCCCCCCCGATGAAATGCAGGGCATTGTCGTATAATCCCAGCGTGGGCTTACGGTAACCCAGAGCAACTTCGAGCCTGGACAGCGTATTGATCGCGGACTGGAGCCCCCTGCTCTGTTTGATCAGATCGATATGGTCTTTCAGGCATTTCCCCTCCGCCCGATCATCCCCAGCCCTCTCCTCCGCGTAGAGCCGATGGGCCAGGTCCCCATCCGACGGAGCAGGCTCAGAATCCAGGAAGGATCGGAAGGCGTCTGGCAAATCAGTCATCGCGGCCCCTCTCCGGGCCTTGCGACCCTGCTTTGCCCAGCCTTTGGATCTCTTTGTACTGCTCCTCCAGCTCGCCTTCGATCCTTTGCAGAGATTCTTCCAGGACATTCAGGCGGTCCTTGACCTTCTGCAGCGTCAGGGTCAAAGCCAGATAAAACGGCACGGACTCCTTGTTGAGCAGGTTCTGTTGGTCCAGGTTGAACTGCTTTCGCTTGTCGATGATCCCACGCGCCAGAGGCCCGGACAGCGTACGGTAGAGCTTTTTCAGCCTCCGGAGGATGGCCGCCGGTATCCGACCGGATGGAAACGTCTCCTCTTCCGAAATGCAGTCCTGCTGGTCCTCCAGCTGTTGGAACCGGCGCCACATCTCGGCCTCCAGGTCATCAAAATCATATTCCCAGATGCCGGCCTCTCGTTCGGCCCCGGGAGGCATCAGTTCCGTAACGTCCGTGATCCTGTCCCTCTCTTCGGATAGCAAGGCTTTGAGTCGGGTTATTTCTTCCTTCAGATCCGATCGTTCTGACATGCTCTTCTAGCCCCCTTCCACACACTCTCGGATGAAGCGCGTGTAGAGCTCCGCACATCGGGAGATGCTGCATTCCTGCTCCACATACGCCCCGGCTTCCCTCCCCACAGACGTACGGAAGTCCTCATCTGTCGCGAGGGCCAGCGTGAAACGCTTGATCATTTCTGTCTCGTCCAGGTTAACATCGACCTTGAGGGCCGCATAATCGGGAAACTCAGCGTAGGAGCCGAGGTTGGTCACCAGCACGGGCTTTCCGTATCCCATCATACGGATCTGCACTCCGGAACTCTCGCCCATGGTCGGGTAGCGCAGGTTGATGCAGATATCAGAGGCGGCGATGGTCGCCTCCATTTTATCCAGGGGAAGATGGCCCGTGATCCGGAAATCGATCCGGCTCCCAGGATGCGCTGGAGTCAGGAGCCGGCCCCGGTCCTCGCCTGCGAGCACAAACCGGAACGGGAAGCTCTTCAGTTCTCCCAACGCGTCCAGGATGAGGTCGAAACGCTTGTTCTTGCTGACATATCCAGCGGAACAGATCAGGATCTCTCCCTCCTGGATCCCCAGGTCACGGCGGATGGCGGCGACATCGAACTGCTTCAGCTCATGCCCGTGATGAGGGATCACAGCGATGGGTGCCTCTGTCATGTGACGGATCCGGTCGTGGATGAAGCGGGAGTGGACGATCACGCCCCGAGCATGGGCCAGGATCTCTACGTTGAGCGGGAACCGTGCTGCTTCCGGCGACTCCCAGATGGGCATGGGACTTCGGGCCTGGATCCTCTCCGCGATCTCCCGGCCCTGTTCGCCGTAATACTTCTCGAGCAGGCCCCGGTAGCGGGAAAAATCCCCCTCCGCCTCGTATTGCTCAGCATAGAAACTCTGCATCACGTAGTCATGGAGGACCACGATCCCCGGGAAGCGCTTCAGGCTTTCGTACACATAGCCATGCGCGTCATAATAGTTCCCCATGTGATAGAGGATGGCGTCATATGTATGGGGTTGGAAGCGTTCCGGTTCAAAGGGGAGAACCCGGAACCGTTCTGCTAAACCGGGTGCGGACGGCCGATATCCCTTGTCGATGTAGAGATCCAGTTCAAGATCCCCGGCCAGCTCGGGAAGGAGTTCCTCGGTGTAGTCTGAAATGCCGGACTTGACAGGATTGAGCGGGCTGAAAAGGGCGACCCTCATGCCGGTTCCTCTTCACCCAGCAGGGTTCGAATGACATGATCCCAACCGATATCCTTTACCGCTTCATATCCCGCATCCCCCAGCCTGGCACATCGGTCAGGATACCTGACCAGGCTCTCCAAAGCAGCCGCCAGGAGCTTCGCCTCCAGAGTGGGCAGGATAAGACCGTTGGCTCCGTCCTTCACGAATTCCAAGGGGCCCCCGGAATCGGCTGCCGTGATGACAGGCTTACGGGAGAGGAAAGCCTCGAGCGTGATGTATCCGTAATCCTCATCCCGGGGTGCAAAATAAACGGCCGCGCAGCCAGCATAGGCCTCGAGGAGCCGATCATCGGGGGTGTATCCCAGAAACTCCACGCGCTCCCCCAGCCCCAGCTCCCCGGCCAGAGCCCGCAGGCCTTTTTCTTCCGGACCGGTGCCGACGATCTGGCAGCGCATGTCTTCGGCACAGTGCGGCAGGGCCCGCAACAGCGCATCCACACGTTTGAGTTTATCCAGGCGGCCCACCGACAGGATGTAACCTCCATAGGAATCCGTGGTGTAACGGCCGGCCAGACGGGGAGGATGGTAGAGGGGTTGGGCATCGATGCCGTTGTGAGTTTTCAGGCGGGAGGCGGTGTTACCGGCGTTGGTGTAGATCCGGGGATAGGTGCGGAGGACCTGAGTATCCATGGCGATAAGCTTGTCCCGGAAAGCCATAGCCTTGGTATCCGCTGGATCAAACTCCGAATACTCGGTTCCGAAGAGATCATAGGCCTGACGGTACTGATGGATCAGCCAGAGGACCTTGTTGGGATGACGAGCAAAATAGGACGGAAACTTGGTGGTGATCACCAGGTCGATGGGTCTGCCATTGGATTCTGTCAGGTCCAGCATGTCCCAGATTTCGATGCTCTTGAGGAGCTGCTCGTGGGGATACCATTTATAGGGGATGTTGATGAGATCGACGTCGTACCCTGCACCACGCAGGTTGTCTACCAGGCCCTGGACAAGGGCCTCGGCCCCTCCCTGGAAGAAAGGCACCTGGGCCGCACATACGGCAATGGTCTGTACAGGTGAGCGCCCCCCCCTGTTCGCCAGCCGATGTTTGGTTGTCTTCAAAAGATGTCTTATTCGTTCTTTCATCGTCCTGTCCGGCGCTGCCGGGCATTCCGGACAGGCAGGCCTGCTTGAGCCGTTCGATCTCGTCCAGAAATCGAAGGTTGATCTCTCTCTGATTGTCCAGGACCGGTCCCAGGATCAACTCGACCTCATTCATCAGCTTGGTGCGGAATCTCTCGATGAGCTTGCGAATCAGGGGGTTCCGGACGGACTTATGCAGGTGAAACCGCCGTTCCAGGATCTTGGCCTTCATCAGCACGTACCGGTCATCGGCGAGTTCCTCCCGGATCTCCTCGATCTTTTTGAGAATATCGTTTTGTTCCATCACTGTGTCCCGGATGTGTCGAAATGCTCCTGCTCGGTTTCCAGAATTATATCGGCCCCTCTCCCCCCCTGTCAAGCCGGCCAACCCTCCCCCTTACCATTCCCACCCTCCTATCCGCAAAAAATATCACTCGAGTCCAGCTACCTCCCCCTTACTATTCCCGCCCTGCCATCCATAGGAGAAACTGGGAATGGCGCCAGCCCTCTTCCTGCCCTTCCGTCTGCTTTGGACAGTCTGTAGACGGGTGCTGTGGGATTGTGATAGACTTCTCATAATTTTAAAAATTTAGGGAGAGAGAGCAAACCATGGAGGAGTTCAAAAGCTATGTTCCAAATGAAACGACCGTCACGGATATCAGCATCAAGGCGGTCATCTTGGGTGCCATCTTCGGAGTGGTTTTCGGGTCTGCCAACGCCTACCTGGGCCTCCGGGTAGGGCTTACCATCTCCACGGCGATTCCCCTGGCCGTGATCTCGGTGGCCGTCCTTCGAGTACTGACCCCCCTAATCGGGAAGAGCAGCATCCTGGAGTGCAACATCGCCCAAACCACGGGTTCGGCCAGTTCGTCTCTGGCCTCGGGCATCATCTTCACAGTCCCGGCACTGTTCATGTGGCATGCGCAATATCCAGACTTGGGATTCAGCCCCAGCATTTTTAAGATCGGCCTGCTGGCCATGTTGGGCGGCATCCTGGGGGTTCTGTTCATGATCCCGCTGCGTCGGGCGCTGATCGTCAAGGAGCACGGCGTCCTCCCCTATCCTGAGGGAACTGCCGCTGCTCAGGTGTTGATCTCCGCAGAGGAAGGCGGTGCCAAAGCCTGGAATATCTTCCTGGGCCTGGGGATCGCGTCGGTCTACAAGATCATGCAGAATTTCCTCCACATGTGGCCCGAGAAAATCGCACTCAATATCCCCATTCTGAAAAAAGCCCAACTGGGGGGAGAACCTTCTCCGGCACTGCTGGGGGTGGGATTCATTCTGGGTCCCCGGATCGCGGGCATCATGGTCGCCGGAGGTCTCATTTCCTGGCTGGGCCTCATCCCGCTCATCGCCTGGTTCGGAGAATACCTCACGATCCCGCTTTTCCCCCAGACGGAACTCACGATCTCCCAGATGACACCCCAGGAGATCTGGCACAACTACATCCGATATATCGGTGCCGGGGCTGTGGCCGTGGCCGGGATCATCACGGTGATCAAGTCCCTGCCCACCATGTACAACTCCCTTAAGCTAGGCATCCGAGACTTCCGGTCCAGCCGGGATCCTCAGGCTGCAGCCAATAAAAAACGAACAGACACTGACCTGCCCATCACGATCCTCGGGATCGGATCCCTGATCGTGGCGCTCGTGATCATTTTCACACCGAACCTCATCGGCATCCAGGCAGCGATAATGGTTCGAGCCATCGCCGCGATCTGCATCGTGTTTTTCACCTTTATTTTTGCAACGGTCTCCTCGCGGATCGTGGGGATGGTGGGCGTTTCCTCCAATCCCACCTCGGGCATGGCCATCGTTACTCTATTGGGGACCAGCCTGATATTCGTGCTCATGGGATGGACCGACCAGCTAGGCATGGCCGCAGCTCTGACCATTGGGACCGTGGTGTGCGTAGGCTCCTCCATAGCCGGAGACATCTCACAGGACCTCAAGGCCGGGTATATCATCGGGGCCACGCCCAAGAGACAGCAGACCTCCGAGATCATCGGGGTCATCACCTCGGCATTCGCCATCGCCGGGGCGGTATGGCTGCTGGGCCAAGCCTTCGTATTCGGGAGCGAAGCACTCTCCGCCCCCCAGGCCACGCTTATGAAGACCGTGATCGAGGGGGTCCTGGGCGGGGACCTGCCCTGGGGTCTGGTTCTGGCGGGCGGTTCGTTCGCCATCGTGGCCGAGCTACTGCGCATACCCTCACTCCCCCTGGCTGTGGGTATCTATCTTCCGCTCTCCACCATGACGCCCATCTTTGTCGGCGGGTTTCTCCGCCAGCTCATCGAGCGCAAGGCCACGACCGACGAAGAGAAGAAAAAGAAATCCGAAAAGGGTGTGCTGCTGGGATCGGGTTTCATCGCCGGAGAGGGCATCACCATGGTCGGGGTGGCCGCCTATGCCTTTATCACCAAGAGCAGGCCGCAGGGCCTGGGCATCCACTATCCCGGAGAGATGGGGCAGTTCATCGCCCTGGCCGTATTCCTGGGTTTGGCTGCCTTCCTTTACTTGAGAACGCGTAAAGAGTGATCTCATGAATTCGCTGATCGTAGCGGTCGTCCTGATCGTCTGGCTGGTCCTGGGTTACAAGATCTACGGGCGTTTCCTGGAAAAGAGGGTGATCCAGGCGGACGACAGCCGGATCACTCCAGCCCATGAACTGGAAGACGGCATCGATTACTCGCCGGCAAAAAAATTCCTCTTGTTCGGCCATCATTTTTCTTCCATCGCAGGCGCCGGCCCCATCCTGGGCCCTCTCCTGGGAGTCCTCTATTTCGGCTGGTTAGGGGCCCTGCTGTGGGTCGCCCTGGGCAGCGTGTTTATCGGCGCTGTCCACGACTACACCTCCCTGATGGTATCGGTTCAGAACAAAGGCATGTCGCTGGCCAGCATATCGGAACGCACCCTGGGGCGCCGGACCAAGGTGATTTTTTCCCTATTCCTGTGGCTGACCCTGGCCCTGGTCATTGCGGTGTTTGCGGTGGTAGCCTCCCAGACCCTGGTATCCCAGCCCGAGATCGTGATCCCAACCTTCGGGCTGGTGCTTATCGCCATGGTATTCGGCTGGCTGGTGTATAAGAGAGGGGTCAAGGTGCCGGCCGCGACGGTCTGTTCACTCATCCTGCTGTTTTCCCTCATATACCTGGGCACCCTTCTCCCTGTTCAACTCCCTGATACGGTACTGGGGCTGTCGAGCCAGACCATCTGGTTCTTCGTGCTCATCATCTACAGCCTGATCGCCTCGGCCCTCCCGGTTTGGTTCCTGCTGCAGCCGCGGGATTACATCAGCACCTGGATCCTTTTCCTGGGACTCGGGGCTGGCTACCTGAGCCTCCTGGTCGCCCGGCCGGTTCTGGCCGCACCGGCATTCGTCAGCTTCACCAGCAAAGAAGGGCCCCTCTGGCCCATGCTGTTCGTGATCATCGCATGCGGTGCCATCTCCGGCTTCCACTCGGTTGTGGCCGGCGGGACTACAGCCAAACAGCTCCCTAACGAAAAGGCCGGCCGCCTCATCGGCTTTGGAGGCATGGTCACGGAAGCCGCGCTGGCGGGATTGGTCATATTCATCGCTGCCGGGGCCCTTATCTGGGTCCCGGGAGGTGCATTAGGCGAATTCAACTTCCAGCATCTCATGACACCCGAGGGGGGTGGCCCTATCATGGCATTTGCTACCGGATACGGGCGTCTGGTCTCATCGCTCCCTGGACTCACAGTGATGCTGGGTGCTTTTTTTGGCATGGTCATGCTCAACGCTTTCGTGCTGACCACACTGGACACCGGAACCCGCCTAGGTCGATTCATTTTCACCGAGATGCTTGGCGAAAAAGGCCGGATATTCCGCAACCGCTGGACAGCCTCCGCAGTCATCCTGATCCTGGCTTCGGCCCTGGGAGCCACAGAAGGATACAAGGCCATATGGCCGGTCTTCGGGGCCTCGAACCAACTCGTGGCGGCTCTGGCTCTCATCATCATCTCGTCCTATCTCGTGAGCATAAAGCGGCCCTCCAAGTTCACCCTGTATCCGGCTTACTTCATGCTGGTCACCACGCTCGCGGCATTGATCTATCAGGGTTACCGGTTCTACACCAGCGGCAAATTCCTTCTGGGTACCGTGAGCGTCCTTCTCCTCCTCCTGGCCGGATTCATCGTCTATGAAGCTCGCACCATCCTTTTTTGGGGACGTTCCCCCAAGGAGGACTAGGGGATGTCCCCTTGTAGATTTACGTTGACAGGGAGGCGGCAATCTCTTAAAATAGTATCCTCTGTAGAGGAGAGAAAACAAGGAGGTCGCAATGGCTGCATCAGCTGAACCTAATGTTGTTCCCTTGTGCGATGTATTGCTTGTGCTGCTCATCATCTTCATGGTCATCACCCCCATGGTCCAAAAAGGCATCGATATCAAGCTGCCGGAGACCACTGCAGAAGCCGGCGCTGCTCCCCAGGGATTGATCGTGCTCACCCTCACGCGAGACCTGTCCGTTTTGGTCAACCAGGAGCAGGTCGAGATGAATATGCTGGGCGGCCGGCTGAGAGAGATCTACGAAGTCCGACAGGATAAAACCATTTTTGTGCGTGCCGATGCCAGAGTGCCCTTCAGCGCCGTGATCGATATGATCGATATCGCTAAGGGGGCAGGCGTGGATATCACCGGAATCATTCCCGAATACTTCACAGAAGATTAGACGGAAACTTAACCGTTTCCCTGTTTTATGTATATTCTTCCTTAGCCTCTACGGACATTTCCCTGTTTTAGGCAAAACTGTGACATTCTGATCCCCTCGCCTTTCAAAGCCTTATCTCTGCTCATTTGTGAATGATCCGGGTTATTGGATCATTCACCAATAGAGGGGCAGGTTGGCTCGCCCGGAGGGGAGAAATAGCCGATTACTCTTTTCGCTTCCAGAATGGAATTTCGGCAATTCCCAGGAAAATATCTGCTATTTTTTGATGGGGCCGATGACCTCTCGGCTCACCACCATCCGCTGGATAGAGTTCGTTCCCTCGTAGATCTGAAGGAGCTTGGCATCCCGCATGAGTTTTTCCATGGGGTAATCCTTCATGTATCCATAGCCACCGAAGATCTCCAGGGCGGAATTCGTGGTTTTCATGCCGATATCCGAGGCATAGAACTTGGCCATGGCCGATTCCTTGCCCACCGGAAGGCCGTTGTCCAGCCGCCAGGCCGCATTCCAGACCATAAATCGTGCGGCATTGATCTCAGCTGCCATCTGGGCGATCCTGAAGGAGATGTCCTGGAACAAGGCGATCGGTTTCCCGAACTGGATCCGCGTGCGGGCATATTCGATAGCATGCTCCATGGCTGCTCTCGCTACTCCTACCCCACCAGCACCCACGGGCGCCCGGGTGCAATCCAGGGTCCTCATGGCAATGATGAACCCCATGCCCTCCTTGGCCAACAGGTTTTCAGCCGGAACCCGGACATCCTCGAAGAACAGCTCGCAGGTGTTCGAGGCCCGGTGACCCATCTTATCCTCTTCCTTACCGATGACGATCCCCGGCGTATCTGCCGGGACCACAAAGGCGCTCATACCGCGGGTCCCTTTTCCGGGATCAGTCAAGGCAAAGACCGACATGAGTTCGGCCACACCCCCGTTGGTGACGAAACATTTCGAACCATTGATCACGTATTCATCACCATCTTTGATGGCCTTGGTCTTGAGGGAACCCGCATCCGAGCCGGCCTCTCTCTCCGTGAGGCAAAACGCCGCCAGGGAGCTCTTCTCGGTAAACGGTGTCAGAAACTTCTTTTTCTGCTCATCGGTCCCGAACAGCATGATGGGTGTGAAAGCCAGCGAACTGGCCATGATCGTGGTATACATGCCAGCGCAGCCCCAGGCCAGTTCTTCGCTGAGGATGACGGCATCCAGATGGCTAAGCCCTCCTCCCCCCAATTCCTCGGGGAGCTCGCAGGTGATCAGGCCCACTTCAAAGGCCTTGTTAATAACATCCCAGGCAAATTCCTCGCCTTTATCGTATTTGGCGGCGTTGGGCCGCATCTCTTTTTCGGCAAACTCATGCGCCATCTCTTGGAGGGCTTTTTGTTCATCTGTCAAACTAAAATCAATCACTCGTTCCTCCTTGAATCAATTCCCTATAGATTCTTTGATAACTGATAATAGTATGCTCCCCCAACATCGTCAAGGAAATTCTATGCGGCCGGCCGGATTATGCTCGACTGTTCAGGATCATGCCTTCCCGGATGAGATGGAAAACCGGATACGGGAGTTCGAGCAACTGTCCCACGATGTCCTGGGGACGAGGATTCCTTCCCGGTCCAATGGGGATAATGAGCCGCAACCGATCCTCAGCCAGCTCGAGGCGAGCCCCCGCCTCAGCCCCTGCTGCGGCTGTGTATTCCTCGATCCGCCGCTCCATCACCGCCCGCTCTGTCAGGCCGCTGTAGGAGGGCTGTCCTCGGAGAGATGCAAGCGCCTTGATAACCTCGGTATCTTCGAGTTTGAGAGAAAAGGTCATGGCCGTGAGCGTATCCGACAGGGAAGCGGCGTCTGCTTCAAGCCGTTCCATTGAATGCACCTGAACACCTTCCGGGAGCCGGGAGTTGATCCGGGACATAAACTCCTTCGGCGGAAGGATAAACTGAGACCGGAACTCCAGGATCTCGTCCTGGCCCTCCATCCCGAGGGCCAGAGCCGGGGAGAAACTCATGCGCATCTTGGGATGGAATCCCTGGGAATATTCCACCGGGATCCCGGCCCTTCGAAATCCTCTCTGGAGCTGACTGACAAGGTCGTTGTGCGAAAAGTATCGGGCACGGCCCCTCTTGCTGTAGTGGACCCGGTAGCGACCGACCAATTCACTCTGCTCACCCAAGGGTTCAGTTTTGGATCCCGAGTCGTATGCGGGAGGAGTGAGGGCAGCCGTCGGATCCTCTGGAAGAGAACCAAAAGTACACCCGCCGCAATCCCTGCACAGGCGGGAATCGCAGGGCGGGGTCGATACCGCGGCCTGAGCCCGCTCCAGTTCCTTCAGAAGATGGGAGCTCTTCATCCCTGTCTGGATATGGTCCCAGGGCAGCTGCGGTCCCTGTGTCAGGGTGCCCAAGTAGGTATGATAGTCCAGGCCAGAGCCGGCAAAGGCATTCTCCCAGAGTTCCCAATGAAAATGTTCGGTCCAGGAATCGAAGCGGGCTCCGGCCTCCCAGGCGTTTTCCAGGACAGCGCCCAGGCGGCGATCTCCGCGGGAAAACACCGCTTCCAGGATCGAGCTCTTGAGTCCGTGTTCCCGGAACCGTACAGAACGATATTTCTGCAGACGTGACCTCAATCGCCTATGTCTTGCACGCAAGACCTGTTCGTCTGCCATGGCCTCCCATTGGAAAGGCGTGTGCGGTTTAGGAATGAACGATGCCACGCTAAGGTTGATCTGAGGGGGGCTGCCCATCAAATCTTGTCCCAGGCGGATGAGCTTGATCACCATCTCCGCGATCCCGTCCACATCCTCCTCGGTCTCCGTGGGCAGTCCCAGCATAAAATAGAGCTTCAGTTTCCGCCATCCGTTCCTGAAAGCGGTCTCTGCAGCCCGGAAGAGGTCCCTGTCATCCAGGTGCTTGTTGATCACCCTCCTCAATCGTTCTGTCCCGGCCTCGGGCACGAGCGTGAAGCCAGTCTTACGCACCTTGAGGATCTGTGCAACGACTTCCGGAGTTAATCCCTCTGGACGCATAGAAGGCAGGGACAGGGCCACCTTGGACTCTCCCAATTCGGACATAAGCCGCGTGATCAGGTCCTCCAGGTAGCGGTAATCGCCGACCGAAAGGGCCCCGAGCGAGACATCCTCATAGCCGGTGGAGGCCACGCTGTTCAAGACGTGTTCCAGCACGACCTCCGGTGCCTTGGGTCGGGAGGGAAAGTAGATCTGCCTAGCCTGGCAGAAACGGCAGTTCTGGGGACATCCTCGTTCCACCTCGACCACAGCCCGGTCATGGATCACCTGAAGGTTGGGAACGATGATATCTTCTGGGAAGGGTGCGTCGCTGAACGGCCGGCATATGCGTTTTTCCACCAATCCCGGTTGACCATCCTGCGGTCGAACAGCCAGCAGAGCCGATCCGGACGGCTGGAACACGTTAAACCGAGATGGGACATAGACCCCCGGCAGGGTGGACAGGCCAGCAAGGAGTTCCTCACGGTCTCTCACCTCCGGCATGTGGGCCAGACAGAAGTCCACGATCTCGGGAAAAGCCTCTTCCCCGTCTCCGATCAGGAAAAAATCAAAGACCTCGGCCACAGGTTCCGGATTGAAGGCGGCCGGTCCTCCAGCTGCAACCAGCGGGTGCTCGAGCGTACGCTCCCCGGAAGAGCGTGGAATTCCTCCCAGATCCAGCATGGTCAGGATGTTGCTGTAATTCAACTCATACATGAGGGAGAATCCCAGGAAATCGAACTCATACAAGGGGATGCGATTTTCCAGTGAGAACAACGGCCGTGCGTGTTTGCGCAGCGCCTGCTCAAGGTCCGGCCAGGGAGCAAACACCCGCTCAGCCAGCACATCCGAGCGGCTGTTGAGGATGTGGTAGAGGATCTTTTGTCCCAGGTAGGACATGCCGACCTCATAGAGATCGGGAAACGCCAGGGCAATTTTCAGCCTCACTGCGGAGGGATCTTTCCGCACCGCATTCCACTCACCGCCCGTGTAGCGGCCGGGCTTCTGTACCTGCTGCAGGACCTCGTCTAACCAATTTGTTGTCATTCTGCGACCCCCCGTATTATACGGCGGCGGTCCTCCTTCTTACAAGACAAACCTCTTGGACCCGATACCTTCGGCCTGCCAAGGCCTGCAGTTTTTCTTATTGACACTCTTGACAGGATCCCCATTCCATTTAAGGCGGGAGATTGGGGTGGAGAGATGGCGTGGGAGGGCAGGGGCGGATTGGACGGGTAGGCGGGGGATATTCATTGAGGACAGAAGGGCCAGACGAATTCATGATATAATATTGCGGTCATGAAAACACTCATCGTATACAAAACACGGCACGGATGCACGGATAAATGTGTCCAAAAGCTAAAGCGGCACCTGAACGGCGAAGTCGACGTCGTAAACCTCAAGTCAACTGGCTCCCCCGCTTTATCGGATTATGGAACCGTACTGATCGGGGGATCGATCCACGTCGGGCAGGTCCAGAAAAAGATAAAGGCCTTCTGCCTCGATCACGAAGTAGAGTTGAAGCAGAAGACGCTGGGCCTTTTCCTGTGCTGCATGGAAGAGGGAGAAAAGGCTCAGAAGCAGTTCGATGCGGCCTTCTCTGAAGGCCTGCGTGTTCATGCTGCCGCACAGGGACTTTTCGGGGGAGAGTTCGACTTTGACCGCATGAATTTTCTGGAACGCAAGATCGTGAAAAAGGTCGCAGGGATCAAAGCCAGTACTTCCCGGATATCGGAGGAGGCTATCGATCGTTTCGCGACCGACCTTGCTCGGAACCTCCCTGAAGGCTAAGAAACTGCGAACCAGCCACAACGAAGGAAATGGGATGAAATTGGCTCGCCCGGAGGGTAAGAATTGTCGATTAAGATAAGAATTCTATTCCTTGTCCATATTAATATCGGCAATTCTTATGAATGATCCCGGCGCCTGAGCTATTTAGGGGCCGAGATTGGTACAGCGGCGAGGAAGTGGTTCATGAGGCGTAGTTATCTACGCCGATTGGACCATAACGAAGTCGATGTGCTGAGATCGGCCCATAAATAGCTCAGGTCAGATGTTGACGAAGCGGCGCATCTTTACATTGATAACCAGCGACACGGCCAGATAATTCGTCAATAGCGATGATCCCCCATAGCTGAGCAGCGGCAGGGGGATACCCGCCACAGGGAAGAGCCCGACCGTCATCAGGATGTTGATGAATGCCTGGCTTGTGATCAGGAACGCAACCAGGAAGCAGAGATACACTCCCGCCCGGTCACGAGACTTCTCCACAGACTGAAACAGCCGCAGCAGCAGGAGGAAGTAGGCGCCCAGGACCAGAATAATACCGGTGAAGCCGACTTCTTCCCCGATGACCGAGAACACAAAATCCGTATGCCTGGCCGGTAAAAACCGCAGCTGACTCTGTGTCCCCTTCTTGAATCCCTTGCCGAATAGGCCCCCCGAGCCCACCGCAATCTTGGACTGCATGATCTGATAACCTGATCCCAAGGGGTCTTGATCTGGGTAGAGAAGAGTCGTGATGCGCTGTTTTTGATAGTCTTTCAGCATGAAATTCCAGCCCACGACTCCCAGGATGAGGCTCACAGCCAGGATGAGGATGACCATCCTGCGGCCCAGCCCGGCCAAGAGCATTGTAGCGAGGAGAATTGGCATGTAGCTCAGGGCCGTCCCCAGATCCGGCTGCATCGTCACCAGGGCGGCCGGGAGCAGGACAATGCCTGCGCTCATCATCCCCTCGACAAACGAGAGGGTGTTGCGTCTGAACTTGGAAAAGAAGCTTGCCAGAACCAGGATGACGGCGATCTTGGTGATTTCAGAGGGTTGTATCTGGAAGAATGGCAGACGAAACCAACTCTTGGCCCCGGAGACGATGCTTCCGAAAACCAGAACACCTACCAAAAGAAGCAGACACACTCCATAAAAATAGGGAGAGAGCGCCAGCAGGTGGTGGTAATCGATCGAGAGGAAGAGGAACAGGGCTATGAGGCTCACCCCGATCCAGAAAAGCTGCCGCATATGATAGTTTCCCGGAAGATAGTGCGAACTGCTGTAGATAAAGGCCACTCCGATGAGTGAGTTGAGCAGGAGCAGAAAGACAAGGATCCAGTCGATGTGTCTCAGTAGAGTGCGGTCAATCATGGTTCAACAGTTCCTGGTAGAGGCGGAAGAGCTCCCGTGCCACGGGAGCGGCCGTGGCCCCGCCCATCCCGCCGTACTCCACGATCACAGTGACGGCCACACGGGAGTCTGTCCGGGGTGCGAAACCCGTGAACCAGGAGTGAGTCTTGGTCTCCCTGCGGGATTCGCCCAACTTTTCGGCCGTCTTCCGGCTGACCAGCTGCGTGGAACCGGTCGTCCCGCAGACGTCCATTCCCACGACACGAGCGGCCCGGGCCGCCCCCGCCTCATTGACCGACATCCACATGCCTTGGATGACCTTCTCGATGTTCGCACTGCTCACGCCGATTCCGGTGCTGCTCTGAAGGCTAAGCCGCTCATCTTCCTCTAAAAGGAGGTGCGGCTGGACGCGGTTCCCCCGATTGGCCAGGGTCGCGGTCATGGTGGCGATCTGCAGAGGCGTCACCAGCAGGGGCCCCTGGCCGATGGACACGGATATGGTCTCCCCGGGATACCAGGGAGCGTTCCGGACACGTCTCTTCCAATCACGATCCGGGACCAGGCCGGCATACTCCCCCTTCAAGTCGATGGACGTGAGCTCTCCCAGGCCCAGTTTTCGGGCATACTCGGCAATGGTTTCGATGCCCAGCTGCTTTCCCAGCTGATAGAAGTAGATATTACAGGAGTTCCGGATGGCTTGGGGGAGGTCCATCTGCCCATGCCCTCCGGCGAACCAGCAGTGGAAGGGATGGTTATAAATACGGATGGAACCGGAACAATAGTATGACGTGTGCTCGGTGATGAGGTTCGTCTCCAGGGCCGCAAGTGCCATGACCAGTTTGAATATGGAACCCGGGGAGTAGAGGCCGCGCATGGCACGGTTCTCCAGCGGATGGCTCGGGTTGTTGATCAGGTCCATCCACTCCTCGGGAGTAAAACGGTTGATGAACTTGTTGGGGTCAAAGGTGGGAAAGGAGGCCAGGGCCAGTACCTGCCCGTTGCGTGTATCCATGACGACCACGGCTCCCTCTCTGCCCTCCAGGATCTCCTCCGCCTTGGCCTGCAGCCGCGAATCCAGAGTCAGCTGAATATCAACGCCGTCCACCGGGACCTCGCGCAAGATCGTTTCCTTGTAGCGGCCGGTGCTTTCCACTATCTCGAGATCGCGTCCGCTGGCACCCACCAGTTCGGAATCATACTCCCGTTCGATCCCGGTCCGTCCGACCAGGTCACCCAATCCCCGGCCACCGAAAGTCCCCTGCCGGATTTCCTGAGGAGAGATCTCTTGCAGGTAACCCAGGACATGGGCGGCAAAGGTCGCATTGGGATAGGATCTCTTGGGCTTGGCCTGAACGATCAGTTCCGGGAACTCGCGCCGCCGGCTTTCGATCTTGGCAACCTCCTCGTCATCCAGATTGTCCTTGATAATGATGGGGTGAAACACAGGGAAGGACCGGTATTTTTCCACCCGTTCCCGGATGACTTCCGCGTCCATCTCCAGAAGTTCAGTGATTTGGAGGTATGAATCCTCCAGGTTTAGTGACTCCTCTCTAACAACCGCCGCCTGGAAGGCTGCTATGTTGGTAGCCAGAACCTTCCCCCTGCGGTCCTTGATGAGCCCGCGTTGAGGGGGCAGGATGACCTCCCGGATACGGTTGGCTTCGGACATCTCCCAATATTTTTTGTAGTCCAGGATCTGCATCTTCCAAAGGTACAGGACCAGCAGCAGCAAGGCCACGCCCACCACCAGGAACGACATACGGGCCCGGCGGAGGATGAGCGATATGTCCTCGTAAATCCCGTTTCTCATGTCTTCCTGCGTTTCTCCAGAAAGAGGCTCACGCGCTTCACCAGGGGACCGATCCCGACAGCAACCAGGGCTGTCAGAAAAGGTTGAAGAAAGATCAGGCCGCCGGCCGTGTAAATACGTCGAGAGAATATGGCGGCATACAGGAAGGCCCACACGGCCAGTTCCAGGAAGAGGACCAGGGAAAAGAAAGAATATCTCCGAGAAAATGGGGCCAAATTGATCCTCTGGGCAACCGAACCGGCCGTATAGCCGGCCAGGGTCTTGGCAATACCGGCCACGCCAAAAACACCGATGGAAAATGAATCCTGCAGGAGGCCGCAGAGCATGCCCGTGACCGCCCCGTAGATCTCGCCTTTACGGACAGCGGCGTACAGGACGACCACACTCAGTAGGTTGAAGGACAGGATCAGTGTGGGGGAAATGCTGCCCATGAGTGATGACAGGATAAAAGCGGCCACCATGCCAGCCGCCGTGTAAGCGATATCCTTCAACTTCAATCTCGGCCTCCGGCCAGCACCGCATCAATAGAACACATGCTTGTCCACTCCGATCACTGCCAGACGATCCAGCTGACGCAGCCTGAAGAATGGCTGCACGTCTACATATTTGAAGAGCTCCGGCCGTTTTTCGACAGTGAGTACGACCCCTACTTTAAGCCCCGGTGGATAGATGTTGTCAAATCCGGTTGTGAGGAGCGTGTCCCCCTCCTTCGGGTCTTCATCCTTTGTCAGGCTGTAATCCAGTTCACACAGCAGCTCGCCCCTGCCCTTCAGGATGGCCAGTCCCCTGCCTTCGGCGGTCGTGACACTCACACCGCTTCTGTCGTCGGTGATCAGCTGCACGGTCGCCTCCTTGAGGGCGACCTGGTACACCCGGCCCACCAGGTTTCCGGATGCATCCAGCACGACCATGTTTTTGGCCAGGCCGTCCAGGGTCCCCCTGTTGATCACGACCGATTTGTAGGGGCTGACAGAGTCCATGCCGATAACCTGGGCCCCGATCACGAGATCGGATAACCGACCGTAAAGCTGCTGGAGGAACGCCTCGGACTGATAGCGTCTGAGGGACTGTTTCAAAATGATGTTTTCCTGGAGGAGTAAAAAGTTTTCCTCGCTCAATCTCTGGTTTCTCTTCTGGGCATCCCGCAGCATAAAGTAGTTATTCCAGAGGCTGCCGATTCCCCGGAAGAACGAAGTGATCCCGTGCTGGATCGGGGCGAACGTGGAATACACCAGCTTTTCCAGCAGGATCTCGTCATCCTCAAGCGGGACCTGGATGGAGATCAGGACCATCTGGAAGAAAATCAGAGATATGAGCACGACGAGATTTTTTCTCTTGCTCAGAAAAGACGGCATATACTGTTCTGATTATCAGATCAAAGATATCTTTTTCAGCAGCTCCAGATCATCGAGCATCTTTCCCGCGCCCAGGACCACGGTAGTCAAGGGGTCTTCTGTGATGAAGACCGGCAGTTGAGTCTCCTCACGGATGCGTTTATCGATGCTCTTGAGCAGCGCCCCTCCCCCGGTGAGGATGATGCCGCGGTCGATGATATCAGCGGAAAGTTCGGGCGGCGTCTTTTCCAAGGCCACCATGACCGCCTCCACTATCGCATCCACCACATCGGCCAGGGATTCTCTGATCTCCTGGTCATCCACCACGATGGTCTTGGGAATGCCCTCGCGCAAATCCCTCCCCTTTAGCTCCATGGTCATGGGTTCGTCCAGAGGATAAGCCGAACCGATATGCATCTTGACCTGTTCCGCTGTTTTCTCCCCGATCAGCAGGTTATATTTTTTCTTGATGTACTGGATGATGGAGTCATCCATCTCGTTGCCCGCGATCCGGATGGAGTGATTGAATACGATCCCGGAGAGCGAGATCACCGCAATATCCGTGGTCCCGCCCCCGATGTCTACGATCATGTTTCCCATGGGTTCAGCGATCGGCAGCTCCGCCCCGACCGATGCGGACATGGGCTGTTCCACGAGATAGACCTCAGAAGCCTTGGCCCGCATGGCCACGTCCTTGACGGCACGCCGCTCCACCTGAGTGACGCCGGTGGGTATTCCGATGACGATCCGCGGACGCAGGAAGAAGCCCCGGTTGTTGGTAGCCTTCTTGATAAAATAATCCAGCATTTTTTCCGCGATCTCGAAATCCGCTATGACACCATCACGCATGGGTTTTATGGCCAGGACGCTGGTCGGCGTCTTGCCCAGCATCTCTTTGGCGCTTCTTCCAACGGCCTCGACCTTGCCCGACTGCTTGTTCACGACGACAATGGAGGGTTCCTGGACGATGATGCCCTTTCCCCGCAGAAAAACCAGCGTGTTGGCCGTACCCAGGTCAATGGCGAGATCACAGAAAAGTTTGTTTTTGAACCAATCAATCAAATTCATGCCGATCCTACTCTATCTATCTTACACAATATACTCGATTTATTAGCATAAATCCCTGATTCTGGCAAATAAAAATACAATTTTTCTTGAGAAACATGCCAAGAACGGGAGATTATTTTCATGGACACAAGTTTAGTCGCGGCAGAAATCCGAATTCTGCCTTGACTTTTGTTGAGGCGCCCATATATAAATAGACCAAATCTAATTCACCAGAGGAGGACAGCATGAGCGACCAATTCAAATCCTATATTCCCCCCGATCAGGATATGAAAGAACTCTCGTTCAAGGCGATATTCTTGGGCATTCTCATGGCGATCGTGCTGGGTGCGGCCAACGCCTATCTGGGGCTGATGGTCGGAATGACCGTGGCTGCCACATTCCCGGCAGCGGTCATCGCCATGGCCGTGCTCCGTCCCATGAAAGGCACGATACTGGAGGAGAACCTGGCCCGTACCACGGGTGCCGTGGGTGAAGCCCTGGCTGCAGGTGCGGTCTTCACCATCCCCGCCTTCCTGCTTACCAGGCCGGCGGTGTGGGAGAAGTTCGACCTGTTCAAGTCTTCCATGCTCATGCTGGTTGGCGGCGTCCTGGGTGTGTTCCTCATCATCCTGGTCCGCCGCACCCTGGTCCAGGATACGGAACTCCCCTTCCCTGAGAGCGTAGCATGTGCCGAGATGGTCAAGACGGGGCAGCAGGGAGGCTCCCAGGCTGCCTACATGTTCTGGGCCATGGGACTGGGCGGATTCACCGAATTTTTCACCAGCGAGAACGGGATCCAGATGATCGTGCCCTATGTGCGCAAGGTCTTCGAGCTTCCCGGCCTCTCCCGGATAAGCTTTCTGGACGGAGACAACGTCCTCAGATTCAAGACCCCCGAGACGGCCCAGGTCAGGGGCCGTATCTTCCTCGAGTCTCCGGCGGCCAATGCGGCCATGGTGGGAGTGGGATACATCATCGGCCCCAAGCTGGCGGCCCTGACCTTCTCCGGCGGCGTGCTGGGCTGGATGTTCCTCATGCCCTTCCTGCTCTTCATCAACGGGGACCTGACCCGGATCGTGACCGAATTCGGCGGCAACTGGACCGATCTGGCGATATCGGCATACAACGCCCAGATCAAGCCTATTGCCGTGGGTGCCATGCTGGTGGGCGCGTTCTACACGCTGTTCAAGATGCGCAAGAGCCTGGCCGTCGGCATCGGGCGTTCGATCACGGATGTGAAAGCGTCCCGTTCGGGCAGCGCCTCCGCCATCCCCCGCACTGATAAGGACCTCCCCTTCCCGATGATCATGTTCGCCATCATCGGCCTCGTCATCCCCATGGTGTTCCTCTACAACCTCTTCACACACAACATAGGCTCCTCGCTGGTGTCCGCGATTGTGATGATCTTCATGGGCCTCCTGTTCGCGGCCGTGGCCGGCTACCTGGTGGGGGTCATCGGGTCCTCATCCAATCCCATATCCGGCCTGACGCTGACCACGCTGCTCATAGCCGCGCTCATGATGGTCCTCATGGGTCAGAAAGGCACCGAGGGCATCGCCGCTGTGTTGGGGGTGGCGGCCGTGGTCTGCTGTGTGGCCGGTGTGGCCGGAGACATGATCCAGGACTGGAAGGTCGGACACATTCTGGGCGGAACCCCCTGGCGTATGCAGGTCGGGGGGCTCATCGGCGTGGTGGCCGCAGCCCTGACACTGACCTTTGCCCTGCAGCTCCTTCACAACACCATGCGCATAGGTAGCGACGCCCTGCCTGCTCCTCAGGCCAATCTGATGGCCATGATGGCCCAGGGCATCGTGGGCGGTGAAATGGCCTGGCCCCTGGTGATCGCAGGCATGCTGTTGGCCGTGGCTCTCATCCTGATCGGATCTCCCTCGCCCATGATCATCGCGGTGGGAATGTATCTTCCTTTCCGCGCCACCGCCTGCATCTTCTTCGGCGGAGTTATTAAATGGTTCCTCGACAGCCGTGCAGCCAAGAAGGGCGTCACAGAAAAAGGCAAGACGACCCTCGAAAATATCGGACTGCTGATCGCTTCCGGGCTTATTGCGGGCCAGGCCATCATGGGGATCATCACCGCGGGACTGAAGGGCGCCAACATCAACCTTCCCCAGTTCCTGCACGTCCCATGGCTGGCTCCCTGGCTGGCGCTTGGAGTCTTCGGCGCCCTGGGCTTCATCCTGATCTATTTCCCCTATAAAAAAATGATAGCATCCGGGGAGTTCGGAAAATCCGAGCAGGAAAACGAAAACTAGATCCGGGCCAATCTGACAGGTACGGTCTGTGAAACAAAAGAAACTCCCTCCTAAGGAGGTCAACCTGCTCGCCCTGGTTCCTGTGCGCAACATGAAATGGGAGACGAGCGAGGAGGGGGCAGTGGTCCTGCTCAAGCCCAAGTACAGAAACGCCATCCTGACTCGCCTTCTCCTGCCATACATGAAGAAGCCCTATTACAAGATCATGCTGGATGAGATCGGCAGCTATTTCTGGCAGAACTGCGACGGATCCCGCACCATAAAGGAGATCTCAGAACTGCAGGAGCAGAAGTTCGGAGAGGCGGTGAAGCCCCTCTATGACCGCATTTCGCTCTTCCTGGGGACCCTCCAAAGGAGCCGCTTCATCGTTCTCAAGGAGACAGACAGGTAAACTGATACTTCAGCCAGGTGATTTTCCGCAGCGAGAAAATTCAACCTATTCCTCGGCTCGTTTTCCGCTGCGGGGAACCCCGCCCACTCGCCTCCGGCTGGCTTCCCTATCAGCTTACTCGTCTGCATAAAAACATGTTTTGGTACTGCATGTATTGCTGGGGGGGACATTGTAGAAGACAGCGTTTTGGACTAAAATAAATAGAAATGACGAACATGATCGAAAAAGACCTTACGATTATGGAGATCATGATCTATGGCTGTCCGGTCTTGAAAGAAAAAGCCGAGCCCGTGACCGATATCACGGATGACATCGTCCGGTTAGCGCGTGACATGGTTTTCACCATGCATGCCGCTCCGGGCATTGGCCTGGCCGCTCCCCAGGTGAACCACAGCCTCAAACTCATCGCCATCGACCTCTCCGTGGGTGAGAAAAAGGAACAGCTCATCGTCCTGCTGAATCCGGAGCTCCTCGAAAAGGAAGGCGAAGCGTTCATGGAGGAAGGCTGCCTGTCCGTCCCGGAGATCAACGAAAAGGTGTCGCGGCCGGCTCGGGTGGTCGTAAGGGGCACGACTCTGGACGGGAAGGACATCACCCTGGAGGCCCGGGACCTGCTGGCACGAGTCTTCTGTCATGAGATCGACCATCTTGAAGGCAAGCTCTTTGTGGAACACCTTTCCCCGTTGAAACAGCACCTGATCAAACAAAAATTCAAGAAGAAACGGGAATCCGGCGGTGCGGCATGAACGTCGTATTCTTCGGAAGCCCGAGCACCGCCCGCACGTCCCTCGATAGGATCATCAAGGCCGGATTCACTGTCCGGCTCGTCATCACTCAACCCGACCGCCCCGCCGGTCGTGGAAAGCGCCTTCGGCCCTCCCAGATCAAGCTGTGCGCCCTTGAGAACGGCATCCCGCTGCTGCAGCCCGGGCGCATCCGCAAAGACCCGGAGGCCCTCGAGCTCCTGAAACGGCTCCGTCCCGACCTCAACGTGGTGGTTGCCTACGGGCAAATCATCCCGGCTTCGCTCATCTATCTGCCGCAGTTCAACTCCGTCAACCTGCACTTCTCCCTGCTCCCGGCCTATCGCGGTGCGGCCCCTGTCCAGTGGGCCCTCAGGCAGGGCGAAGAGGAGACCGGCGTCACGATCTTCGAGCTGGATGAGAAGATGGATGAGGGACCGATCCTGGCCCGGCGCCATGTGGCCATCCATCCGGAAGAAAATGCTCTGGAGCTGGAAGACCGCCTGGCCCAAATCGGGGCCGATCTGCTGGTCGAGACCATGGGCCGGATCCGCGACCTGAAACCCGAGCCTCAGGATCACGGCCTCGCCACCTATGCGCCGCTTATCAAGAAAGAGGACGGCCGGATCGACTGGAGCCTCCCGGCTGTGAGCGTGGATCGCCAGGTCCGGGCTTTCAATCCCTGGCCCTCGACGTTCACCTTCCAGGGAGGCAGACGCCTGAAGATCCTGCGCGGACAAGTCCCCGGAACAGGAGACTGTCCCGGGGGGATGCCGGGGCAGGTCCAAGCCGTGACTCCTGAGGGGATCGACATCTGCTGCGGCGACGGCCTCCTCTACCGTATCCTCAGCCTCCAGCCCGAGAACAAGCCGGCCATGAGCGCACACGCATTCTCACTGGGCGCACACCTGCGCTCCGGTGACAGCTGGGATTGATCGGGGCCGGGATCAGTTATCGAGGATAAAATTCCAGGGATTGTAACGCTTCCCTTCGCGCCGGACCTCGTAGTGGACATGCGGAGCGCGTGACCTTCCCGTCTGGCCCACCAGGCCGATGACGTCACCCCTCCTGACCTTCTGGCCCGATTTGACGTTGAATTTGCTCAGGTGGCAGTAGACCGTGATCCAGCCGCTCAGGGGATGGCTGAGCTTGATGGTCTTCCCTCCCCGTTTTTCGTTTGTGACAGAGAGAACGATACCGTCGGCTGTTGCGACCACCGGGTTGCCGTGCTGGGTTGCGATATCGAGCCCGGGATGAAAGGTCCACTGACCGGTGAAGGGATCGCTACGGTACTTAAAGCCCGAAGACATGAATCCTTGTGTAGGCATGATGCTGGGGGTCTGGGACAGGACCGCGGTCTGATCCTCAAAATAGCGGGACAGGGACACCAAATTATCGCTGATGCCTTCCGCTTCGGATCTGAGATCCTGGAGCCGGGACAATCCTTGATCCACGCCGGGCTCTACCGTAAGCTGTCCCTCTCCCGGACCCCCCACGCCGGGCTCCCCTTCCAGGGTTTCCTCCGATCTGAGGCCCGACATGATGTTCAGCTTGGTCCGGTATGCATCCAGGTTCTTGATGGTCGTTTCGAGCTCCCCAATCGCCCCCTGATAGTCGGACAGGAGCGTTTCCTGGTGCGCATAGGCCGACTGCAGCTGCCTGAGACTCCGACGCGTCCCGTTCATCAGAACATAATCGGTCAGGAAGACTGCCAGGATCAGGAACAGGATCGGCACCAGGATCCTCAAGGTCTTGTAGCCCCTGCGCGAGATAGAAATGGTGCGCTGTTTCCCCCGGTGATGGGGGATTATGAATACTGAGATATACTTGTCCTTCTTCATGATACTTCCATTAGAATTATCAGAATCAAAGAGGCATGTCAAGCACCATCAATCCGTCAGGCCTTCCGGGACATTCCTCTGGATCCATTCCACGATCTCTTGTGTGGACGTCCCCGGAAGGAAGACCTCGGCAATACCTTGGGCCCTGAGCGCAGCGATATCCTGCTCGGGGATGATGCCGCCCGCAATGACCAGAATATCCCCGGCCCCCTGCGCCGCCAGTAACTCTGTGATCCGGGGAAACAAGGTGTTGTGGGCGCCGGAAAGCAGGCTCAGCCCGATCAGGTCGACATCTTCCTGGATCGCGGCCTGGACGATCTCTTCGGGGGTCCGCCGGAGTCCCGTGTAGATCACCTCCATGCCCGCATCTCTTAAGGCCCGGCTGACGACCTTGGCACCTCGGTCATGGCCGTCCAGCCCGGGCTTGGCGATAAGGATCCTGATCCGTTTTTCTGTCATCCTCCCCTCCTTCGCCCGCTCCCGGATCAAGCAGCCCGCTCAGGATGTGATCCGCTCGTACTCCATGAAGAGCCGGTCCAGCTCGTCAAACTGATGGTAGCGGTAGATCTCTTCTGCATGGGGCTGGATCTTTTCCTGGTAAACACGGAAATACTCCGCCGGCTCCGGCAGCTTTCCCGAAAGGGCCGTGACAGCGGCCAGCTCGGCCGAACCCAGATACACGTTCGCCCCATCTCCCATACGGTTGTCGAAATTCCTTGTCGAAGTCGACAGGGCTGTCGCTCCGGGTCGGACCCTGGCCTGATTCCCCATGCACAGCGAGCAACCGGCGATCTCGGTGCGTGCACCCACCTCCGAAAAGATGGCATAGTATCCCTCCTGTTTCAGCCGGGCCCGGTCCATCTTGGTAGGCGGTGTCAACCAGAGCCGTGTATCCAGGTAACCCGCGCCCTCGAACACCTTGCCGGCGGCTCGGAAGTGGCCTATATTGGTCATGCAGGAACCGATGAAGACCTCATCGATGGGCACCCCCGCTACTTCCGAAAGCAGCCTGACATCGTCCGGATCATTGGGGCATGCCAGTATGGGCTCCGTGATCCGGGCAAGATCGATCTCCAGGACGGCAGCATATTCAGCTTCGGCGTCTCTCTTCAGGAGACTAGGATCATCCAGCCTCCGCTCACACGCCGCGATGCGGGACTTCAGTGTTCCAGCATCCCGATACCCGTCATCGATCATTCCCTTCATGAGGGCAACGTTACTGCGCAGGAAGGCGGCGACGCTCTCTTCACTGAGAGAGATGACACCGCCGGCGGCAGAGCGCTCCGCCGATGCGTCGGTCAGCTCGTAAGCCTGTTCCACAGTTATCGCGGGCAAACCCTCCATTTCCAGCACACGCCCGTTGAACACGTTCTTCTTTCCTTCTTTGGCCACGGTCAACAGCCCCTGCTGGATGGCGAAATACGGGATGGCATTCACTACATCACGCAGGGTGATCCCGGGATTGAGCGTGCCCGAGAACTTGACCAGCACCGACTCGGGCATGTCCAGGGGCATGAAGCCCAGTGCCCCGGCAAAGGCCACCAGGCCAGAGCCGGCCGGGAAGCTGAGACCCAGGGGAAAACGTGTGTGAGAATCGCCCCCGGTCCCCATGGCGTCCGGCACCAGCAGCCGGTTCAACCAGGAGTGGATAACCCCGTCCCCCGGCCTGAGCGCCACGCCCCGTCGCTCCACAACAAAACGGGACAGCGAATCATGCATGGCCACATCCGAGGGCTTGGGATAGGCAGCGGTGTGACAGAAGGACTGCATGAACATCTCTGACTGGAACACGAGACAGGCCAGCTCCTTTAGCTCGTCCGCAGTCATGGGACCGGTCGTATCCTGGGACCCCACTGTCGTCATCTTTGGTTCACAGGCCGATCCGGGAAGGATGCCCTCCACACCACAGGCCTGGCCCACGATCTTCTGTGCCAGACTGAAGCCTTGACCCGGCCTCGGTTGCGGGTTGACCACGTGCGTGAAAAAATCCGCATCAGGAAGGCCTAACACTCCCCGTGCTCTGTTGGTCAGCTGGCGCCCGATGATCAGGAAGAGCCGCCCGCCTGCCCGGTATTCGTCCTTCAGGGTGGCCGGCTTCAGGGCGAAGGTCGTGAGAAGCTCTCCCACACGATCAGAGATGGTTCCCTCCCGCGTGTTGAGCGTAATGGATTCCCCGGACTTCAGCCTGGTCACGTCGCAAATCAGGGGCAGCCCACCGGAGTCCTCCACTGTGTTGAAAAAGATCGGGGCGATGAGGCCGCCCAGGACGATACCTTCGCGGCGCTTATTCGGCACATGGCATATATCCTCTCCAATGTGCCACAGCAGGGAATTGGTAGCGGATTTCCGGGATGACCCGGTCCCCACTACATCGCCCACAAACGCCACCTTGTGCCCCTGAGCCCGAAGGCTGCGGATGGCTTCGATCCCCCCCTCGAAACGCGTTTCCCCCATGGACAGGGCATGCAGGGGGATATCGGGGCGGCTCCAGGCATGCTTGGCCGGAGAGAAGTCATCCGTGTTGGCCTCACCTTCCACCTTGAAGACCAGCAGCTCCATGGTTTCAGGCAGCTCCGGACGGGAGAGGAACCATTCCCCTGCGGCCCAGGAATTCAAGACCTCCTCAGCCAGGGGATTGGATTGGGACATCTCCACGATCCTGTCAAAGGCCCCGTAGACCAGGATGATATTTTTCAGGGCCTCGGCCGACGCGGCCCCCAGCTCACCATCCTGTAACAGGTTCAGCAGTGGCTCCATATTATATCCGCCCAGCATGGTCCCCAGCAGGGACACGGCTTCCTGCGGTTCGACCACGGGAGAGGTTTTTTGCCCGCGGGCGATCTGGTCAAGCCAAACGGCCTTGACCTTGGCAGCCGGATCAACACCGGGAGCCACCCTCTCCCTGATCAGTTGAAGCAGCATGGCGTCTTTTCCTGCGGGCGGTTCCTCCAATAGCCGGCTCACTTCCGCGGTCTGTTCCGGTGTCAGCGGTAGCGGCGGAATCCCCTTCAGGTTTCTTTCTTCAACGTGTCTGAAATAATCATCAAGCATTCAGGTGTCTCCGAATTATGAAATGGTTGAATCTATGACCAGAGAGGGATGATATAATAGTCTGGCAAAAAGTTCAAACCTTACGCCTGGATTCATCAAAGCTGGAATATTTTATTAATTTTGTACGAATTGTGCATCTCCTTCCCTGACATTCAATGCCCACTCCTCCCACTGCTTGCAGCAGCCACCAATTTTTCACAAGCCGGTTGATTTTGCCTTTAAAAAAGTATAATATTCTTTCTTAATTTTTTTTTATTTTTTAGGGAAAAATATTATGAGGAGGTTATCATGAGAAAAAAAATCGCTCTTATCGGCGGAGGCCAGATCGGCCAGATCCTCGCCATGCTCGCCGCCCAGAAGGAAATGGGGGATATCGTTGTTCTCGACATCCCGGACTATGTAAATCCCGTCAAAGGAAAAGCCCTGGACCTGATGGAGATGGCACCCCACGGCAACTATGATGCCGAGATCACCGGCACGTCCGACTACAAGGACATCACCGGAGCCGACGTGGTCATCATCACGGCCGGACTCCCCCGTAAGGCAGGTATGACCCGTGAGGACCTGCTCAGCACCAACATCAAGATCATCAGCGCAGTGGCTGCCGGTGTGAAGGAAAACGCCCCTGACGCGTTCTGCATCGTCCTCACCAATCCCCTGGATGCCATGGTCTACACATTCCACAAGTTGACCGGATTTCCTAAAAATCAGGTCGTCGGGATGGCTGGAACTCTGGATACGGCCCGCTACCGCGCCTTCCTCTCCATGGAACTGGGCGTGTCGGTGACCGACATCGCCGGAACGGTCCTGGGTGGCCACGGCCCTACCATGGTGCCGCTGCCCCGCCTGACCACCGTAGGTGGTGTTCCCCTGACCGATATCGCGGATCAGGACCTGATCGACCGCGTCGTCGACCGCACACGAAAGGCGGGCACCGAGATCGTCCAGCTCTTCGGCAAGGGATCGGCCTTTTTCTCCCCCGCCTGGAGCGCCATCGTGATCGCAGAGTCGTATCTCAAAGACAAAAAACGCGTCCTTCCCTGTGCTGCTCTCTGTGAGGGTGAATACGACGTCAGCGGCCTGTTCATCGGTGTGCCCTGCCTGATCGGCGCCAAGGGTCTGGAGAAGATCTTCGAGATCTCCCTCAGCGATGATGAAAAGGCCAAGCTCCAGGTCACCAAGGAAAAGGTCCAGGCTACCGTCGACGAGTGTAACGTATAACCGGCCCGGTCTTATCAAGTTTCACTTGGAGAGTTGATCTAAAATGGCAGAACATCATATCACCACCCCGGTTTCGGATGATGTCATCGCGGAACTCAGGGCCGGAGACTCGATTTATATCACAGGCTATCTCTACACCGGCCGGGACTCCGCGCACAAGAAGCTGATCGATCTGGTGGATCAGGGACAGGAGCTCCCCATCGATGTCAAGGGGCAGCTCATCTACTACGTCGGTCCTACTCCGGCCCGTCCGGGAAAGGTCATCGGGTCTGCCGGCCCCACGACCAGCTACCGGATGGACTCCTTTGCGCCTACCCTGCACAGGCTCGGGCTCAAGGGCACGATCGGCAAGGGCACGCGCAGTGAAGAGGTCAGGGAATCCCTCAAGACTAACAAGGGAGTGTATCTGGCCGCCGTAGGCGGAGCCGGTGCCTTGATCTCCAAGAGCATCGTTGAAGCGGAAGTGATCGCGTATCCCGAGCTTGGTCCGGAGGCCATCCGACGCGTCAAAGTGGAGAATTTCCCCTGCATCGTCATCAACGATATGTACGGCGGTGACCTCTATGCAGAGGGCAAGGAAGAGTACCAGATAAAAGAGTAGCCGAATCGTTTTCAAAGAGCCAGGATCGCACGATCCTGGCTCTCTATATTCCGTGTCCGGCTGGCTTTTTTCCCTATTCAACTTTTAAAGGATTGACGACATGAAGATACACGAGTTCCAAGCCAAACAAATCCTCAAGCAATTCGGTGTCCGCATCCCGCGCGGTGAGGTCGCCGACACACCCATGCGAGCCCGTGAGATTGCCGAGGATATCGGGCCCCGTGTGGTGGTCAAAGCACAGATCCACGCGGGCGGCCGGGGCAAAGGAGGCGGAGTCAAACTGGCCAACACACCGGTGGAGGCGGAAATGCTGGCCGGTGAGATCCTCGGCATGACGCTGGTCACCCACCAGACAGGGCCCGAAGGAAAGCTGGTCAAACGCATCCTGGTGGAAGAGGCCCTGGACATCGACCGGGAACTGTACATCGGGATCGTGATCGACCGGGCCACGGAATCTCCTGTGGTCATGGCCTCCTCCCAGGGGGGCATGGAGATCGAAAAAGTCGCGGCCGAAACCCCGGATCTGATTTTCAAGGAATACATCCACCCGGCCACGGGCTTCGGGGTTTTCCAGGCTCGCAAGCTGGCCTTCAAACTGGAACTGTCCGGAGACACGCTTAAGCAGGCTGTCAAGTTCCTCCTCACCCTCTACAAAGCTTTCCGGGCCTCGGATGCCTCTCTGGCGGAGATCAATCCGCTGCTGGTGACCAAACAGGGAGATGTCCTGGCACTGGACGCCAAGATGAATTTCGATGACAATGCACTCAAGCGCCACCCCGATATCGCCAAGATGCGCGACCTGGACGAGGAAGATTCCCTGGAGGTTGAAGCCTCGAAGTTCGATCTCAACTACATCAAACTTGACGGTAGCGTGGGCTGCATGGTCAACGGTGCCGGCCTGGCCATGGCCACCATGGACATCATCATGCACTCGGGCGGCATGCCCGCCAACTTCCTGGACGTGGGCGGCGGAGTTTCCGAAGAGGCTGTCAAGAACGCCTTCCGGATCCTGGTGTCCGATAAGGATGTCAAGGCCGCGTTAATCAACATCTTCGGCGGCATCGTACGCTGCGACCTGGTAGCCAATGGCATTGTCAAGGCCGCGCAGGAACTGGAACTGGACATCCCCATCGTAGTGCGGTTGGAAGGGACCAACGTGGAACAGGGCAAGCAGATCTTGGAAAACTCGGGGCTGGCGTTCTATTCCGCCTCCAGCATGAAAGAAGCGGCTGAAAAAATCGTGCCGCTGGCCGCCCAATAAGGAGTCGAAGATGAGCATTTTGATAGATAAAAACACACGCCTGGTAGTCCAGGGCATCACATGCGGAGAAGGCACCTTCCACACCGAGAGGATGCTGGAATACGGAACCAATGTCGTGGCCGGCGTGACTCCTGGAAAGGGCGGCCAGACGCATCTGGATGTCCCGGTATTCAACACCGTGGAAGATGCGGTCAAGGAGGCGGGGGCCAATGCCGCCGCCATTTTCGTGCCCCCCTACTTCGCGGGAGACGCCATCATGGAGGCTGCAGACGCCGGAGTGGCCCTGGTCGTCTGCATCACAGAGGGGATCCCCACCTTCGATATGATCAAGGCCAAACAATTGCTGAAAGCCAAGGGGACCAGTATGATCGGCCCCAACACTCCGGGCATCATCTCACCCGGCAAGTGCAAGATCGGGATCATGCCGGGCCATATCCATACCCAGGGATCCATCGGGATCATCTCCCGTTCCGGGACTCTGACCTACGAGGCCGTGCAGCAGGTCTCCCTTCAGGGATACGGCCAGTCCACGGCCATTGGGATCGGCGGCGATCCCATTGTGGGCCTCAAGTACATCGAACTCCTGGAGCTGTTCAAGCAGGACCCGGACACCGAGGCCGTGGTCCTGATCGGCGAGATCGGCGGCACTGCCGAAGAAGAGGCGGCCGCCTATATCAAGGACACTTTCCCCAAGCCGGTAGTCAGCTTTATCGCGGGCCAGACCGCTCCTCCGGGCCGGAGGATGGGGCACGCCGGCGCTATCATCGCGGGGGGCAAGGGAACGGCCAAAGAAAAGATGGCCGCCCTGGAAGCGGCCGGGGTCCTGGTTTGCCAATCCCCTGCCGAGATGGGGATCAAGATCAAGGAAGCCCTGTCATCCTGATGGCGATGCCGGCCTCGATGCCCGCATCGAATTGTTTTTGACCGGATGATAACTACTCAGGGCCCGGCAGCATGCCGGGCCCTGTTTTTTTATGGGACAGCATGAGAAAGCTCAAAGTCGACCTTCACACTCATACGGGCGAAGACCCCCGCGATGTAGTGCACTACAACGCCCTCAGCCTGATCGACAAGGCCGCCCTGCTCGGCTACGATGCCATCGCCATCACCAACCACGACTGGGTGACGGACGACGATCACATCCTGTCCTATGCCCTGGAAAGGGACATCCTCCTCATCCCGGGGATGGAGGCCACTCTCTCTGGGAAACATGTGGTCATTCTCAATCCTACGCAGGGAGACAACTTCCCGGAGCGCACTCTGGATCAGTTACCAGAGCTGGTGAGGGACAACAGCCTCGTATTCGCACCCCACCCCTTTTTCCCTCAGAGGAAATCTCTGAAGGGATGCTGCCTCGAATACATCTCTTCGTTCCATGCCGTGGAATTCTCTCATTTCTATACCCGACACATCAACTTCAACAAGAAAGCCGTAAAAACAGCCGAGGCCCACTCCCTTCCCCTGATCGGAACCAGCGATTGCCACACGCTCTGGGAGTTTGGTACTACATTCACTCTGGTAGAAGCGGACAGGAATACCGACTCCATCATCGAGTCCATCAAGCAGGGCAGGACCGAATTGGTCACCTCTCCCCTCACATCCTGGCAGATGGTCTACATCCTTTCAAAACTCTCGGAGATCAAGTTCTTCCAGATCCTGCCAGGATTGAAGCCGCGCTCCCCCCATCCGCACCCTCATGGCGACAGCCACTCCTGATCCTTTACCAAATCCCGGGAATATAACCCCATTCTGAGATCCCCAGTTTTTGTTTAAAACCTGAGATAAACCACGGTCTGGCCGCGGATTCTAATATCTCAACTACGAAGTAATATCCCCCTGAGTTTTCGGTTTTTATGATCAGCTGTCCCTGTTGACTAAATGTGCAGGCGGGTTATAATAGGCGCTTCATGCCAGATTCAAAGCCATCCGACCAGGCCTCCGCACCAGCCACCAAAGGTGTTCATACGCTCTTAGGAAATCCGAAAAAAGCCATAATCAAACTCTCCATCCCTATGATCGTGGCCATGTCCGTGCACACGCTCTACAGTTTTGTGGACGGGTTGTGGGTCGCGGGGCTGGGGCCGGATGCCCTGGCCGCCATCGGCTTCACCTTCCCCTTCTTTTTTATGCTCATGGCCCTTTCGGCGGGCCTCGGCGTGGGGGGGAGCTCTGCGGTATCCCGCATGATCGGGGCTAAGGACAAAAACGGCGCCGACAATGTCGCTACTCATACCATGGTCCTCATGCTGATCACCTGCCTAATCATCGCCCTCCCCTTCTTCCTCTTTGCACCGGCCATCTTCGCCCGCCTGGGCGCAGGCCCGGTCGCCGGTATGGCGGGCGAATACGCCCGCATCCTTTTCGGAGGGACCCTGGTCATCTTCTTCGGCCAGGTGGCTGCTGCCCTGCTGCGGGGCGAGGGAGATGTCAAGCGGGCCATGGTGGTCATGATGATCAGCTCAGGACTGAACATCCTCCTCGACCCGGTCTTCATCTATCTGCTCAAGCTCGGCGTTCCGGGAGCGGCCTGGGCAACTCTGATCTCCATCTGCATATCAAGCGGATACCTCTTCTACGTCTTCTTTGTTAAAAAGGACACCTATGTCAATATCAAATTCCGCGGCTTCCGTTTCCGGAAGGCCATCCTCGCAGATATCCTGAAGGTCGGGTTCCCCGCCTCGCTCCAGCAGCTGTCCATGGCCAGTGCTATGCTCATCCTTAACCTGATCGCGGTCAAGGTCGGTGGGACCGATGGTGTGGCGATATTTACGACCGGATGGCGCGTGGTCATGTTCGCCACCCTTCCCCTCATGGGTCTCGCTACGGCCGTTGTCTCTGTTACCGGGGCCGCCTTTGGCGGAAAGGCCTACACGAAACTGGACATCGGCTACATGTACGCCGTCAGGATCGGGCTGATCATCGAGCTGGCCATGGCTACCATCACCTACATTCTAGCACCATATATCGCCTGGCTCTTCACCATGACCCAGGAATCGATCCGCATCCGGGCCGATCTCATCAACTTCCTGCGCATCATGTGCATCTTCTATCCCGCCGTTTCTCCCGGCATGCTGTCCTCAGCCATGTTCCAGGGGACGGGAAAGGGGACCTACTCCCTTATAATGACCATCACGCGGAGCATACTCCTCACCACTCCCCTGACCTATATCATGGCTGTCACGCTGGGCATGCAGCTCAACGGTCTCTGGTGGGGGATCGTGGCCGGCAACTCGATCGGCGCCCTCATCGCATTCATCTGGGGCCGGGTCTATGTCCGCGGTCTGCGGGCCAGACTGGATCCCTGAAACTGGGAGTGACCCGGCTCAATCCTGAGCCGCTTTTTGAACCCGATTCGAGTCCTGAAAGGCATCGGTGATGCCCTCCACGGGACCCGCATCATTCACTGTAAATCAGACGACTAATGCCAGCTGCGGTAAGGAACGAGCGGTAGGTCTCCGGCCCGGGTCACCCGGAGGAATGGGAACATGTCCCCTTTCTCAGGCACCAGCTGGTACATCCAGTAGCGGATTAGCCCGTATTGGGACTGGGGTTCGAGAAGGCAGGGGATCAGGTTGGCAGCCGGTTGGGCGCACGGCACATAGATATCACCCCGTTTGGCCACGGTCCTGACTGCCGAGTTCTCCACGTCAATGCTTTCCGGGGGGAGGTAATCGTATTGGGCGGGGACGATGTCCGTTATCTGATAGGCCTCTGTCTCCAGGGGAAAATCGGCCGTGAACAGATGGAGTTCCAGGCCATGTTTGATCAGGGTCTCGATCACGTCCTGATGGGAGGCCGGGACAATATAACCCAGGGGGCGTGCCACGCTCGTTGTGGGTTCCACCAGGGGGAACCAATTCTCGACCACCTGATCGACGACCTGGTGCTCCGAACCCGAGGGATTGGGCCGGATGTCGGCCGCTGTCAGGGGATCTCCAGCCTTTTTATCCACGGTGAGGATCCCCCGGATGGGCGAGCGGCTGCGCCGGAACTCCTGGATGGTCAAGGTCGCGTCCTCTGGGTCGCGAGCGTAACGCATGCGCAGATGGACCAGGTCGTTTTCTGCGAAAACAGAGGCCTTCGCTACCAGGTCCCTGCGCAGTCCGCGCACCAGCGTGTTGATCTCCTCCCCGTGCCTGGCCACGCTCTCCAGCAGGAAACGGATCCCGAAATACTGATATCCGGTGCGCTCCTTGAGTGTCGCAAGGTCGTGCCGTGAGGCCCCCTCCTGGATAAAGGAGAGGGTTTCGTAGATACCCAGGCTGTTACGCCCATCGTTGAGGTCGGTGGTGGAAAAACGTTTCATCTGCTGGCGGCCGGCCGTGTCCTCCCGGCCGTAGCGGACACCCGCAGAAGAATCGATCCCCATGGCCTGAGTGATCAGATACTCGTGATAGGTGATGTTCTTGCCGGCCAGGGCCTCAGCCGTCTCAGCCAGCAGCACGCCCCGTTCAAAATCCTGAAGGCGCGCATGGATGTTGACATTGGACACGCACCCGATTGAAACCCGGTAATAGCCATCCCCCTTTTCGTGGACATCCAGTGTGACCTCGGGCATCCAGGTGCGAAAGACCCGGTTGATGGTCTCCGCCTCGGGAGACTCCAGCTTGACCTGGTCCCGGTTGAGGTCCAGGTCCTGTTCGTTGCGGCGCTGGTCCAGGGAATTTCCGTAGGGATTGGCGGTCGGGAGAACCAACACATTCACGTCCCGGAGCAGGGGCCTCAGGTCCCCGACAGCCAGGTCGCGCACCAGGCTCAAGGCTGCTTCCTTGGCCGACTGCTCATTGCCGTGTTTGGCCGCAACCAGGAAGAAGGTCGGCTTGCTGCGATCGATCTTGCTCGGAGAGCCGGCGCCCTCCTCTGAGAGAATACAGAGAAAGAGGTCCTTGGCCCCGTAATTCTGCACCGGCAGAGTTCGCCCCACGATCCGGACCTCGAGTTCCGGAGAGAGGTGATCCAGGCGGCTGAGGAACCGCACGATATCCTCGTGCTGGGTGTACTGCATGAAGTGGGACGCCTCGGCTGGAGTTCTGATCTTCTCTTCCGCACTAAGGCCCGTATGAGCAGATATGATCAGAACAGCAGCGACGGATATGATCCCGTACGCTATCTTCTTAGACATGGGAGCAACCCTCCTTATCGAGGAGCAGGGTGGTTATCCCTCCTCCTCCTCTTCTGTGGTTTCAAACAACACCTCGATCGTCTTGACCTGGCCATCGCGCAACACCTCGAAGGTCACGGTGTCTCCCCAAGTGAAATACGCGAGATAGGTCCGGAGAGTATTGATGTCAGAGAAGGTATGATCTCCGATCGAAAGGATCACATCCCCCTTCTTGAATCCGGCGTCCTGAGCCACTCCGTCGATAGGCTCTCGTTCCACGACAGGATTCGCGAGGTTATCGAACATCTTCAGCTTCAAACCGATCGAGGGGTAGGCAGGCCGGTCTTCCTCTGTGAGGCCCCAGACATAATCTCCCAGGGACCGCGAGACCTCAAGGCTGTCCTGGCCCTCCGGAACCACCACACACACGACGGTCTTGAACGGCCAGCCGCTCTTCTCGAAGGCCCTCCGGTTGAGGCCCAGGTTGTACATCAGATGCCCGGATCCAGCCAGCACTACCATCCGCTTACGGGTGTATTCAAGGGCCTTGAGCATGTTATCGGACATGACCTCATCCCAGGCCGACTGGGACCTGTACAGTCCTTCGAAGACCTTGTCCAGCCCGGGTCCCTTCATGACAGCGGGCATGTCCATGTTCTCGAAGACTGCCCGGAGGTACGCGCGGTGTTCCTGGTGAGTGAGGTCGGGATCTGGCACCATGGCCTTTTCCTCATCCGTAAGCGCAGCATATCCCTGCATGCGCAGCTTGGAAATGACCGCACGCGGGGCGTTCAGCCCATGGATCGGAATCCGCAGCGATTTGGCCGCCGCGAAAATATCGGCATAGAAACCGAAATTGAAGTTCCAGGCTACATACCACTCCGCCTCTCGGATGAATTCTTTCTCGGTCAGGAGCCCCATAGACCATTTATTGAGGAATTCCTGCCGGAGCGGGGTGAACATCTCCAGGCCGATGGTCAGCTCCGGATTCTGTTCATATAAGGACCGGATGATCCTGGCCTGGATCTGATGCATGGGAAGGCTGTTGTGGGACTCCCCCACATGAATGATACGGGCGTCAGCCATCTCCTCGATCATCTCTTCGAACGTAATTGGGTGCCCCGTAACCGCTGAAAAGATCTCATCCGGACGGACTTCCAGGGTCATATTCTTTAAATTGGGATCTCCCAGTTTGAGCCGCAGGGTGGTAAACTCATCCTGTTCCTCTTGAGCCGATAATCCCAAGCTCAGGATCCCGATCAAACAAAGCACCATCAGGGCTGTTCTTTTCATTCAATCCTCCTGTGAAGGCAAAGAGGTATGATACCTGCGCCCTCTATCTCCGTCAAGCCATCCAAACCCTCCCCCTCAATGTTCCCACCCTACCTTCTGCAAGAAGTAATGCGTTCCTCGCCAAACCTTCGACCTATGTGTTTCTACCCTTCTATTTGTCAATTGAACTCGGTTTCAGGAGAGCAGCCCTGATCTTACACCCAGTCAGGGCCAAGATAAAAAACCGCTGTTTTTATAACTCGGAGTAAAGCGCCTTTACTCCAGGTTATAAAAAGCTGCGGAAATCCCCTATCCGCTTTCAGGGAGTAAACTCTCGTGCGGGGGACGCACTGCTTACTTTTCGTCTTCTTCGCTGGAACGGATCCGGCCTTCCTTGATGGATTCCTCAATGATCTTTTGATGCAGATGGGCCGGGACCTCTTCTAGATGGGAAAACTCCATGAGAAAGGAGCCCCGCCCTCCGGTTATCGAGGTCAGGGTCGGCTCGTAGTCCAGCATCTCGGACAGGGGGACCTGCGCTTTTATAATGCGCATGCTCCCCCTCTGTTCCATGCCCTGCACCTTGCCGCGGCGGCTGTTCAATGTGCCCATGATGTCACCCATGTAGGTGTCTGGCGTGTAGGTCTCGACGTTCATGATGGGCTCGAGGATGGTGGGCTTGGCCTCCTTGATACCCTTTTTAAAGGCAATCGAGGCCGCTACCTTGAAGGCGATGTCCGAAGAGTCGACGTCATGATAGGTCCCGTCGTAAAGGTTGGCCTTGAAGTCTATGGTGGGATATCCAGCCAGGACGCCCTTCTTGCGTACCTCCTGGATGCCCTTTTCCACGGAAGGGATGTAGTTTCTGGGTATGGCCCCGCCGAACACCGAATTCTCGAAGATGAAGTCCTCACCCCTTGGCAGGGGGTCGAACTTGATCCGGACGTCTCCGTACTGGCCGCGTCCGCCTGTCTGTTTTTTGTATTTGCCCTGTACATCGGAACGCCCCTTGATGGTCTCCTTGTAGGAGATCTTGGGCGGCTTCAGGTCCACATTGACGTTGAACCGCTTTTGGAGGCGTTTGGTGATGATCTCGACGTGGAGCTGCCCGTTTCCCGAGATGATGAGCTCCGAGGTCTCCGGGTCCCGTGTGATCCGGGCCGTGGGATCCTCCTCCATGATGCGGTGAATCGCCTGAGAAATGCGGTCCTCGTCTCCCCGGGTCTGGGGTTCAATGGCAAAAGAGATGGAGGGCTCCGCAAATTTGAAGGCGGGGAACTCGACGTCGGCTCCCTTGTCGCACAGGGTGTCGCCAGTTCCTGTAGCCTTGAGCTTGGCGGTGGCCACCAGGTCTCCGGCCTTGGCCTGGCCGGCGGGGATCTGCTCTTTCCCCTGCATGAAGAACAACCCGCCCAGTTTTTCCATACTCTGCTTAGAGCTGTTTTCCACGGAGCCATCGGGATTGACCCTCCCTGAGAACACCCGCATGATAGAGATGCGGCCGGTGTAGGGATCCGAAATGGTCTTGAAGACCAGGGCAGAGAAAGGCTGATCCAGGCCCAGCTTCACGGTCCCGCCCTCGTGTGTGATCTCGCCTTTCTGCACGGGATCCGGGAGGAAGTTCACGATGCCATCGAGGATGGGCTGCGCGCCGATGTTGGCGCCGCCCGAGGCACAGAATATCGGGAAGATCTGGCGTTCCAGCACGCTCTTCTTGAATCCGGGGATCAGCTCCTCCGGGGTCAGCTCACCGTTCTCGAAATATTTTTCCATGAGGGCTTCGTCGTTCTCGGCCACCATCTCGGTGAGCTCTTCGATCTTTTTCTGGGAAGCATCCTTCAGGTCATCCGGAATGTCCGTCTCCGTGATTTTTCCGCTCTCATTTTTCTCGAAAACAAACGCCTTCTGCTTGATCAGGTCCACCACTCCGATAAATCCCGCCTCCTTGCCGATGGGCATCTGAACAGGGATCGCCTGACGGCCAAAAAACTCGTGGATGGACTGAACAGTGCCTTCGAAGCTGGCGTTTTCCCGGTCCAGCTTGTTGACCACGAAGATCCCGGGCTGCCCCATTTCAGCCATCATATCCCAGACCTTTTCAGTGCCGACCTCCACTCCGCCCGCCGCACTCACCACCAGGACGCCCGCATCCACGGCCCTCAGGCTGGCGCGTGTGTCCCAGAGGAAGTTGGTGTAGCCGGGACAGTCGATCAGGTTGATCTTGTGCCCGTTCCACTCCAGATGGCAGAGGGATGAATTTATCGAGATCTGACGTTCGATCTCGTCCGGATCATAATCCGTGACCGTGTTCCCCTTATCCACTTGGGTGAGCCGTGTGGTCGCTCCGGTATCGAACAGGAAAGCGGCGGCCAGCGTGGTCTTGCCGCAGGACCCGTGGCCTACCACGGCGATATTCCTGATTTTTTCAGCGTTAAAATCTTTCATCGTGAAGCCTCCAGTCGGATGGTCAAAAAATAAAAATGTACCGGATATAATACACCATCCGACACTCCCATCTCAAGAACTTTGGGAAATATTGGATTCAAAGGCGGTCGAGCACTTCCTGGAGGTCCGGCGGCAGGGGTGACGTGAACTTCACATTTTCTCCGGTACCGGGGTGGCGGAATCCGAGGCTCCCGGCATGCAGGAATAGGCGCGGGCTCGGTCCTTTTCCGCCGCGCCGGCCGTATAGCCTGTCTCCTACCAGGGGGTGCCCTGCGGCCGCCATGTGCACTCGGATCTGGTGCGTCCTCCCCGTCAGGGGATTGATCTCGAGATAGGAAAACTCTTCATAGGCCCGCAACAGCCGGTAAAGCGTCTCGGCTTCCCGGGGCTTTTTGGTCTTGATCGAGATGCGTTCCCGGTGACGCGCATGGCGCCCGATCGGCCAGGTGAGCCGGCCTTCGGTATGGCGGATCGGCGCCCAGGCCAGCGCCATATAACGTTTGTCGACTTCCCTTTCTTTGAACTGTTCCCGAAGGCCGCTCAATGCCTGGGGCGAACGTGCCACCACCATGACGCCCGACGTTTCCTTGTCAAGACGGTGGACAATGCCCGGCCGCTCCTGCGGCTCCAGGGCGGCAAGATCCGGGAACCGGAAGAGCAGACCATTGACAAGCGTCTGCGTATTCCGCCCGGCACCGGGATGGACCACCAGCCCGGACGGCTTGTCCACGACGATGATAAACCGGTCCTCGTGGAGGATCTTAAGTGGGATGTCTTCGGGGCAGGGCTTTTCCTCCGTTTCCAACTCCAGGCGAATCGTCACCCTCTCCCCTTCAATCAGCCTGCGGCTGGCCTTGACGACGTCGCCGTTCACATGCACCTGTCCCCGAATGATCAGGCGCTGCACGCGGGCCCGGCTCACATCGTTCAGGTGTGCGGCCAGGAAGGCATCGATCCTCTGTTCGGCACCCTTATTTTCGGTCACCAGGAAAACGAAGTCAGGCACTTTTTCTTTTCTTAAGGATAAAAAACATCATCACCCCCACCACGAGGCCGATGATACAGAAGAGCTGCGGGTAGGAAATGCTGAGGTACGGCGAGGCGGAGTGGATGAGATACAGACGGTCGGGATCGTGGTCCCCTCGGTAGAATTCCGTAAAGTAGCGGATCAGGGAATAGTTGATGATGTAGAAAGCAAAGACCTGACCATCGAATTTCTTTCTGCGGAGGAGGTAGAAAAGGATCCCGAAATTCAGAAAGTTGAGCAGCGCCTCATACAGTTGGACCGGGTGTAGAGCCGAACTCAACGGAAGCCCTGTCAGGCTGTGTGCCGTCTCATTGTGGAATGTTACGCCCAGGGCCGTCTCACAGGCACGCCCGTAACAGCAGCCGGCGCTGAAACACCCCAGGCGCCCGAATCCATGCCCCAACGCCAGAGCCGGGACGATCAGGTCGGCGGTCCTCCAGGTCGGCATCTTGTGCCGGTACATGTACCACAGCGCGAACACGATGCCTGCCGCCAGCCCTCCCTGAAACACACCACCGGAACGGGCCAATGACAGCAGTTCCCCGGGACTGCGCACATACCGTGAAAAATCCCCGACGAGCAGCACGAGCTTGGCCCCGAGCAGTGAGATCAGGATGGTGTAGAAGGCCATGTCCACCAACCGGCCCGCTTCGAGTCCGTGTTTTTTTCCTTGGACGTACAGGAACCAGAGGCCGCAGGCAACCCCCACCGCCATCATGAATCCATACGTGTGGAGGGTGACCGGGCCGAGCCTTAGAAGCACAGGGAACATTTTTCACCTTTCCTGAAGAAAAAGATGTACACCAGCAAAATAGCGCCGATGGTGATACAGGAATCCGCAACATTGAACGAGGGCCAGTGAAAAGACTTCACATAGACCTCCAGAAAATCCACAACAAAGCCTCGCATCACACGGTCGACCTGGTTGCCGAGCGCCCCTCCCAGAATGAGAGCGAGGGTGAACTTCAGCAGCCGGTCCTTGGCCGGCACCTTGAAGAAATAGAACATCACCAGCCCCAGGGCGATAAGGGAGGCCAGGGTCAGCACCACATGAATCACAGGGCTACTGCCATTGGAGAAGAATCCGAAAATCGCTCCCCGGTTCTGAACATGGCTCAGGTTGAAGAATCCCGGGATCACGGCCCTGCTGGTCCCTCGGGGGATGCTCTTGAGGATCATCATCTTGGTTATCTGATCCAGGAGCACGATGACGGCGATCAGGGCGAGATACGGGAGTGTCTTTTTCATAGGGCCATGTCATTTACCACGTCTTCACAGCGGCGGCAGAAGCCGGGATGGGCATCGCTGGTCCCCACGTAGTCGGAATAGTTCCAGCAGCGCTGGCATTTTTTCCAGGAGACTTTATCCACGCCAACCTCGATCTCCTCTCCTCCGGCCTCTCCCAGCTCCACCGCCGACACGATGAAAAGTACTGGGAGCTCGGACCGGTATTTTTCCAACAGCTCCCGTTCCGCATCCGGGGCCTGGATCGTGATCGCGGCTTCCAGGGAGTTTCCGATCAGTTTTTCCTCCCGGGCCTTTTCCAATTTCTTGAGAACCGCTTCCCTGATCCCGCCCAGCGATTCCCATTCCTGATATGTCGCCTCCTCCAGCCACACTTCCGAGAAATCAGAGAACAACTCCAAGTGCACAGACTCAGATTTGCCGTCATAGGCCGGCATGGCTTTCCATGCCTCTTCGGTGGTGAAGGGAAGGATGGGCGCCATCAGAGAGAGCGTGTCCCTGAGGATGTGGAAGAGTGCCGTCTGAGCAGACCTCCTCAGATCGGACTTGCTTCCCGAGCAGTAGAGACGGTCCTTCAAAACATCCAGGTAATAGGAGCTCAGCTCGACCGAAAAAAGGTTGTAGATGGCGTGAATCACCACGTGATATTCGAATTCTTGGTAGGCCTTCCTCACTTTGCGTCCCAGCCGCGCACACTTTTCCAGGGCCCAGCGGTCAAAAAGATGCATCTCTGCCGCCGGTAGACTGTCGCTGTCCGGTGCGAACTCATGAACATTGCCCAGCAGGAAACGCCAGGTGTTGCGCAGCTTGCGGTAGGCTTCCACCAGCCTCTGCAGGATCTCGTCACCATAGCGCGCGTCTTCTTTGTAGTTGAGCATGGCCACCCAGAGGCGGAGGATCTCGGCTCCGTTCTTCTGGATGACCTCACCCGGTTCGATGACATTGCCCAGCGATTTGGCCATGGCGCGTCCGTGCTCATCCAGCACGAAACCATGGATGATACAGTTTTTATAAGGGGCGGCCTCCCTGGCCGCTACCCCGACCAGCAGGGAACTGTTGAACCATCCTCGGTACTGGTCGTGTCCCTCGATGTACACATCGGCTGGCCAGGGCATGTCGTCCCTTCTCCCCAGGATACCGTGGCTTGAACCGGATTCGAACCACACATCCAGGATGTTGTTCTCCTTGTCCAGGCGGCCGGATCCGCATTTTGGGCACTGCGTATCAGGAGGGATCAGCTCCTCTGAGGATCTATTGAACCAGGCGTTCGAACCTTCGCGTGTGAAAATGTCGGCCACCCAGAGAGCGATCTTTTCATCCGCCACAGCCTCACCGCAATCGAGGCAGGTGAACGCAGGGATCGGGACACCCCAGGACCGCTGCCTCGAGATGCACCAATCCGGCCGCGTACTGACCATGCCGGCGATGCGCTCCTCACCCCAGTGCGGGATCCAGCGGACCTGCTTGATGGCCTCCAGGGCCTGTTCTCGAAAGCCGTTTTTATCCATGGCGATGAACCACTGCGCCGTGGCCCGAAATATCACGGGCTGCTTGCAGCGCCAGCAGTGCGGATAAGAATGATCGATCTCTTCGGACTTCAGAAGGGAACCGCTTTTCTGCATGTCCGCAAGGATGATCGGATTGGCATCGAATACGTTAAGGCCGCCGTAGGTGTCGACCTCGGAAGTGAAGCTGCCGTCGTTGTCGACCGGTGTGTAGATATCCAGGTCGTAGGCCAGGCCTGTCAGGTAGTCTTCCTGGCCGTGTCCTGGTGCGGTGTGTACGGCTCCGGTCCCCTGATCAAGGGTGACATAATCAGCCAGGACGAACACCGACTCACGTTCGATGAATGGATGCCGGGCCTTGAGTCCCTCCATGTCCTTTCCTGAAAATGTCACCAGGATCTTGGGGTCCGCAACTCCCAGGGTATCCGCCAGCACCGGAATCAGGCGCTTCGCCGCTACCAAGACCTCCTCTCCAACCTCGAAGGCGGCATATTCGAAGTCCGGGTGGAAGGCGATGGCCAGGTTGGCAGGCAGCGTCCAGGGCGTGGTGGTCCAGATGAGGACGGAGACAGGCTTCCCCTTGAGCTCGGGATACCTCTCGCTCAGATCCGAGATCATGGGGAACTTGACGTAGATCGAGGGGGACCTGCGGTCCTGGTACTCGATCTCTGCCTCGGCCAGGGCTGTACGGCAGGAGGCACACCAGAGCACGGGCTTCTTCCCTTTGTAGACGTTGCCGCGCGCAAAAAAGGAGGCCAGAAAACGGAGGATGTCCCCTTCATACTCCGGATCAATGGTGAGGTACGGTGCCTCCCATTCGCCGGAGACGCCCAGGCGGCGGAACTGGTCCCGCTGGATCCCCACATAGTGAAGCGCGTACTTCTTGCACTCCTCCCGGATGGCGATGATGGGCATATTCTTCTTCTTTTCCCCCAGGTTCTTGTCAACCTTGATCTCGATGGGCAGCCCGTGGCAGTCCCAGCCGGGCCGATAGGGAGCCCGATACCCTTCCATGGTCTTGGACCTGACGATGAAATCCTTGAGGACCTTGTTCAGAGCGGTCCCCAAGTGAATGTTGCCGTTGGCGTAGGGAGGCCCGTCGTGCAGCACGAATGTGGGGCGCCCGCTACCCTGAGCCTGGATCTTCCGGTACAGGCCGGATTCTTCCCATTCCCGGATGATCTCGGGCTCCTTCTGCGCCAACTTCGCTTTCATGGAAAAGGAGGTCTTGGGAAGGTTCAGGGTTTTTTTGATCGTATCGCCGTCCATCTTCACTCACTCCAGAGTAAAATACGCATCCGCGTATTGTATCCCTCCCCCCATAAAAGTCAAGCCGTCCGACCACTCCTCCCCTCCTCTCACTCTCCCATCGGCTTGGAGGGCGTCAATTCGCTTGGAGGACGGGCATCCTAGTAGTAATAATAGATGGATTTGTACTCAGAGATGTTTTCCCCCATCGCCTTCAACTTTTGCAGATAGCGGTGGATCGAGACATCGGTGTACACATACGTGTTTACCAGGCTGAGTTTCTTTTCCCAGGGGTGAAACTCGTAGATTCTTCGGCCGTCGGGCAGGAGCCCGATCAGGTCATGGTCCTGTACGGCCCGCAGGTAATTCTTGCCCAGCCCGGGGACATTGAACACGCATTCATCGGTGCGGACGGTCCCGGGAAAAAGCCTCGCTTCCTCTTTCTGTTCTTGGAGAAGCCGGGGGAAGGGCACGCGGTAGTCATCGGTCTCTTCCTTGCCCTTGGTGTTGAAGGTGTAGTATGGGGTTACGCCGATCAGCCGGAGTTTATTGCGCAGGGCCGTCGCCTCGAACCTCCGGGAGTTGTAGACGGTGTAGACCAGCTGGTTATACACATCGATCCCGGAGCGCCGGAACTTCTGAACCGCTCGCATGGCCTGGTGCGTAATCTCATAGGGATGCTCGAAATGTGTGACGATCACGATCTCCCGCTTGCCGGGGCTGTGGAAGTGGTTGATGTCCTTGACCAGGCTGTCGGTGATTCGCTGCGGGAGGGTCACGGGCGTGCGGGTGCCGATGCGGATCCGCTGGATATTCTTGTTGCGCGACAGCTTGAACAGCATACTCTCGAGCTTGTCGTTGGAGAGCAGGAAGGGATCGCCTCCGGTTATCAGGACCTCTTTGATCTCCGGATGGTCGGCGATCCACTGGATAGCCTTATCCAGCTTGCTCTTGGCCAGAACAGCCCCCGGCGAGTACACGTCCTCGATCTCCCAGTTGCGCTGGCAGTACACGCAGATCTGGGGACACGTGGTGATGGGCTTGAGGATGACGATCATGGGATAGCGTCGGGTGATCCCTTCGATGGGGGATGTTTCGCTCTCCAGCATGAAGTCCATGGATTTTTCCTCGCATTCCTTGGACTCCTTGAGCTTTCGGATGTAATTGAGAGGGGGGATCACCTGTGCACGGATGGCAGCGTCATGCGCGTGGCTCGTATCGTTATCCATGAGCGAGAGGTAGTAGGGCGTGATCCCGAAGGGGACCCTGTACTCCCGCGCCAGCCTGACGGCCTCGTACTCTTCATCCGTGATCTTGACCAAGGCGCGCAATGTATCAGCATCCCGGATGATGTGGCGGACCTGCCACTTCCACTTGGCCCACTCCAGGTCTGTGGCGTCAAAATACTTGAGGATACGGTGCCTGTTCTTGTAGCGCCTTCGCTTGACATCATCCTCCAGGCCGCTGAGATACCGGTCCTGATACTGCAGCGCGTCCCCGGCCATGCGGGAGAGGTCCGCAGACCGGAGCTGGGAGGCCCGGCGGCCCTCGTATTTAGCGAAGGCCGGGGCCACCTTGGGGTAGATCCCTGCCTTGCCCACCATCCCCCATATGAGGTGTTCCAGCTCAGCGAAAAAACCCGGGGAAGGCGGGATCAGCTTCGCGTTCTGCGGTTCATTGGCCAACTGGTTGATGTACTTTAAAAAGCTGAAGCCCGAAGTCTTTTCGCTCCGTCGGGAGCTGAGCTTCGTGAAAACCCGAATCGCATCCCGCACCAGAACCCACTCCAGCGGGGGGAGCGACGGGTCTTCGTTGAAGGCCTTGACCAGCAGCTCACTCAGCATCGCCCGGAGCTGTTTCCGCTTCTCCTCCACCGAGTCCCGGGAGAGGATGATCTTTTTAAGCGGGGGATGGATCCCCAGTATTCGAAGCAGCCGTTGTCGCTCTCGTTCTTTCATGGCATTCCTGTTTTCATGTGTTTTTTATAAAATGGGCCCCGCGGCTGACCGGATTTCCGAGCGCGGCCTGTGTGATCAGCATAGCCACCTGGATCCCGTGTTTGAGCTCCACCACCTCGGGGTCCATTCGGGCCGACCGGTAGAACCTCTCAATGCGGTGCCGCAGATAATTCAAGTCCGCGCGCGCCCGTTCCAGGCGTTTGGGTGTTCGGATGATTCCCGCATAGTTCCACATGGTATTGCGGATGGCCGACCAGTCTTGATTGATCAGAGCCGGGTCGCTTTCCTCTTCATCACCGGGATAGTACCACTCGTGGATCTCGTCACCTGCGTAGACCCGCTGGTCATCTAACTCCTGGATGATCTTTTGAGCCGCCCGGGTGCCCCACACCAGGGCTTCCAGGAGAGATGTGGAGGCTAGGCGGTTTGCCCCATGCACTCCGGTGCAGGCCGTCTCGCCCACTGCATACAGGTCCCGGAGCGAAGTCCT
>JAUWTO010000086.1 GCA_030614685.1 Candidatus Aminicenantota bacterium
CCCCCAGCTATGGCGCGGAAGCCAATGCCTTGATCCGGGAGAATTATATTCTGTCTGATTTCTGGCTGGAAGACCGCGCCAATGATGAGGAGGGATACCTCACCTTCCTGGAACTCAAAAAAAATAAGCGGAAATGAGAAGCTATTTTAGGCGAAATACGACAAATTCATCATCCGTATAGATCCGGGTGAAGTATTCCACCGGGAAGTCCTCCGTTTCAAAGTAAAAAAACACATCCCGCTTGCTTCCTTGTTTATCCGGATATTTTAGGTCGTTCATGTAGATCTTCAGGTCAAAATATAACCTGCCGGGCTGATCGGCTTTTTTCAGCATCACGTGCTCGATATCTCCAAATGGTGTGTGTTTGATTCGGGCGTGGAATTCGCGGCTCTCGTTTTTCTTGGCCAGGGCTGCGAGTTCCCTTACATACTCCAGCCGCTTTTCAAAAGAGCCGGCCGGGTCTGAATAGGTGATGGTGGGGCTGATGAAAGAAAAGGTGTTTTCGCCGTAGAACAGTTCGTTGGTGTAGGGGAAGATGATCGCCTCATTGAAATCAGACTGCTCCCGCAGAAGGGTACTGACCCTGTATCTATGGGAGCTAATTCTAGAGGAATTCCAGAGGTTGGTATTCTCTTCGGTCTGGTTCAGGGCCGAGATACTGCTGATGATGAGCAGCAGAACGATGGGCAGGCTTTTCCCCCGGCCGAGATGCAGGAGCAGGAAGACACACGACAGGGAGAGGATATGGATCAGCAGCAAGGAATAATTGGCGAATAGAAATGTGAAGGGTATAAAACTCAGGAAGTAGATTATCAGGCCGAACACCAGGAGGGAGAACAGCCAGGTCCTCAAATGGGGTATTTCGCGGGATTTTGACCAATTGACGAACAGATTCAGGAATCCTGCGATGAACACCAGGGAAAAGATATCGAACGGTTTGAAAAACCCGAACACGTTCAAGATATCGGCGCCCGAGATGTGAAACCAATCATTGTAGGACGTGCCCAGAGGGTGGCGGAAAAGGTCGAGAATAACCGGGAGGATCCAGATCAGGTTGACTCCGATGACCACCACACCAGTTTTTGCGTAATACAGGAAGCGCCGGAAGGCCGCCTTGCCGTTTGAGTTCGGCCAGACTTCGGTTCCGATCTCAAGGAGGATCGCCAGGAAGAGGGGGAGGAAGGCATAGTAGTCGAAGGCGAATACCAAGCCTGCCAGCAGGCCGGCTAGGAGAAAATGGGGGCTCTTTCGCCTTACCCAGAGATACCAGATGATGATCAAGAATATCCCGATGAAATGCCAGCCTTTTTGCGCGATGGTTCCCAGGGCCCCGTACCATGATTCATAGGTCTTGAAAGGGATCAGCAGCGAGAGCACAAAGGCACCGTACCAGCGATCCTGCTTGAGCATCCCCTTCAATCCATAGCCCCAGAGATCGGGAAGATAGACCACGAACAGAAACCCGCTGTATTTCAACACGGCCGGGAGACTGGCCTTGAGCATGGCTCCCGCCTTTCCGATCAAAAAGAAATAGAGGGGCGGCATGGAAAAATGTATGTTCCTGTACTCATGCGAATGGGGGAGAAAGGCATGATAGAATCTCTCCACGGCCAGGGCGAGATAGCGGCTGTCCCAGAAAAACCCCTCGAAGCTGAACAGCGAGCCTTTGAGCCAGAAGAGATAAAGCAGCCCGATCAGGACCCCGCGCAGCACCAGCAGGGTCTTATCATCCACCTTCAGGAGGACGGCGAATATCAGCAGCAGACTCGTCAGGCTGCCGATCACGGCTGCATACCGAGGGGTCGGTAGGTTATTTAGGGCTGAAACCAAGAAAAGCGGTATTATGGCGGGCGAAAGGATGAAGGCGACCTCGGCAACAACTCTTTTTTGCATCACTCCGGTTTTCATTTGAACCATGGATCTGTTGCTCTATTTTGACATTTCTTTTCCGGTTTATGCAACAGCCGCCTTCAGTGTGATAATAAATCCTGGAATCCACCCAGGGAAGTTGTTATGATAGCGGATGCCGCGGCTGAGATGTTTTCTCGGGTTTCAGCCATGCCGAAGCACTGTTTTGGGGAAGAATGACATGAAATTGTCTGTCATCATGCCGGTTTACAATGAAATAGACACCATCGCGGATATCCTCCAACGGGTTCAGAGTGTAGGTCTGGAAAAAGAAATCATCATCGTGGATGACGGATCCACAGACGGCACTCAGGAATTTCTCTTGAGCCTTCAGGCTCAAAATGGTGGCATGCAGCTCGCTGACACCGAAAAGTTTCTGAGATCGGACAACATTCAGGTGTTGTTTCAGCCTCAAAATAGAGGCAAAGGGGCCGCCATCAATCTGGGTCTTAAGAATGTCACAGGCGAAGTTGTCATCATCCAGGACGCGGATCTTGAGTATGATCCACGCGAGTATTTAAAAATGATAAGACCCATTGAAGATGGGTTTGCAGATGTTGTGTACGGCTCGAGGTTCATAGGAGGCGCCCCTCATCGCATTCTTTTCTTCTGGCATTCGATCGGGAATAAATTCCTGACCTTTTTTTCCAACCTGCTGACCAACCTGAACCTCACGGACATGGAAACCTGTTACAAGATGATCAAGGCCGACCTTCTAAAGGACATCGAGATCAGAGAAAACAGATTCGGGATCGAGCCTGAGATCACAGCTAGATTAGCCAAGACCGATGCCCGGATCTATGAGGTGGGCATCTCCTATTACGGAAGGACATATCAGGAGGGCAAAAAGATCGGCTGGAAGGATGGGATGCGTGCCCTCTGGTGCATTGTCAAGTACAATATCCTTGATCGCTAGGATGTGCTGTTTCGCCCGGAGGGGTGGGCATTTTGGGCCGTGAGTGGAATGAAACCTGGTTTGGATCTGAAATATGCCAAAGCCGTGCGGGCAGTTTTCTGGCTGCTCTATGTTGTTTTTATTTTTCTCTGGTTTAAGGACAACATCCATCCCCTGAAAAGTATCAAGCTCGGCCCGAGTCTGCCTCTTCTCGGGCTTCTGTTTCTGACCCTCCTCAGGCTGTATCTTGGGTTCAGGGCTAAGAGAATAAAAATCCGGTTTCCGGTCAACAAGGTGGGGGTGGCGGTTTTTGTGCTTCTTGTCATCGCCCTGGGATTTCGCATTCCCTTCCTGCTCAACAGTTTCGGTTTGCTCAACAGCGATGAGGCCGTCCCTGCCTTGATGGGAAAACACATCGCCGAAGGCGGGGTCCCGCCGGTCTACTATTATGGCCAGTTGTATATGGGAAGCGTTGCCGAGCACTTCTTTGCCTGCCTGTTTCTCCTCTTCGGGTACTCGGTGTATTTGTATAAGTTCGCCACCCTTCTGTTCTTCCTGGGATTCGTTCTGCTGCAATTTGTGTTCTTAAAGAGGATATTCTCCTTCCCGTTTGCTTTCTTGGTCTCGCTTTTATCCTGTCTGCCTTGGGGTTACATGCTCAATGTGAGCTTCGATGATACCGGAGTTTACTCATTGGTCCTCTTATTGGGAACTTCTCAGCTATACTTCTCATACTTGATCTGCTGGCGGCAAAGGCAGGATCTGATTCCGGCCCTCGGCTTTCTCATGGGTCTCGCTTTCTGGGCCCATCAGATCTCCGTGTGCTACATCCTGACGGCTCTCCTGCTCGTCGTATGGAAGGTCAGGTGGCAGGTCAAGAAATATCTCACCCTGATGATGTTCGCCGGCATCGGTTGCCTGCCAGTCCTCATGCTGGAGGCCTACTACGGCTTCCGCCTGTTCAGGTTCCTGCTCCCAGGGGGCGAGGAGTTTTTATTGGCAGGTAAGGCCGGAAGGCTGGTGCATCTGATCCGTGCCCTGATCTCTCTCGATCCCCATCCCGCCAGCTATGTCTTTCTTGGCTTGGTGCTCGTCGGATGTGTTTCGTTATGTTATCTCTCTTTTCGCGGGAAGCATATCACGCCGGAAGGCGTTTTTTGCCTGTTTTTTCTGGTATTCTGTTTCATGTATCTTTTTTCCGGTTTCAGCACTCGGGATGCCATCCGGTATCTGTATCCACTTTTTGCCTGCCTTCCCGTCCTACTGCTTTCGGGATTTTTACTGATCCGGACGAAGATCAAATACGCCTTTATTTTGGGGATCCTTCTCCTGCTATTTTTCCCCTTCAATTGGAAGGGATATACGGCCGCCTATCTGAGTGTGAAGACGGTCCACCATAACATGAAACGTGTGATCACGATCATGGAGCAGACAGGCAAGCGGCACTGGCGGGGGGAGTATTGGGCGGCATATCTGATCACCGCCCTGTCGGGGGAGAGCCTCTTGGTCGACTCCTCCACCATCACCCGGTATTATCCTTACCGTCTCAAGTACTACAATGACAACGACACGGGAAATTTTGTCTTCCGGCTCTCCACGGCCAACCAGGAAGCAAGGGGTCGGAAATTTGTCGACAGCCTGGCGACGCTTCAGCTTGATTTCAAGCAGGAGCAGATCAAGGATTGGCTGCTCGTCTATGATGTGGAGGAGAATGCTTCTCCGGATAAATTTATGGGATATGTACCTTCCCCTATCCCTGAACTTGAGTTGACGGACGTGAGCAGCTCGCAGGGAAATCTCCTGTTGGGATTCAAGGGGCTGTCCGGGCCGGATGCCCATGGGTATTGGGTCCATGCGGAGATACCCGGATACAGCTCTTACCGCCGCAACCTATCGCGCGAAAAAGCCCAAGTCGAGATCAAGCTTCCCTACCCCCAGCATGAGTCCTTCACGATCCGGTATCACCTGGAATACAAGGGCAGCAAGATTCCCTCCACGTCCCGGGAATTTTCTTATTCTCCCGTAGGCGCCGAGCGCAGGAAAGGGGTTTTGATCTTGTCGGGATTGGGGCCCACCATAAGAACATTCGGCAAGCCGCATAGGGTCTGCAGCAGAGAGCTCAGTTTCGAGCTGAACCGGATCCGGAGATTTCCCCTCAAGGTGAGGCTGTATCTCTATTCTCCCTTTGAGTTCTCGCATCCCTACTGGTATGGCAATTATTTTCAATCCCTCACGATCCATGCAGATCAGAGGCCCATAAAAGAAGTAATGCTGGAGGATGGTGAGAATATCGTCGAGTTCGAGCTGCATGAATCCGATATCAACAGGAACGACACCAGAATCAAACTGGAATTCAAATATCATTACCGCTGTGATTTTTTCTTGGCTTGGAGAATTGCGGCCCTCTGGGAAAAGATTGAGGTTGAATGGGATGGTCCGGACGCGTAGACGGATCCGGCTGCCTCAGCCCTGTTTGCGGGCCTTGAAGATGAAATTGGAGGTGCTGTTGAAACGCCCGGAGGCCGGAAGGAATTTTTCGATGGCGAGTCCCTTGTCTTCCAGGAATTTCCGGATCTCCTCCGGCCGGTAGTAGTGCCGGATGGGCACGAAGTACCAGTCCAGGATGAGCTCCTCCAGCTTTTCTCCCTTACGGGATTTCTCCCGTTTCTTGAAGACAAACACCACCGGAGCCAGAAACAGCGCCATCACCTTGGACAGGCAGGTCCAGGAGCGCCTCGGCGTGCGGACCAGGGATTTGCGGATGATCTCGTGGATAAAGGTCAGGCGGGTCCGGGTGTAGACGGCCAGCAGCAGCGCCCCGTCCGGTTTGAGGACACGGATGAGCTGGTCGATCGCTTGGAAAGGATCCGTGGTGTGGTGGACCGTACCCCAGGCCCAGACGATGTCGAAGCTCGCGTCCGCGAACGGCAGGTCGAGCATGTCCTGCTTCATGAATTCGGCCGAGTCCAGCCCGAATTTCTCTTTGAGGCCGCGCGCCGTGCCCAGGCTGCCCTCGCTTATATCGATACCCGTGACCCTGCCGGCCCCCTGGTTGGCGAATATGATGCTGAAGATGCCCGTGCCGCAGCCGGCGTCGAGCACCGAGCGCCCCGCGACTTCCTCGGAGGTGAAGAAGATCTTCCAGTGCTTCTCCGTCTCTTCGTATTCCGGGAGGTATTCCGTCCAGACCACGTCGTAGAATCGGCCGACCTTCTCTTTGTCCATGCGCCTTCGAGCCTGTCCTCTTTTTTGTCCCGCCTATCTTAGCGACCCCCTCCTCACAAGTCAAACCGTCCGACCACCCCCACCAACCCGCCCAGACGGGATCTTATTAAATGAGGCGTGGGATTCCTTTTAGAGCCAGCCGTTCTCACGGTACCAGGAGATGGTCCGGGTCATACCCGTGCGGAAGTCGGTGAGGGGGGCATAGCCCAGTTCCTGTCGGGCCTTGCGGCTGGAGAGGGGCTTGGGGTGGATGAAGAAGGCCAGCTTCCCCATGGTGAGAGGCGCCTCCCGATGGAACAGCCGGAAGGTTTTGTCCAGCTTCCAGGCGGCCACCTTGACGGGGAATAAGGGCAGGGTAAACCGGGGAATCCGAGTTCCGGCCGCCTCCGCGATGGAATCCACGATCTCACGGACGGTCAGGGTCTCGGGTCCGGACAGGTGGTAGGTGGATCCGGAGCCGCCCTTTTCTGCGCATAAGAGGACGCCTTGAATGAGGTCATCTATGTAGACCGGAGTCTGCCAGGCCTTCCCTTTGGTCACCAGCAGGAACCTTTTGCGGGCGATGGCCCGTATGAGCTTGAAGGTCCGGCGGTCCTCCGGCCCGTATACCCACCCAGGACGCACCACAACGATCCCCGGGCCGCCTGCGGCATCATTCAGGGCGAGCTGCTCTCCTTCCAGCTTGGTCTGATCATAGACGTCTTGAGGCCGGCAGGGGGTCCCTTCGTCCGCCGTCGTCCCGGCTTGCACACGGCCCAAGACTCCGGCGGAGCTGAAGTGGATGAAGCGGGCGCTTCCCTGGTCCCGGGCGGCTGAGAGCAGATTGGCCGTGCCCTGAACGTTGACGCGGGCGAATCCCTTTCTGTCGAGCTGGGAGGCCCCCAGTGCGGCTGCCAGATGGAAAACCGTGTCCACGTGCTGCAGGGGTTTCTCGAGGCTGGGGGGATCCGTGATGTCGCCCTGGAAAGCCTCGCACTCCGGCGGCCAATCCAGTGTCCGCTCGTGTACCAGGATACGGACATCCCATCGCCGCCGCACCAGTTCGCGCACGAGATGTCGCCCGATGAAACCCGAGGCTCCGGTGACCAGCGCCCTTCGCGTCACTCCCGCACCCCCGCCTTCCCCTCCAGGCCGGCCTTCTGCAGGGCGAGCCCCAGTTTCTCCTGATACCGGGAGAAGGTGTACTCCCGGGCCGCCATCTCGGCGGCTCTCTGTGCGCGCGCCCCACCTTCCGGCGTGAACAGGGCCTGCCTGAGGCCGCCGGCCAGGCTTTCGGCATCGGGGGGCACCAGGAAAGCCATCCCCTGGTCCAGGACCTGGGAGTGGGTCCAGAGGTCCGTGGCCACCAGCGGCTTCCCCGACTTGAGGAAGGAGTAGATCTTCAGGGGTGTGTTGGTGCCGGACAGCCGGGGGGAGACCAGCGCGTCAGCCATAGCAACGAACTCGGGTACCCTCTCGGGAGGCACCTGCCCGGTGAAGCAGACCCGGTCGGCGATCCCCAGTTCCTGGGCTTTTTCCTGCATGCTTGCCACCGCCTCCGGTGTGTCGCCCACCAGCAGGAACCTCACCGGTTCATCCTTCATGCGGGCCGCAGCCTCCAGCAGCAGCGGGATCCCCTGGTAGGACTGGAAGTTGCCTGCATACAGGATGATCTTCTCGGTCGGGGAGGCGTACTCGCCCCGTTTTTTCTGGAGGTCATCCGGGGATGTCCCGGGATAATCGAATTCCAGGAAGTTCTCCAGCAGGACCGCTTTTTCACCTCGGCCGGCTTCCTCGACCTGGCGGAGGAGGTCCGGGCAGATCACGATGACACTCCCGGAATGTTTGAGGATGAAATTCTCGATCCCGTGGAACACCCGGATCCAGAACCGGGAGCGCGTAAATTCGAAGTTTTCCAGCTGCTGTGGGAGGCTGGAGTGCATGTCATAGATGTGCGGGACGCGCCAGAGCCGGCCCAGGGCCGTGCCGAAGAAGGCCGCTTCCTCGTGGGAGAAGATCAGGTCGTAGCGTTTCCGCAGCAGCCGACCCACGGTCTTCACCAACATCAGAGAATCCAGTGGGATCTTGGCCCAGGAGGGGCCGATCCTGATCCCTCGGATGCGAAAGAGGTCGGGGATCCTCAGGATGCGGACATTGGGGAAGCCCTTGTCTTCCCCCAGGTGGTAGGTGATGAGGTCGACGTGATGCCCCATGGCGGAGAGGGCCTTGAGGCGAAAAAAGACGCTGATGGGAGTTCCCCGGGGCTGGAAATAGGGCTCCGGGGCCAGCATGAGGATGTTCATGGGCGGGTCACTAGGAGGCCGGGTCGTCGCCGGGATCGATGACCTCCCTGATATAGTAGATGCGCTTTCCCAGCGATTCATGGTAGGCACGGACCATGATCTCGGCCAGCAGCCCCAGCGTGATGAATTGGAACCCGGTCACCAGCAGCAGGATGGCCAGCAGCAGCAGCGGCCGGTCGGAAAGGCCTTTGTTCTGGAACAGCCGCTGGTAGGACATCCAGAGCCCCAGCGCGCCTCCGATGAGCCCGCTCACCAGCCCGAAAAGGCCGAAGATCTGCAGCGGCCGGGTGGAATAGCTGAGCAGGAACTTAACGGTCAGGAGATCGAAGACCACGCGGATGGTCCGGGATATGGTGTAGTTGGACTTGCCGTGACGCCGGGGCCGATGGTTGACCTTGACCTCCGCGATGGTGACGCCCATGTGGCTGGCGATGGCCGGGATGAAGCGGTGCATCTCCCCATAGAGGTTGATGTTCTGGGCGACATCCCTGCGCAGGGCCTTGAGCGTGCAGCCGTAGTCGTGGAGCTTGACACGAGTGATGAGCGAGATCAACCAGTTGGCGACCGCCGAGGGGACCCGCTTTGTCAGGAACTTGTCCTTGCGCTTGATCCTCCAGCCGTTGACCAGGTCGAATCCCTCGTCGATCTTTTCCAGGAGCAGGCCGAAGTCATTGGGATCGTTCTGCTGGTCGGCATCCAGGGTGATGATGACCTCTCCCCGGGCGTGGTCGAAACCAGCGGAAAGGGCAGCGGTCTGTCCGAAGTTCTTGCGCAGGCGGATAAGCCTGATGGAGCCGTCTCCGGCGCGGAGCTTTTTCAGGACGGCATAGGAGTCGTCCTGGCTGCCGTCGTCGACAAAAATGATCTCGAAGCTGTTACCCACCCTGCGGCAGGAATCCACGATCTGAGCATGCAGTTCTTCCAGGTTCTGAGCTTCGTTGTAGACCGGGATGATAACGGACAGGTCCCGAGTGGCTTGCTCTTCCATCCCGGCAAATATATCACAATCCCCTGCAAATGACCATACTCCCTGGATCGTCTTGCGGGGGTGATTGACAGGTGGGGGAGGAATCCATACAATGAAGGGCCCGGTGCCGCTATGTCGAAGAAAAAGATCCTGATCGTCGATTATGACGCGAAGAACCTGGAAAGCCTTGAGGAGCTGTTCAAGACCAAAGGCCTCAGTGTGGTCAAGGCGTCCGACGGCCTGCAGGCGTACGAGGTCTTCAAGCAGGAGCGGCCGGACCTGATCGTCTTGGAGGCCATGCTCCCCAAACTGCACGGGTTCGATCTCACGCAGAAGATCTCAAGCGAGACCAAGGGCA
>JAUWTO010000053.1 GCA_030614685.1 Candidatus Aminicenantota bacterium
GGCGGCCTGCCCGGCGGGTCCACGAGGGGCCCTTTGATGAAAGATCGAGGAAGTGAGAAGCCGGGAGTGGAAATACCTGGGCCACACAACATTTTGTGTTTTTACTTATAAATCTGTAATATAGGAACGGGATATCAAATAAGCCGAAGTCGGTCGGGAGAACGCTATGGCTGTTACAATAAAAGAGGTTCAGGGGCGCCGAGCCCTCAGGCGATTCATCCATCTCCCGGCTAAGATCCATGCCGGCCACTCGGCCTGGGTGCCTCCCATCTATATGGATGAGCGCAACTATTTCAATCCCAAGAAGAACACGGCGTTCAGCTACTGCGACACCCGCCTGCTTCTGGCTTACCGGGACGGCAAGGCGGTCGGCCGCATCATGGGGATCATCAACAACCGGCACAACAGCTTTCGCCAGGAAAAGACGGCGCGGTTCGGGTATCTCGAGGCCCGGGAGGACAGCGAGGTGATCGGGGCCCTCATGCGGCAGGTGGAGGAATGGGCGCGGGAAAAGGGAATGGAGCGGATCGTGGGCCCCTATGGGTTCTCAGACCAGGACCCGGAAGGTTTCATGATCGAGGGATTCGACAGTCCCTCCACCATCACCTGCTACTACAACTTCGATTGGATGCCGGCAATGATGGAATCCTTCGGCTATGACAAGGACATCGATTATGTGGTGTACCGGTTGGAGGTACCCAAGGAGTTTCCTGAGTTTTTTACGAAGATCTATGAGAGGGCCTGCAGGAAGGGCGATTTCGAGGTCTTTGAATGCAATAAAAAGAGAGAGTTCAAACAATACATCAAACCTGTCCTGCATCTGATGAACGAGTGTTATTCCGACAGCGGTATCTACGGCTACACGCCCCTGGAAGAGAAGGAGATGGATGAGCTGGCTGCGCGCTATCTCCCCCTGCTGGACCCGCGGTTCGTCAAGGGCGTCAAGAGGGGCGACGAGGTGGTCGCCTTCATCATCGGCATGCCCAACCTGGTGGAGGGCATCCAGAGGTCCAAGGGCCGGCTGCTTCCTTTCGGGATTTTCAAGATCCTGCGGGCCTCCAAAAAGACCAAACAGCTGGACTTCCTGCTGGGAGCCATCAAGGAGCCCTATCGGGGGCGGGGGCTGGATGTGCTCATGGGGATGAAGATGTTCATGTCTGCACAGGACGCCGGCATGCAGGTCATCGACACGCATCACGAGATGGAAACCAACCTGCGTGTCCGGGGAGGGATGGAGCGGATGGGGGGCGAGATCTACAAACGTTTCCGCGTCTATAAAAAGGACCTCTCCCCAGCGGGAACCGCCCCGGCCTAGAACCGGGCCATCAGGGCGCTATTTCGCCTCAGCCCAATTGATCCCCCATGCGAGGTGAACCTTTAACGGGACCTTGAGCTTCAGGGAGGACTCCATTTTTTCCAGGACCAGCCTTTCCATCTCCTCATATTCACCCTCTGGGACCTCGAATACCAGCTCGTCGTGGACCTGGAGGATCATCCGGGACTTGAGTTTGCGGGAGCCCAGGGCATCCCAAACGTCGATCATCGCTTTTTTCATCAAGTCTGCGGCCGTTCCCTGGATGGGCGTATTCAGGGCGATGCGGCGGCCCGCCTGCTGGGTTACCCGGTTGGGACTGCGCAGTTCGGGCACCGGCCGCCGCCGGCCCAGGAGGGTCTCCGAATACCCCTTTTCCCGGGCATCGTCCACGCTGGATTCTAAGAAGCGGAACACACCCGGGTATTTTTCGAAATAGCGGTCGATAAATCCCTGGGCCTCTCGGGTGGTGGTGCCGAGTTCCTTGGCCAGGGAGAAAGCGGAGGTCCCGTAAATGATACTGAAGTTGATGATCTTCGCACTCCGGCGCGGCTCGTCTTCGAAAAGCGTCCCCTCGTCCCCGAAGACCTGGTTGGCCGTCTCCTGGTGGATGTCACGGTCATGGATGAACGTATCGATCAAGACCGGGTCTTCCGACATGTGGGCCAGAACACGCAGTTCTACCTGCGAATAATCGGCGGACAGAAACAGGTGGCCCGGTTCCGGGACAAAGGCCTGACGAAAGAGCGGACCCCAGCGACCGCGTACGGGGATGTTCTGCAGGTTGGGATCGCTGGAGGAGAGGCGGCCGGTGGCGGCTACCGTCTGGTTGTAGGAGGTATGAATCCTTTTCGTCTCGGGGTTGATGAGCAGGGGCAGGGCATCGGCATAGGTGGACTTCAGTTTGGCCAGCTGCCGGTATTCCAGGGCATGCTGTGCGATGGGATAACCATCTGCCAGCCCCTGGAGTACTTTCAGGCTGGTGGAGTAACCGCGCGTCTTTTTCGTCTTCTGGGTGGCCGGGAGCTTCAGCTTTTCGAACAGGATGCGCGCTAGCTGCTGCGGGGAGTTGAGGTTGAATTCCTCTCCGCTGCTGGCAAAGATCTTTTGCTTCAGGTCCTCCACCCTCTCCTTGAGCTCGGCTGACAGGCCCTCCAAAACGTGGGGATCGATCTTGATCCCCCACATCTCCATCTGCGCCAGCACTGGGATCAGGGGGCGCTCGATCTCTTCGTACAGCCTGTCCTGGCCCTTTTCCCGGACCTTCGGGGCCAGGACTTCTGCGAGCTGCAGCGCCAGGTCGGCGTCTTGACAGGCATATGGCGTCACCCGGGCGATGTCCACCGTGTTCATGGTGACCTCGTCCTTTCCCTTGCCGACCACGTCGTGATAGTCCATGGCCTTTACCTGGAGATAGGTCAGAGCCAAGCGGCCCAGGTTGTGTCGGCCCCAGTTGGGTTCGTTCAAGTAGGACAGCACCATCGTATCACGGTCGATCCCCTGCAAGGTCAGGCCTTCCCGCTGCAGCACGATGAGGTCATATTTGATATTCTGGCCGATCTTTTTGATGCCCGGATCGGTCAGGATCGGCTCCAGGAGCTTCAGGGCTTTGTCCTTGGGGATCTGGTCGGGGGCGCCGGCATAGTCGTGGGCCAGGGGAAGATATGCCGCCTTGCCCGGTTCCCTCGCAAAGGACATCCCTACCAGCCGGGCCCGGGTTGGCGCCGGGCTGTCGGTCTCGGTATCCAGCGAGACCGCCTTTGCTTTTTGTATGTCAGCGACCAGCTTTTTCAGGTCTTTTTCCTGGAGGAGGGTCGAATATGAGGTCTGGAACCGGTGGGAGCGGCCCACATAGTCCGAGAGCAGGGAGGTGAATTCCAGCTCCTGGAGAAGGGGAAGGAGGGCATCGTAGTCCGGGTCTGTCACGGCCAGGGCCTCCAGATTGAGCTCCAGCTCCAATCCGGTCTCGATGGTCACCAGCCGGAGGCTGAGGTCGAGGCTGTCCAGATTCTCCTGGATCCGTGTGCGCACACGAGGATTTTTCAGGTGCGAAAGGTTTTCCAGCAGGTTGTCCAGGGAATCGTACTGGTTGATCAGGGCCTTGGCAGTCTTTTCTCCTATCCCTGCGACACCGGGGACGTTGTCGGAGGAGTCCCCCCACAGGGCCAGGACGCCTACTACCTGATCGGGCCGGACACCGAAAATGTCCTTGACGGCCTTTTCATCCAGATACTGGTCCTTCATGGGATTGAAGATGGAGGTGCTGGGATTCACCAGCTGGTAGAGGTCTTTGTCTTGCGACATGAGGACAGCGTGTACGTTCCGAGGCATGGGCTTGCGCGCCAGGCTGCCCAGGATGTCATCACCTTCGTATCCCGGCTGTTCAAAAACGGGGATGCGCAGGGCCTTCAGCAGGTTCTTCACAATCGGGACCTGAGGGACCAGGTCTTCGGGCATGGGCTTCCGCGTGGCCTTGTAATCCTGGTACATGGAATGCCGGAAGGTCGGGCCTTTGGAATCGAACACCACTCCCAGATACTCCGGCCCTTCCTGTGCGATAAGCTTCCGTATCCCGGCGAGAAAGCCGTAGACCGCATTGGTGGCGGTCCCCTGCGAGTTGGTCAATTCCCGGATGGCATAGTAAGAGCGGTAGAGTAGGAAATTCCCGTCGATCAAGAACAGTAGGTCTTTCCTTGATTTATGCATGATAGCGTCTGATGCCTCAAGTTCCAGAAACCGTTTCGGGAATGGGCGGGCGCCTGGTTTAGAGATGGGTGAACTTTCCTTCCTCGATCTCCCGGATCACAGCCGTATGTTCGCCTTGGATGAGCTCCTGGATCTTTTCCGGAAGAGCGCTGCTTGTGAGGAAGGAGGTGTAGTACGCCCGCCGGGATGACAGAACTCGACCGGCTTTATAGACGGTGGTTTCCACGCAGTTCGCACCCGGTCCCAGGTCCTGGGTCTGCACGTGATAGGTTTCACGTTCGTGCTCCACTTCCGTGTTCAAGCCCGACATGATGAGTTCTCTTCGAATCTCTTCCATTATACTCGACCCGAAGGTAAATGCAAGTCGAGAGAGGAGAGGGAAAGTCGGGATTTTCCCAGGGGGAAGGGCCTTTTTTCGGCGGGCCGTGGGGAGCGGCGGCATTATTGACAAAGGGAGGCAAGATGGTATAATAGGATAACTTTTTTTGAAGTACGACCTACAGAGACAATACAGCAATGATCATAGACATTGATAGGCTGACGGAAGATGGGCTGAAGGTCAGCAAGGAATTTGAGTTTTTCAGCTCGGAACTGGTGGAGGAGAATGCCGTATTCCTCGAGCCTGTACATGCCGATATCACCGTCCGGCGGGTGGGTGAGGAGATCTTCATCCAGGGCAGCATCACCACCCGATTGAGCTTCGTGTGCAGTCGCTGCCTCTCGCCTTTCGAGTTCAAGGTGGACTCGGGTTTCGACTTGGTCTATCTACCGGAGGAACTGGAGCTGGTGAAGGATCAGCTCGACGAGGAAGACCTCAGCCATCTGTTTTTTTACAGCTATAAGATCGACGTAAAGGATGTCGTACTGGAACAGCTCAACCTCACCTTCCCGGTGAGGCCGCTGTGTGCCAAGGACTGCCAGGGAATCTGCCCCATGTGCGGCAACATCATAAAGGAAGGCAACTGTTCCTGTGCCGCGGGTGACATCGATCCTCGCCTGGAAAAATTTAAAGACTTCATAAGAGACAAGAGATAATGGCTAATCCAAAAAGAAGACACTCCCATTCCCGTAAAAACCAAAGAAGGGCGCATGACGCAATCGACGTGCCCGCTCTGTCCATCTGTTCCAACTGTGGCAAACCCAAGCTCCCGCACCGAGCCTGTTCCGAGTGCGGGTTCTACAAAGGACGGCAAGTCATCGAGGGTTCGGAAGATTAACGAGAGACCGTCATGAAGATCGCCGTCGATGCCATGGGTGGAGACTTCGGCCCTGAGGTCACTGTCGCCGGGGCCATGAGCGCCTCCCGTGAGTTTCAGATCGAAGTGCTTCTAGTGGGGGCCGAGGCCGTCATTCAGCAGGAATTTGAGCGCCTGGATCACTCGCGTGCCCATGTCACCATCGTGGATGCAGCGGAATCCATCGGGATGAGCGAAGGGCTGCTGTCCTTCCGCCGCAAAAAGCGATCGTCCATCCTGGTGGGGACTCAGCTGGTCAAGGACAAGCAGGCGGATGCCTTTGTCTCCATGGGCAATACCGGAGCGGTGGTCTATATCTCCCGGAAAGTCCTGGGTTCCCTCGAAGGCGTGGATCGGCCGGCGCTCTCGCTGCTGGTCCCCTCCCTGAACGGGCTGACCCTGCTGACCGATGTGGGCGCCAATGTGAATTGTTCCGCGAAGCACCTGGTGCAGTTCGCGCACATGGGGCGCATCTTCATGCAGAGTGTCCTGGGGGTCGCCGATCCGCGGATCGCACTCATGAGCGTCGGTGAAGAGAGCAGCAAAGGCAACGATGTAACGCGTGAGGTCCATGAGCTGCTGTCCTCATCCTCCCTGAACTTCATCGGCAACATCGAGGGGCGCAATATCTATTCCGGGAAGGCGGACGTAATCGTCAGCGATGGCTTTACAGGCAACGTGGCCCTGAAGGCCAGCGAAGGGATGATCGACACTCTGGAGAAGATCGCACGGAATGAGATCATGCGGAATATCTTCGCCAAGCTCGGCTACATGCTGTTGAGGCGGCACCTTAAGAGGATTTACAAGCGGGTGGACTACTCCCAATACGGAGGAGCGCACCTGCTGGGGATAAACGGGGTGTGTATCATCGGTCACGGCCGGTCCAGTCCTGTTGCCGTCAAGAACGCCGTCCGTCTGGCCCGAGACTATGTTGTCGGCCGAGTTCAGGATAAGATCGAGAGTGAAATGGCAGGATTAAGCCAAACCTTGAATGGAGCGCGAGCCTGATGACATTCGATGGACGAGTCACGCTGATCACGGGGGCTTCCCAAGGGATCGGGGAGGCCCTGGCCTATGAGATCGCCCGAGAGGGAGCCGAGATCGTCCTGCTGGACATCCAGCCGGATAAGCTGGAGGCCGTGGCGGAGAATATCCGCCGGGACGGCGGCCGGGCTTCATCCTATGTGGCGGACGTGGCTAACCTGGATCAGGTTTCCGGTGTGGTTGAGGAGGCCATAGCGGCCCATAAGAAGATCGACCATATCGTGAACAATGCCTGCATCACCCGCGACAACCTCCTCATGCGCATGAAGGAGGAAGAGTGGGATGCGGTGCTGGCGGTCAACCTGAAGGGTGTCTTCAGCCTCTCCAAGGCGATGATCAGGCACATGATGAAGAACAGATACGGCCGCATTGTGAACATCGCCTCGGTGGTGGGCGTGATGGGCAACGCCGGCCAGTGCAATTACTCCGCCTCCAAGGCAGGAGTGATCGGGTTCACCAAGTCGCTGGCCCGAGAAGTGGCGTCCCGGGGGATCACCGTCAATGCCGTGGCGCCCGGTTTTATCACGTCGGCCATGACCGATGCCCTGCCAGAGGCGGTCAAAGAAAACTTCATGAATCTGATCCCCTTGAAGAGGTTCGGGACTGCGGAGGACGTGGCCGCTGCGGTCAAGTTCCTGCTCTCGGATGAGGCCGGGTACATCACCGGGCAGGTGATCAATGTCAACGGCGGACTGCTCATGTAGCAGCCGTTTGAATATATCAATTTTTGAGGAGGGAAAAATGGAAAAAGATGAACTCCTGAACAAGATAAAGGCCATTGTGGCGGACAAGCTGAGCATCGGCGAAGACCAGATCACAGAAGAGGCCTCGTTCATCGATGATCTCGGTGCTGATTCGCTGGATACCGTCGAGCTCGTGATGGCCCTGGAGGACGAGTTTGACCTCGATATCCCCGATGAAGAGGCTGAGAAGCTGACCACGGTGGGCAAGGCTATCGCCTACGTGCTCGCCAACGTCAAATAGACATCTCCCGGACATACCAGGCATGGGCGAATCATCGGATTTGTCAGGGCGGTCCTCGGCTCGCCGGGTCGTTATCACGGGGATCGGACTGGTCTCTCCCTTAGGGATCGGCGCCGTACAGAACTGGGAAGCCGCCCGGGAGGGGCGCAGCGGCATCAGCCTCATCACCCGCTTTGACGCTTCTCAGTACAGCAGCCGGATCGCAGGGGAGTGCTCGGATTTTGATCCCCTGGTGTTCATTAACCGCAAAGAAGCCCGCAAGATGGACCGGTTCATCCAGTGTGCGGTGGCTGCGGCACAGCTGGCCGTGGAGGATTCCCGCATCGATACGGCCCTGCTGCAGGGAGGCCGCACCGGCGTACATGTCGGGTCCGGTATCGGAGGGATCGGCTCCATCGAAGAGACACACAAGGTCCTGCTTGAGAAAGGGCCGGGGCGCGTATCCCCGTTTTTCCTCGTCTCCTCGATCATCAACGAAGCCGCAGGACAGATCTCGATCCTGTACAAATCGGGCGGCCCGAACTCAGCCACGGCCACTGCCTGCTCCTCCGGAACCCATGCCATCGGAGATTCTTTCCGTCTCATCGCACGAGGAGACGTGGACATCATGCTCGCCGGTGGGGCGGAGGCGCCGGTCACGCCCATAGGGGTAGCGGGCTTCTGCGCCATGCGGGCCCTGTCCACACGCAACGATGCCCCGGAGCAGGCCTCACGGCCCTTTGACAAAGAACGCGACGGTTTTGTGGTGGGCGAGGGATCGGGGATCGTGGTCCTGGAGGAGAGGGAATCCGCCCTCAAGCGGGGCGCGCGCATCTACGCGGAGATCGTGGGGTACGGCATGAGTGGCGATGCCCACCATGTCTCTGCCCCTCAGACGGACGGCGACGGGGCCTACCGTTCCATGCTGTACGCGGTCACGGATGCCGGGATCGAGCTCACCGCCGTGGAGTATATCAATGCGCATGGGACCTCCACCACCTGGAACGATAAGATCGAGACCCTGGCCATCAAGCGATTGTTCGGCGATCATGCGCACAAGCTGGCGGTGAGCTCATCTAAGTCCATGACCGGGCATCTGCTGGGAGCGGCCGGCGGCGTGGAGGTGGGGCTGACTGCCATGGCCCTTTTTCACCAGGTCCTTCCCCCGACCATCAACTACCAGAATCCCGATCCCGAGTGCGACCTGGATTACGTTCCCAACCAGGCCCGCCCGGTTGAGTTGACCTTTGCTTTGAGCAATTCCTTCGGATTCGGGGGGACCAACGGGACCCTCATCCTCAAACGTCATGAATAGGTCCCCATTAACATAGCAGGGTGTCCCTTTGGGGAACGTCCCCATTAAAATATGGAGGAGGTCGAGTTGAATACGTTTGTATTTATCAAAAGAGTCCCCGATACAGAATCCAAGATCCGCATCGACCATGAGAACAACTGCATCATTGAGGAAGGGCTGAACTTTGTCATGAGCCCGTACGACGAGTATGCGGTGGAGGAGGCCCTGCAGATCCGCGAATCGAAAGGCGGAACCGTGACCGTGTTCTCGGTCGGCTCGGAAGAGTCCATAATCATCCTCAAGAAAGCCTTGGCCATGGGCGCGGATGAGGCGGTTCTCATTCGGGACGACGCCCCTGAGAGCTACGACGGGCTCCGTACCGCCCGAATCATCGCAGAGGCCATCAAACAGAAGTACTCCGAGTATGGACTGATCCTTTTCGGGAAGCAGTCGATGGGCGCTGATAATGCACAGGTCCCCGCCATGGTGGCGGAGATGCTGGGACTGCCCCAGGTCAACGTGATCACTCAGCTGGAGCTGGAAGGAAACACCGGGAGCGCCCTGAGAGAGATCGAAGGCGCGTCGGAAAAGGTCACGGTCCCCCTGCCCGCGGTGGTCAGCGCTCAGAAAGGACTGAATGAGCCGCGCTATGAGACCCTGAAGGGGATCATGATGGCCAAGCGCAAGCAGATCCCGGTGATCACGACCGCTGAGCTCGGCTTGTCCGACGAGCAGCTAGCACCGCAGTTGACGATCGTGCGGATGGAAACCCCACCGGCACGCGAGGCAGGCAAGATCGTCGAGGGAGATGCAGCGGAGACGGCACAGCAGTTGGTCGACTTCCTGCACGAAGAGGCCAAGGTGATATAGGAGGATCTGATGATACTGGTCTATATAGAAGTCAGAGACGGCAAGGTCAAGAAGTCATCCCTGGAGGCGCTTTCTGAGGGGAAGCGCCGGGCGGGCGAGCTGGAGCTGGAGGCGCATGCAGTCCTGGTGGGACACGGCTTGGAAGGCCTGGCCTCCGGGCTGTATGCCTATGGAGCTGCGAAGGTCCATGTCCTGGAGAACACCCTGCTCAGCCACTACAGCCCCAGCGCGTATGCCTATGCGCTGCATTCTCTGGTCGAGGAGCTGCAGCCCCCGGCTCTCCTGTTTTCGGCCACGGCCCTGGGAAAGGATCTGGCCCCGCGTGTGGCTGCCAAGCTGGGGGTCGGTATGGCTTCGGAATGCACGCGCATGGAGGTGCAGGAGGGACGGCTGGAGGTCGTGCGCCCTGTGTTTGCAGGGAAGGCCTTCGTCACCTTCCGGGTGACATCCACGCCCCAGATCATGACGCTCCGTCCCAATGTGTTCCCTGTAGAGGAGGGGGGTGGATCAGGGGAGACCGAAGTGAAAGAGGTCGTGGTGCCTGAAAACCAGACGCATGATCGGGTCATCGAACAGCTGCGCGAAGAGGGAACGGAGCTTGATGTGACCGAGGCCGAGATCATCGTATCCGGCGGCCGCGGCCTCAAAAGCCCGGAAAACTTCGACCTGCTGCGCGACCTTACGCATATACTCCCTCACTCCGCTGTGGGGGCTTCCCGCTCCGCCGTGGATTCCGGATGGATCGACCATCAGCACCAGGTCGGACAGACGGGGAAGACGGTCTCGCCCGACCTGTATCTGGCCTTCGGCCTTTCGGGGGCCATCCAGCATCTTGCGGGGATGGCCTCCTCAAAATATATCGTGGCCGTGAATAAAGACCCGGATGCCCCGATCTTCAAAGTAGCGGATTTCGGTGTGGTGGGAGATCTCTTCGAGATCATCCCGCACTTGAAGGAAGGATTGAAAAAGGCGCTTGCCGAATAGCCCGACCTCCCCATGATGACGGACTGGGCCGTCCCGCCGGACCTCCCCTCGGGGCGCAGGTCGACAGGATTTTGCGCGCGGGCACGTCCCTTCGGGATGGGCGTCTGGGCCGCCACGGCCGCGGCCGTGGCCATGGCGGTCCTGAACTGTGCCGCCGAGATCCTGCGAGAGGGATCGCTGTTGGGCTGGAGAGACCTCCCCCGGATGGCACTCTGGTATGCGCTCGTCTGGTCCTTCTTTGCTTTTGCCTGGGGAGTTCTGAATGCCCTGAGGAGCGGAGCCCGGCACTCAACCGGCGCCGCTGCCGCACCTTGGCTGGGTTTCCCATTTTATCTAGCGGCCTGGCTGTGCATCCTGGGGTATGTCAACCTGTACTGGCTTCCCGTCCTGTTTTCGGTCCAGTCGCTGGCGTGGACCCTGCTCCTGATCCTGTGTGCGAGCCTTGGATACTGGGCAGGGCGAAGACTGGCGTCGTTCCGGTTGACAGAACGCGGACTGGCCCGGGTCACCGGTGCCCTCGCCTTGGTAATGATGGCTGCGTTCATTGGCGGTGCGATCTGGCGGAAGCCCATGCCGCCTGGGAGAGAAGCGCCTTCTGCCGTCTTGACCAAAACCGCCCCCAATGTGCTGCTGATCACGCTGGATGCGGTGCGCCCCGACCATTTGGGCTTTTACGGGTATCCACGCTCGACCAGCCCGAACCTGGATCGTCTGGCGTCCGAGGGAATGGTTTTCCTGCACGCCTACGCTCCTTCTTCCTACACCATGGAATCCGCCCCCTCGCTGTTCACGTCCACGTATCCGTCCCGCCATGGGCTGCACAGCTTCTCGGATTCTCTCCCCCGGTCGCTTCCCTTTTTGCCCGAGGTTTTCCACTCGCTCGGGTACCGCACCGCCGTCTTCTCCACAATCAGGAACATCTCGCCGGTGTATGGTTTTGGGCGGGGGGTGGACGATTTCTTCGGGAGGGCCGTCGATCCCATGAGCGCGACCCTGGCTTCCCATTTTTTGGATAGGCTCTCCCTGAAGGGCCTGCCGCTGCTGTCCGGCCTCTGCCGGGCCCTGCTGGGGATCAGCATGGAGCTTTTTGGCACCGAAGACCGGATCCAGACTGAGGATCCCCTGGTCATCACCGAAAAGGTGTCCTCCTGGATCGGAGAGGGCGAAGGCCGTCCGTTTTTCATCTACCTCCATTACCGGGGCGGCCATAGCGATTATACGCCTCCGGCCCCGTATGACACGATGTTCGCGGCTCCTTCCCCCGATCCCCCAGTCTCCTCCTATCCCCGCGGCAAGCCGAGCTTTCCCCCGTTCACGGCCGCCTCCCCTCTGGAGGACAGGGCGCGGGCCAGCATGATTTCGCAGTATGATGGGGAGATCCGTCAGCACGATGACGCCATCGGCCGCCTCCTGGATTTCCTTGAGCGATCCGGCCTGGCGCAGAACACCATTGTCCTGGTGACCGCCGTCCATGGGGAAGAGTTCTATGAGCACGGAGGATGGGGGCATGGGCAGTCCCTGCATGACGAGCTCATCCATGTCCCTATGGTGTGGCGCGTCCCGGGCATCAACGCCCCTTCCGGCCGGGTCGATCAGCTCGTGAGCTTGATCGACGTGTTTCCGACCCTCTGTTCCTTGTGCAACGTGCCTGCTGCCGATGGGCCACAGCTGCCTTTCGAGGGCCAGGACTTGACCTCCCTTCTCTCCGGCTCCGGGAACCCCGGAAACCGGGACTATGTGTATGCCGAGCTGCATCAGGGGGGGCACCAGGCGCAGGCCTTGAGGACCGTTTCCCATAAAGCGATCCGGGTGAAATACGGGCGGAAAACAGCGCGGCTTCTCTTCGATCTCAGCCGGGACCCCGGCGAGCTCTATCCGGTCTCTCAGGGGGAGATGGACACCCGCGAACGGCTTTTTCGTGCCCTGGAGGAGCTCAACCGGAGGGCATGCCCCGGTCATCCTCTGCGATAATCTCCTGAGCCTCCCTTCCTCTGCGCCGTTGGCGTTTGTCCATCCACCAAGCTGCGATGACGAGAGTCATGAGCGGGTAGAGCGGCAGGGAATAGCGGGCGATGGCCACCAGGCCGGCGTGAAGCAGGTTCATGTAAACGATGAATAACCCGACGAGGACACTCAGGTCCCTCCTGCGCCGAAAGTGGAAGAGTGCAGTCCCGAACAGGGCCAGGAAGACAGCGGCCTGCCCCAGGATATACAGAGACGTCCACCAGGTGTTGCCCGTGTACCAAAACGCCGGGATCTGTTTGAGGGTATTGAGGGCGTGCTGCTGCGGCCTGCTCCGGATGTCTTCCCACATGAGGCTCTGGAAGATATCGTCTTTTTCCAGGTACGACACGAGCGCGGGATCCTTGCCGAGGCCCCGCAGGATGCGGTCCTCCTCAGCAATACAGTCCCCGAGCGTATTGGCGAGTGTTTTCCTCGAGATGAGAAACGAATTGTGCCGTGCCAGATAATCGCCCCTGTGATACTCAACACCGAGGTTCGTGCTGACCAGGACCCATCGTCCCGTGACAATGCGGTTACGAATGGTCCAGGGGGAGATGGTCAGAGCGGCTACGGCCGTCGGTATCAGGAGGAAGCCCGCGAGTTTTTTCATGGGGAAGCGGGAAAACGGCCCTGAGGGACGCATGCGCAGCCCCACAAGGGACAGGGCCAGGAACAAGGGGAAGAGTAGGGTTACGGCCTTGCACAATGCGCTCAGGCCGGTGGCCAGCCCGAAGAGGACCAAGGAACGCGGAGTGCGGTAACGGAGCGCGAAATACGCGGCAAACACCATGACCGAAGTAAGCAGCGTGAAGACCAGTTCGATCCAGATA
>JAUWTO010000291.1 GCA_030614685.1 Candidatus Aminicenantota bacterium
AGATCGAGCTGCAGGCGGCCAAGGAGGAGATGGAAGCCCGGGTGGCGGAACGGACCGCCGAATTGGCCCGCCTGCTGGCCGAACTCAGAGAGAGCGAAAAGCGCCTGGCCGAGGCCCAGCACATCGCACGCCTGGGGAGCTGGCAATGGGATATCGCCTCGGGCGAGACAACCTGGTCGGACGAGGTCTTTCGTATTTTCGGGATGAAGCCCCGAAAAGGATCTGTCTCAACGGAGGAATTCATCCGGAGGGTCCACCCTGACGACCGCAGGGCGGTCGAGGAGGCCACGAAACAGGCCCTGGAAGAGCCTTCCAAGGGATTCGATCATCAGTACCGGATCGTTCGGCCCGACGGCTCCGTCTTATATGTCCATGAGTACGGCCATATGAGCGTCGACAGCGCAGGAAAACCACATCATATGCTCGGTACGACCCAGGACATCACGGAGATGAAGGCACTGGAGGCCGAAACCCAGAAACTGCGGGCGGACCTGGCCCACCTGGACAGGGTGGTCACCCTGAGCGCACTGACAGGAGCGATCGCCCACGAAGTCAACCAGCCGCTGACAGCGATTCTGAACAATGCGCAGGCGGCTCTGCGGTATCTCAATCCCGAACAGATCGATCTCGATGAGGTGCGTGAAGCCCTGAAGGACATCATCTCAGATGATAAGAGGGCCAGGGATGTGGTGATACGGCTCCGTGCCCTAGTAAAGAAAAGAGAGAACCTGCGTGAGCCGTTCGATCTGAACATGACAATTTCGGATACGGTCCGGATACTCCACAGCGAGACTCTGATCCGCAATGCCAGCGTCACCACAGAGCTCGATCCCCGGCTTCCGGTCGTATTGGGAGATCGCGTCCAGATGCAGCAGGTGATCCTCAACCTGATCATGAATGCCTTGGAGGCGGTCAAAGACTCTCCCAGGGAGGCCCGGAAGATCGAGGTTTCGTCCCGTTCGTTGGATGGCGCAGAAATACTGCTAACCGTCAGCGACTCCGGCCCAGGTATCTCGGAAGACGAGTTGGAGGCCATATTCGAGCCGTTCTACACCACAAAGGCGCAGGGTACGGGCCTGGGGCTCACTGTATGCCGTTCCATCGCTGAGTCATACGGAGGCCGGATGCAAGCCAAGAAGCGCACCGGCGGGGGAGCCTCGATCTCACTCCGGTTCCCAATCGGGGAGGGGAGATAGCACTGATGGACGAGCGCCGCCCCATGATCTTCATCGTGGATGACGACTCCTCAGTACTGACATCGCTCAAGAGGCTCTTGAAGTCATCGGGGTACAACGTCGCAGCCTTTGAATCCGCCCGGGAGTTCCTGGATTCCGATTTTAACGTCGACGCACCGTGCTGCCTGGTACTCGATGTCATGATGCCGGAGATGAGCGGACTCGACCTGCAGGAGGAGCTCTTATCCCGGAACCTTCCCATGCCGATCATCTTTGTCACGGCACTCTATCACATCCCCTCGAGCGTCAGCGCAATGAAAAAAGGGGCGATCGATTTCCTGACAAAGCCGTTCGAGGAAAGGGATCTCCTGGAGGCGATCCAAACGGCGCTTCAAAATGACCGCAAGAGGCGCAGCGTCTCAGAAGAGTTCGCCAAGGCCAAGCGGCGGGTGGCCCTGCTGACGCCTCGGGAACAGGAGATCCTCTCCCATGTGATCGCCGGTAAGCTCAACAAACAGATCGCCTTCGATCTGGACATATCCGAGAGGACAGTCAAGGCTCACCGCGGCCAGATCATGCACAAGCTGGAGGCCGATTCCGTGGCCGAGATCGTCAGGCTTTCGGAAAAGGCGGGGATCCAGCCCTCAACCTCTAGAGGCGATTGACGATCAGTCCGCCTTATTGTACCAAGGTACAATAGACAAACGCGCACCAAGTCTTTAAATTAACCTCATATCCGAGTCCCCAGATGCAGGAACGACCCATCATCTACATCGTCGACAGCGACAGTTCTGTGCGCAGGGCCATGAAGCGGCTACTGCAGGCTTCCTATATGCAGGCTAGGACGTTCGCCACACCCGAAGAGTTCCTGGAAAGCACGTTCCAGGATCAGGATGCCTGTCTGATCGTCAATGTGAACGGGCTGGGCGACAGCGGCCTCAAGCTCCAGAAGACCCTGGCGGCCAGGGGAGCAGAGCTCCCGATCATCTTCATGACCACCTTAGAGATCGGCGAGGTGCGTGACCGGCTGAAGGAAGCGGGAGCCGTCGGCTATTTCAGGAAACCGGTCGATGATCAGGCCCTGCTGGACATCATCCGGTGGGCCTTGAGCAATCAGCGCGCCACGCCTCCCCAGTGATCGACTACTTGGCCTATCACTCGTATCGCAAGGAATCCACCGGGTTCGCCAGCGCGGCCTTCAGAGTCTGGAAGCGTATGGTCAGCAGGGCGATCACTAAGGCTGCCGCGGCAGACAGGAAAAAGATCCGTGGCTGGATGTCGACCCGGTACGCAAAGTTCTGGAGCCACTGGCGCATGAAAAAATAGGCCAGGGGCCAGGCCAGCATGTTTGAGACCAGGACCAGGAGGGCGAACTCTTTGGAGAGCAGCACGAATATCCTGCCGATGGAGGCACCCAGGATCTTGCGGATCCCGACCTCTTTGGTGCGCTGCTCCACCATGAACAGGGCCAGTCCGAACAGGCCCAGCGAGGCAATGAAGATGGCCAGTGCCGAGAAAACAGTGAATACCTGCCCCAGTTTTTCCTCGCTCCGGTAGAGCTGGTCGAAGGTCTCATCCAGGAAGGAATATTCGAAGGGATGCGCGGGGTCCAGCTCTATCCATTTGTTTTCGATATAGGCCAGGGTGGACGGGATGTCATCCGAACGGATCCGCAGGGCGAACACATAGGTGTTCGATGTCCAGATGTGGATGACCAGCGGATTGATCTCTTCCTTCAGAGACTGGAACTGAAAATCCTTCACAACTCCGATGACACGCCCCTGTTTTTTGTCCCATTCGAAGCGGGTGCTCAGGGGGTCTTCCAGCTGCAGGGTGCGGACGGCCGCCTGGTTGATAATGAAGGCCTGGTTGATGTCCGTGCTCATCTCCCGTGAGAAATCACGGCCCTGCACGATCTCCATGCCCATGGTCTTGATGTAGTCGTGATCCGTGTAGATCATCC
>JAUWTO010000326.1 GCA_030614685.1 Candidatus Aminicenantota bacterium
CATGGACAGCCCCCCATAGAAGGAATTAAGCAACAGCAGCGGACAGGCGTTCAGGATCTGGCCGCCGTACCACAGAAATGCCCTGATTCGCCCCTTTTCCCGTACAAGCTCGACATAGAACTCATCCATGTCCCCGAAGATCGTCTGCTTCTCCTCCGACCGTGCGATGATGATCGCCAGGTAAACGAACAGGCGGGGCGGCTTGGGAGATCCGGTATCGCTCATCAAATCTGATAATCCTGGTTGATGTCACGGATTCCCTTCCACAGGGATCGATTGAATTCGTTGACCCTTACCAGGGCATTAAGGCCTGAGGGAGTCAGGGTGTAGTAGATCTTGCTGCGCCCTCCCCTGGCTGGGGTCGGGTCCCCCATTTGCTTGGATACCAGGCCCTTTTTGGCCAGGATGTCCAGGGAAACCCAGAGGCCCCCCAGCTTGAGCGTCTTCCCGGTGCGCTGCTGCACCTCTTTGACGATACTGACTCCATAGGCATTGTCCTTAAGCCTCAGGATGGCCAGGAGCATTATCTCATCCGCGCGTGATAGTACTTCCATTTCATGTCTCCTGCTTATTATTACGAAGATTTAGTAAAAAGGTTACGTATATGATAATCCTTTACTAATAAGGTTCGCCGGCCTAAAAACGCAACTATTCCATGACCCTGTCGTTTCATGGAATAGAAATGATTATTCTGTGTATAATAGATAGTGATCAAAGAAGTTGGTAGAGGGGAGCAAAAATGAAAATAACAAGCACGTTCATTTCACTAATAATCGGGATGATCGTCGTATCGGTTGAAGCCGCCCAGGCTACTGATATGTCCTTGAAGGACATCTACGCATCGGGAAAGGTCATGTTTGTGGCCGAGATGACCATCGATGAATCCAGGCTTCCTGAGGATATGTTTTTCGAAGGCATCGTTGATATCGCGCTGGATGAGAACGGCAATGTCTACTTGTGCGACTACCAGGCCTGTAACATCAAAAAGTTTGCCCCAGATGGCACGTTCATTGGGAATATCGGAGCGGAAGGACAGGGCCCGGGAGAATTCAATATGCCCTGGCAGATTGCAGTCACCGGTGACCGTCTCATCGTTTATGACATGAGGAACCGACGCCTGTGCGCCTTGACTCTAGACGGGGAATATATCAAAAACATAGCGGTCCAGAACAGCGAGGGCCGTCCGCAGAATATGCAGGCGCTCCCGGGCGGCGGGATTGTGATCGAGCGGGAGGTCGTCCACTACGGAGAGGGTGACAAACCGCAGGACATCATCATCCAGTTGTTTTCCCCAGAACTAGAGCTCGAAAACACAATATTCACGCACCAGGTCTGGAGAAACAAATACCGCAGGATCCAGGGGATGTTCACCAACATCATACAGCCCTTTTCGCCCGGCGTGTTCTGGTATATAGCTCCGGACGGCAGGATCGTGCTTGGCCTTTCCGAGGACTACACCATAGAGACCCATGATCCTGTGAAAGGCCGGCTTTCCAGCTTTACACATGCCTATGATCCGGTGAAGGTAACCGCCGAGGACAAGGAACGGTTTTTTTCCCAAACGACCTACAGCTCTTCGAGTGGAGGACGCATGGAAGTTCCCCAGGAGATCAAAAAACTCACGGAGTTTCCTAAGAACAAACCGGCTTTCGATGCGCTGCTGGTAGATCCCGAAGGAAATATCTTGGTTCACACCGTCATGAAGACCTCGCCTGGTTCCGAACCTCAGTTTGACGCCTTTGATCCAAAGGGGAACTTCATCGGGACAGTAACCATAAAAGGAATAAAGATGTTCCCACGTAACGCCAAGGTACACAAAGGTTGTTTCTGGATCCGAGAGTGGGATGAGGACGAACAGGCGCGGGTGGTCAAGTACCGCCTGGACTCAGTGAAATAGCATGTGGGGGTCGCTTTAGTTTTCCGGGGGCCGCCAGCCGAACTGCTCCAGTGCGGCCTGCAGTTCCGGCTGCAGGGAATTATCATCCAGGGCGGATATAAGGGGCTGGAGCGCGCGTTCATCTCCAATTTCTCCCAGGATCCGGACCGCGGCCTTGCGTTCGAAAGGGTTGCTGCTGTTGAGCTGCTCAAGCAGAGGTCGAACAGCAGAGCCACCGATCTTGATCATTGCCTTTTCGGCCTCGGCTTTTACCTGGGATGACTCGGAATCCACGGAATACTGGAGGAGCGGTTCCACGGCCAGGCTGCTGCCGATTTCCCCCAGCGCCCGGGCCACCGCTGTTGCGATCTCGGGCCGCCTGCTGCCCAGCAGCGCCGAGAGCGGCTCCACGGCCCTGTCGTCACCTATTTTTCCGAGTGTTTCGACGGCCTTGAATATCTTGGCAGCCGGCCCTTTCCTCAGCAGGGGGATCAAAAGGTCGACGGCCGGTTCTCCGAAACCAGCCAGCCGCTCCCAATTGCGATCGGCAAGCGAAACCGCAGCCTCCTCTGCCTGGTCACCAGGCTGCCACCCCATCCGCTTCAACACATTTACGACATGTGCGGACCAGGGCTCCCCCGGAGCGGCCTTGAGGGCCGTTACAAGAGGCGGAACGGCGTGTTTGTCACCCAGCCTGTCCAGTGCATCGGCGAGATGTATGATGAGAGAGGGGTATTTGGGGGACACAAGATCCCTGATCCCTGCGATGG
>JAUWTO010000377.1 GCA_030614685.1 Candidatus Aminicenantota bacterium
CACTGGAACAGGGAAAATACGTGCCATCACTCTCGCTGGCATTCCGGATCGCGCGCTCGTTCGGTGTCTCCGTGGATGAGGTGTTTGAATACCAGGACTGAGGAGGTGGAGATGGGACAGTTATGACAGGATCGAAGCTGAGCGTGATCAAGCCGTGACAATGCCCAGAGGTTTGCGGGTTTTCCACTTGCCGCGTGTGAAATCCGGGCACTCGACCGATGTGCTGTTCGCAGCGATGGATTTTTCGCTCAAGGCCACGACCGCGCTGATGGTGGCGCCGTCATACACATCCGAATCCGTGGGCAGTCCTTCCCTCAAGCATTGGATCAGGCGGTAGTCTTCGATGAAGTCCATGCCGCCATGCCCGGCCCCCTCGGCCTTCTCCTCCAGAGAGGTCAGCAGCGGGTGTTTGTACTGCTCAACATAATCAGAGAGGTCGGCCCACCTGTGGCGCTGGGATGTTCCCTCTATGAAGATCTTCTCTTCGGGATATTTCCGTGCCAACCCCTTGGTGCCTTGGATCAGGATCTTGCGGCTGTAGGGCCGGGGAGAGTTGGTGTCGTGGGTAACCAGGATCGACTGTCCCTTGTGGGTCTTGATGAGAGTGTTGACCACATCGCCCAGGGCATAGTCGGTCTTGGCCAGGGGGTGATCCTTGCCATAGCGTTTTTCCGCCTCCAGCCTCAGGCACAGTGAGGGGCTGCTCATCGAGACCAGATAGTCGTACTTGTTTCCCCGTGTGATGTCCATCCACTGGGATACCGGCCCCAGTCCGTGGGTAGGATAGAGGTCGGCATTCCGCTTGATCGAATACTGCAGGCGCCAGTCATGCGGGAAGTAGGCCTTGCCGAACTTCCATCCCCGGAGGTCGTGCAGATAGCCGCATTCAGCGTGCAGCAGCTCTCCGAACAGGCCCTGGCGTACCATGTTGAACAGCATCAGCTCGGTGCGGTCATAGTTGCAGTTCTCCATGGTAACGCAGTGTTTCTGGTATTTTTCCGCGGCCTCAACCGTCTCCCAGCAGCCTTCCAGGGTGATGGCTCCGGGAACCTCACTGGCTGCATGCGATCCCGTCTCCATGGCTTTGACTGATATGGGGACATGCCATTCCCAGGGAGTAGCGTTATAGACCAGGTCCAGGTCCTCGGTGTCGCACATGCGCTTGAAATCTTCCGGGCCGTTGGAATAGCCGGTCGGTTTGGGCTTTCCGGCCTTCGCACACTGTTCCTGCGCCCAGGCAATGCGCTCCTCCCGGATGTCACAGGCGGCCACAATCTCCACGCCCTCGATACGCAGCAGGTTGCGAAAGTGGCCGCTGCCTTGGTTACCGATACCGACATAGCCTACGCGGACCATCTCGATAGGCGGTGTGACCAGGTGTTCGACAGGTTGGGTCTGCAGGACAGGCTTTCTGAGGCTCACACTTCCACCCTTGGATATGTTCGCCAATGCCATCCCGAATCCAGCGGCACTGCTTTTCTTGAGAAAATCCCTGCGATTCAAACGCTTTTTTATCATGACAACTCCTTCGGGCACCAATTATAGTCCAGAAACACTCCAGTAGGAAGAAAAATAACACACCCCCTCCGCAATGAAGTCAAAGCCCTCGCTGTTATGAATATCTGCGCAGTGTGCCGGGAAACTCCTGGACAAGGTCAGTCGTCTTTGATCCTGGACAGGACCCAGATCTTGTAGCGGTTCTCCGTATCCTGGATCCTGACCTTAGGGGCCTTGAGAGTGAAGAAAGGAGTTTGGATCGTCACGCCGGTGAACACGCCGTCGGATTCCGCTTTTGTGTAGTCGAGCTTCACGGGATAAGGTTGGCGATAATCTTCCGTGCCCTCTGTGATCGATTTGTTTGAAAATGGGCAAAAAAAAA
>JAUWTO010000305.1 GCA_030614685.1 Candidatus Aminicenantota bacterium
CGTTTTCGATCTGTTCCCTGGTCCTGTCTATATCCGCGGAGATGAGGTCTATCTTGTTGATGACGGGGATGATGGCCAGGTCGTGTTCCATGGCCACGTACAGGTTGGCCACGGTCTGGGCCTCCACGCCCTGGGAGGCATCCACCAGCAGGAGGACGCCTTCGCAGGAAGCCAGGGCCCGGGACACCTCATAGGAAAAATCCACATGGCCCGGGGTGTCGATGAGGTTGAGTTCGTATTCCTCCCCCTTTTTATCCGTGTAGGGGAGGGTGACCGTCTGGCTCTTGATGGTGATCCCGCGCTCCCTCTCGAGCTCCATGGTATCCAGCATCTGATCCCGAAAATCTCTCTGAGAGACCAGGCCCGATGCCTGGATGAGCCTGTCCGCCAGGGTGGACTTCCCGTGGTCGATATGGGCTATGATGCTGAAGTTTCTGATGTGTAACATGTGCGTCGCTCTTCCATGAATACAAGGTGTATTCTAACACATTTGGCTGGGAATTCTTCGGTCTTGTTGATGTGAGAGGCAGTGCGATGTATTGATACGTGCAAAGATGTAGAGAGATGGATAACAGTTATTTTTTAAAACGGACCACAACATTCCCTTTGGTGGTCATAGTCTGAGGAATTTCTATCCCGGCCGAGGGGACGAAGATGATTCCTTCGGCCTTGGTTTCTGCTTCGTAGAGAATGAACATCCCTTCCTTGTAGGCAAAATACATGACTGCCTTAGTAGTGGTTTCCCTTTCGAGTGAGAGGGGTGTTCCCTGCTGCTCGAAATCACCGGACAGATTATCCGTTCCCGTGACCTCGATCTTGAGGCAGTCAAACCCATCTTTCTCTACCTCTTCGATCAGCTTGTAGGTGTAGTCACTCTCGGATCTGAGTGTGCCGCCTCCGAGGGGGACATCGTTTCCCTGAACGTCTTTCCAGGTATCCCCTATTTTGACAGGTTTGTCGGGAAGCTTTGGGAATGTATCTTTCACGCCTAGGATGTAGAGATCCTTGGTCAAAGTCTCTCCCGAGCCGGTTGTGACCTCCGGCAGTTCATCAAATCCCTCAAAATCCGCGGCCTCCCCGTTGGGCAGCAGGACAAACTTGGCTTTTTTCCCGATTAGCTCAGAAAAATCCGTGGATGCCGATCCCATATCGCTGGAGATGTCCTGAGTTCTTTCTCCTATCTCCAGTTCGATGGTCAATCCCTTCTCCTTGTCGGCAGACAAGACGGTATAAGTGTCCTCTCCATCGCCCGTTATACTCGCAACCACTTCGGTTCCCATCTGGTCAGTCACGCTCTCTGTTTCCCCGGTACTCACAATGACAAATTTGGTCCCCGGCTTCAACTGATACTTCAGCTCATAGAGTTTTTCTGCGGCAGAGGCCTTCTCTGCAGCAGTGCTCAAGGAAAACATGGCTGCTAAAACCAGGAGCAGAAGCGAGATGGATAAAAATGCCTTTTTCATGATTATGTCTCCTTTATTTCCGAGTTCCTGTACTCATAATAGCATACGAGAGAAATCCAAGTGGGTTCGATTCAAATTACGGATGGTTTGCTGGTTTTATTCAGGCTAGACCAATTGAGAATTTATTACATCGCTATTCCCCATCAATCATATCACATTGATTGAGTTTCAGTCCCTATTATGATATTTAAAAGCCAGGATGGTTACTCGTAAACTCATTAGTCCCCGCACAGAAAAAGTTCGTATTCTGAAAAGGCCCAAACACCGGATTTCGAGGCGAGACATCGACCCGGACGCCCTCAAGATCATCTACCGTCTCAACTCACAGGGATTCGTCGCCTACCTGACCGGCGCCGCGGTCCAGAACCTGATGCAGGGTATAACTCCCAAGGATTTCGACATCGTGACCGATGCCAGGCCGGGTCAGATCAAGAAGCGCTTCCGGAACGCATTTATCATCGGGAGACGCTTCCGGCTGGCCCACATCCATTTCCAAGGGGGAAAGTACATCGAGGTCGCCACCTTCCGCAGGGAGCTGGATGCTGAGGAGGAGGCCGATCCCGATCCAAGCACCAGCTACAAGAGGACCTATGGGACGCCTCGCGAGGACGCTTTCCGGAGAGACATCACGAGCAATGCCCTATTCTATGATGTGGACACTGAATCCGTCATCGACTATATCGGCGGCCTGAAAGACCTGGCCGCCCGGAAGATCCGGATCATAGGCGATCCCGGGAAGCGCTATACCGAAGATCCCGTCCGTATCCTTCGGGTGATCAGACATTCGGTCCGCCTGGGTTTCGAAATAGGGAAAAAGACCGAACGCGCCATCTACTCCCACCGCCAACTGCTGGCGGAGTGCCCCGGAGCCCGCCTCTTCGAGGTACTCAATCAAGACCTCACCCTCAAATCTCCGCTCGTATTCGAAGCGTACCAGAAAGACGGGGTCCAGAAATACGTCCTCGGCCAGGCAGGTGAGGAGTACGACAGAAATCCCGTTCTGTTCTCACGGCTCAAAACGCTCCTGGAAATAAGGGAGGGAGAATAGTCGGGCGGATTTCAATTCTCCCGTGAAGAACTCTTTGCCCTTATCTCCTGGCCCTGGGTGGAAAGCCGTATCCCAGACGAAAAAGAGGATGCGCCAAAGAATCTTAACGAGACCATCACGCAAGCCATGGCAGGAAGCTGGCTCACCAAGGGCCTTCGCGCCGACAGCATCCAGATCTTGGTTTTGACACACCACCTGATCCAGGCGCTCCGCACAGGCCGCATGCGCTGGTCCCTGCAGCATCGATCTCATTATGAGCAGGCGTCCCGATTATGTTTCCTGATCGAAAAGGGCCGGCTGCCCCATGGGAAAGATCCCTTTGCAAGCCTCTTCCACAGCCTTTATCCTTCTACTGAAAAGAAAAGGAGAAGACGGCGGAGGCCTAGGCCCCGGAACCGCAGCCAGGACCACCCAGGGGCCTGAAAAGAATCTC
>JAUWTO010000303.1 GCA_030614685.1 Candidatus Aminicenantota bacterium
AGGTAGGCGAGAACTACAGGAACACCTTCCGGGTGGAGGACGGCATCCTCAAGGTGAGCTATGACGAATACGAGGCGTTCGACGGCGAGTTCGGGCACCTGTTCTACAAGGACAGCTTCTCACACTACCGGATCCGGGTGGAGTACCGATTCCTGGGGGAACAGACACCGGGCGGGCCGGGATGGGGCTTCCGAAACAGCGGGATCATGGTCCATGGGCAGACACCGGAGAGTATGACCCTACAGCAGAATTTCCCGGTCTCGATCGAGGTGCAGCTCCTGGGTGGGAACGGAGAGGAAGATCGCTCTACCGCCAACCTGTGCACACCCGGGACCCACGTGGAGATGGGAGGAGAACTCGTGACCCAGCACTGCACCAACTCCAGCTCCGCCACCTTTCACGGCGATCAGTGGGTTACCGTCGAGGTTGAGGTTCGGGGCGGTGAGATCATCCGGCACTTTGTCAACGGCGAGGCCGTGCTTGAGTATGCAAAGCCCCAGCTCGACGGCGCCGACACCGACGCCCAGCAGCTCATCGAGGCCGGGGCCGAGATGATGCTCAGCGGCGGCACAATCTCCCTCCAGGCCGAGAGCCATCCCATGGAGATCCGCAAGGTCGAGCTCCTGCGGCTTAAGTGAAAGAATAGGTGACAGGTACATTTAGAGCTTAATTAATACCCTTCCCTTAATTAAGCATGAACATCTGCAACCTTAGTGTTACTGCGAGATATTTTGCAGATTTAACACAATCTTGACAACTTCCTTCGTCACTACATCTATATTCTATTGGGGACAGCACAATGAGATGGTGAAAAGATTGTTATTGCCAAAAAAATGTGCTATGAAATGAATGTCATCAAACTTGTGGGGGGAGAGATGAAAAACAAATTGTGTTTGACTTTAGTTGTGGTTGGGCTTCTGGCATTATGCCAGGCTGGCCTGTCGTCCCAGGATTTCTTGACGCAGGCAGGTTTCAAGCTCAAGGCAATGAAACCTCAGGGATTCGAAAAGTATCAGGGCATGGTGACCTGGGTCCCCGTTTCCATGAAATCGAATGTCGGATTTGCCAGAGACTATGTTGCGGGATCGGATGAATACCGTCTTGTCAGCCAAGTGTTTTCCAAAACAGGCAAGTGCCAGCTGTCCGTTCCCGTTGCCGAAGGAAAGGGGTACGCTCGGAATGCGGATTCGGTGTGGCTATCGGTTGAGGCGCAAAGCCTGAGTAGTCATCAGACCCCGTCAGGACTGGTCTTTGTGCTGTTCAACACGAGCCGCCCCTGGACTTCTTCGGCCTATGGAGGCGAGTTCATCCTTTCGGTCGCCCGCTTCGATGCGGACGGCATCCGCACCGGCGATTGGGTGGATCTGACCACGATCAAGGCCGATCCCAAGTTCCGCATCATAGGAACCTCCATGGGGATTTTCGTTGGTGATGGATGCGTCGGAGTGGCTCTCTGCGTGGAGATGTTGTCGCAGGACCCAGATATAAAAGCCAAGGCCTATTTCCTGAAGACCGATTTTGAGGGGAATCCGCTCCTCAAGGAGCCTACCGTACTGAAGCTTCCCACCAAAGGAGTCTGGCCCTTGACCATGGTATTCCGGCCGGCCTGGAACGGTGTGCGCTGGCTGGTCCCCATGATCCACGGCAGCCTTCCTCCCGGGTCCAAGTGGCAGAACAATGGAACCAGCGCGGCCTATGTCCTTGCGAGCAGGGATGAGACGGCCAGGAAATTCCAGGCGAAGCGCATCGTACAGGACAAGATCGACCTCTTCGCGTTTGAATATCTGTGCCTGGTACCAGCTCCCCCCGATTCCGCTGCTTCCGCCACGGCAGCCCAGGCTAAAAGCATTCCCTATCTCCTGTTTGTCCAGCATGTGCTGGTGAATTATGCGGGGAAGAATACAGAGATGTTGCGCGACTACACGCTGTATCCGATTGGCAAGAAGGGGAAGCAGGCGGGGCAGGCCGTCGAAGTGTTGATCCCCTATGAGGCCCAGAGTCAGCACATCTACGACCGTTTCTCGAATATCGTGCCGTCCTACACTGCCGGAAGCGCAAGCGCGAACTCCTCGACAAATGACCGTGTGTTGTTCGTCGCCCAGACCAAGTCGCTCTCGAGCTGGCCGCCAAAGCAGCGGTTCTATTATTATGCTATAAATCCGACTGATGGGTCAGTGTCCACGCTCGCTCAGTGTGTGAAAAACTACTATCCTGGGGTTGGCGGGTATCCCCAGCTCAGGGACAACGGGAAGCTCATGGAGCTTATCAACCAGGCTGGCCCATCTGGTATCGAACAGAAGTGTTTTACTTATTTCAGCAAATTCAAGAAATAGGAGGGCCTACTTCTTCTCGAGCTCGAGCGGGATCTCGACCTCTTCGTCCCAGATGTACTTGGCGAACCACTGCCAGTTGTGCCACTGGGCGGCCAGCTGTTCCTTGGGGCGGCTTATGCCGTGACCGAAGTCCTTGTAGACGATGAGTTTGGCCTCCACTCCCACATCCTGTAAGCCCTGGAAGAGCTCGTAGGCGTTGGGGATGGGTACCCGGCGGTCGAATTCGCCGTGCTGGATAAGAGTTGGCGTCTGCGCCTGGTTGATGTTGGTCATGGGGGAGGTCTTGAGGTAGACATCCATGTCCTCCCAGGGTGTGCCCTTGAGGTAGTGGCGCGTGAAGGGGTGGATGTCCGTGTTCACGTAGTAGGTCACCCAGTTGGAGATGCCGGCGCCAACGGAGATGGCCTGGAATTTCGTAGAGTTAGTGGTCAGGAAGGCGGAGATATAGCCCCCCTGGCTCCATCCCATGGCCCCGACCCGGTCCGCGTCCACCAGGCCCTTGTCTATCAAATAGTCAACACCCGATTCCACGTCCCACATGTCGCCGACACCCAGGTTGCGCACGTTGAGCGAGCGGAATTTCTCGCCGTATCCGGCCGAGCCGCGGTAGTTGGGCTGCAGGATGAGGGCCCCCTTTCCCAGCCAC
>JAUWTO010000336.1 GCA_030614685.1 Candidatus Aminicenantota bacterium
CTTGTGTTCTCATTCCTCCTCTTCGATCCAGAGGTGTTCCATGAACTTGGCGGGATAGATCCGATTCGGGCTTTTCAGTCCCTGAATGCGCTTGTGACCAACATTGAAGTTCACTTGTGGATGGAGGCCCCGTTATTCCCCTCAAGTCGGAAGAAGAATATCAAGTGAAAGAATAAGTGTCAAACAGCATACGGAACATTGTGACCGGCTGAATGAATTGCGATCATTCATGCCGCAGTCTTTTAAGCATGTCCCGGGCGTTCTGGTTATCCGGATTGAGTTCGAGGGATCTCTCATAATTCCGGATTGCCAGTTCTTTCTGGCCGTTCTTCATGTAGGCTTCGGCGAGGCTGTCGTATCCGTTGGCTGATTTCGGGTAGAGCTCGACATTCAGCTTGAAAATCTCGATGGCCTCCGCGGGTTCGCCTGTGTTGAGCAGTCGGTATCCCAACTCATTGAACTCTCTCCCATCAAAATACAGCTCCGCTTGTCCTGCCTCCCGCAGGGCACGGAATTTCTGAAGTCCAGCGGCGATGCCGGCCCGGCGGATCTCCTTCTCCACCGCATAGGCTGCAGACGATGCGATGCGGCGCTCAAGCATATCGATCCGGCCTTGGATCATGCCCACATCACTGGGGAGGATCTCGACCATTTTTATGTATGAATCCCGCGCTTTTTCCAGCACCCCGTCCTGCAGATAAAGGTTTGCGAAAATCATGTATGCATTGGCGGATTGGGGAAAGTTTTTCTGCATGTATTTCACCACTTCTACCGCCTCTGCCCGCCCTCCTCTGTCCAAGAGTTTGTAGGTCTGCATGCTGAGCACATGTTCCGGGGCATCCACGGGAAAGCCGTATGCGGTAGAAAGGCGCTGGTAGAAGTCCAGGATATCGCCCAGATCGTTGACTTCCTTATCCTCAGGAAAGGGATAGTCCTGGAACATGACTTTCAGCCCGCTGCGAAGCCCCATGGGCTGGATGAACTCATCGTTGTCCTTGATGTAATTCAAGTGAAGCCGAAAGTCGGGAATGTCCAGGCCGTGCACCAAAGCGGCAAATCGGTCGATGTAGGCAATCCCTTCCCTGGCCAGTTCATCGCTGTCTTCGTAGGTGATGGACAAGAACTTTTTGAACTGCTGGCGGCTTTTAAGAAAGTCCCCGGCGTTTTGGAGGATCAGGTCCCTCCCGCCCCGCCAACGAAAGGGATGGTTGATGATGGCTGCCTGGAAAAGCTCTGGATGTTCGAACAGCGTGTACATCACAAAATTGGCGCCGGCCTGAGGCCCCATCACCACCCTGTAGTTCTTGGCCCTATAACGGGTCTCGACATAGGGGATGAGCTCTTCCTGAAAGAAGCGCACAAAGTTTTCGATGCCGGTGGGCCCGCCGTCCGGCCGAAGGGGCAGGAGGTCCCGGTAGCGGTCGGTGTTGGTAAGCGCCACGAGAATCATCTCCGGAATCCGGCCGGTGGGCCCCAGTCGATCCAGGACAGCAACAGCCTCGGCAAAATAGGTGGTCACATGATCGCCGTAGAGCAGGTAAAACACCGGGTAATCCAGGGATGTGCTGTGGTATCCGCGCGGAAGATGAACGAGCAGGGTCCGTTCTTCGTTCAGGATTTTCGACGGAATCTTGTGGTAGGTGCCGATCACCACGTCCTCTCCCTCTTCCTGAAAGGGGGTGGCGATGGATGCCGTCCATAAAACAAGCAGCCCTAGAACCAAGAGTGCAGCCAGTTTCCCGTTATGAGACACAGTTCCCTCCCCAAGAAACATTGCAGTAGTTATTCCTCAATGAAATAAACGGATTTTGCAGGTTTTGGTTTAAAAAAAGCTAACGTCTGATCCTGCGGGCCTTGCGCGGGACCCAGTTCTCGATGAACCGGCTGCCTCCCTGCTGCTCCTCGATTAGGGCCTGGAAGATCGCCCGCATGTGCTCGTCGGGCAGGGTGCCGATGACCATGCGGCCGTTGATGATCATGGTGGGGGTGGACCGGATGCCGTAGGAGTAGTCGTCCGAAGTTCTCTCATACTCGGTTGCCGTGTTGACGATGGTCTGGATCAGGTCCCGGGTGTAGGGATCATCAAAGGCGGCTTCGACACCGTATTTCCGCGCCAGCTCCATCCTCCAATCCGGATCTTTGGCCTGGTTGAAATTGGCGAACATCTCATCGTGAAGGACGAGGAACTGGGCCGGATCGTAGGCGGCCATGTAGCAGAGATCGCATGCGCCCGGGTGGAAGTCTTTCTCTACGACCGTGTTGCACTTGGCCTCGAGGGGAAAGAACTGGAAGGCGACATTGATCTGGCCTGGGAATTCCCTGCTGAGGCGTAGGAGCTGGTCCTCGAGGAACAGGCAGTCCGGGCACAGGAAGTCCGCGAATTCGACGATGCGGATGGGGGCCGCGTAGAAATCATCGGTCGAACGGATGGTCCAGTAGGGAGAGATGAAGCTGGGATCGCCGACCTCGGGGAGGTCGTAGAACTGCTTGACGATCCGCATGGAGATGCCGA
>JAUWTO010000016.1 GCA_030614685.1 Candidatus Aminicenantota bacterium
AGATTTTCATGGGCATGAGGACATATTTATAATCGATCTCATCATCCTCGTCCGTGCGCATGAGAATGGCGCTGTTCTCGTCTTTCAGTTCGATCCGGATCTTTTCCGATTTCACCGTTGTCAGAAAATCCAGGAGGTACTGTGCATTGAAGCCGATGTCAAATTCCGCGCCCTCGTATTCGATCTCCACCTCGTCCCTGGCTTCTCCCATCTCAGGATTGGATGAAAAGAGGACGATCCGGTCTTTCTGAATGCTGAACTTGATGCCTTTGGATCTTTCTGCGGAAAGCAGGGAGACCCGGCGGATGGCATCGGCAATCTCTTCTCTGTCGAGCGCGATGGTATGGGGATTGTCTTCTGGTATGACTGCCTCAAAATTGGGGAATTTTCCTTCGATGACACGGGAGATCAGGGTTCTGGCCTGCACCCGAAAAAAGAGGTTGTTCTCATCCATATCGAAAATGAGGTCTGAATCGTCGAACTTCCTCAGTTCGTTCAGGGTTTTCTTGGACACGATCCCCCGGATCTCCTGGCCCACCCGCAGCGACTCCATGGGAAAAAACGTGTACGCCAGGCGGTGACCGTCGGTGCTGATCAGCTCTATACTGCCGTCCTTCAGAATCATCAGGGCGCCGTTGAGGTAGTATCTCTGCTCCTGTGTGATCGCACAATAGACCCTGTCGATCATATCCTTGCACTTTTCGAGCGGGAGGGCGATATTCTTCTCAAACCTGGGTTCGGGGACCTGGGGATAATCTTCTTTGGGAAGACAGAGGACCTTAAACTGGCTGGCTCCGGAGGTGATCTCCAACATATGGTTCTCGTTCTGTTCAAAACGGACATCTATGGCGCCGGAAAGCGACTTGACTATCTCGAAGATCTTCTTGCCGGACACCGTGATCGCCCCGGTCTCTTCAACCTCAGCAGGGAAGTGAGTCTTGAGTCCGACTTCGAGATCGGTCCCGGTCAGCTCCACATGGTTCTCTTCGGCCACTATCAATATATTTGCCAGGATCGGCATGGTATTCCTTTTTTCCACGATCCCCTGCAGGAGTTGAAGCTCGCTAAGAATTTCGTCTTTTGCTATCGAAAATTTCATTTTTCCACCTTTCCACAGCGCTTTTTCTTTCTTTATATATAATACGTTAGGTTATGTAATAAGAATAAGAAATGCAAATAAAATGTGCATAACTCATGTATCCTACTGATTCCTTAATGAATATAGCCGATAATTTTGTTCAATTCCCTGTTGAATTCAGGGTCGTCTCCTCTGAGTTTCTCGATCTTGCGTATACTGTGGATGACCGTAGTGTGGTGTTTTCCACCGAATTTTTTACCGATTTCCGGTAGGGAGGTTTTGGTAAACTCCTTTGAGAGATACATGGCCACCTGACGCGGAAAGGCGATCTTGGGTGAGTTGTTCCGGGCCTTGAGCTGGGTGAGGTTGATCTTGTAGTGACGCGCCACGAGCTTCTGGATATTATCAATGGTAATCAGCGTGGCTGAGGAATCCAGGAGGCCCTTGAGCGCCTCCTTGGCCAGGTCTAGATCGATAGGCCCCCCCTTGAGCGAAGCGTATGCGATCACTCTGCGGAGATAACCTTCCAACTCCCGGATGTTGGAATGCACCTTGTCCGCGATATACAGCGCCACGCTTTCGGAGAGGTATATTTCCTCCATTTCCGATTTTTTCTTGAGGATTGCGATCCGGGTCTCGATGTCAGGCGGCATGAGGTCGGCGATTAGCCCCCATTCGAACCTGGAGCTGAAGCGCTCCTCCAGGTTCGGGATTTCTTTGGGAGGGCAGTCGCTGGAGATGACGATCTGCTTCTGGCTGTCGTAGAGGTGGTTGAAAGTATGGAAGAACTCTTCCTTGGTCCTTTCCCTTCCGGACAGATAATGGATGTCGTCCATGAGGAGCACATCGATGCTGCGGTACTTTTGCCTGAAGTCCAGTACCTTGCCGTACTGGAGGTGGTTGATCAAGTCGTTCATGAACTTTTCCGTGGTGATATACAGGACCTTGAATCGGCGGTTGTCTTTGAGGATATGGTGCCCGATGGCGTTCATGAGGTGGGTCTTCCCCAGCCCGGCGCCGCCGTAGATATACAGCGGATTGTAGGATTTTGCGGGATTATTTACCACGGCCGATGCGGCGGCATGCGCGAACTGGTTGCAGGAACCCACCACGAAGTTTTCAAAGATGTAATTGGGATTGAGATTGGGATTGAGCAGAGAGCCGTGTTTCGAGCGGCGTTCATGAGGGGAGCGCCGCATGAAGGATGTGGGCGTGTCTTCATAGATATACTTGATGTCGTAGGGCTTATCGTAAAGATCCCGGGAACAGCTGTTGATGAGGCTGGAGTAATGAAAGGACAGCCAGTCCTTGAAATACGAGTTGGGGACCTTGATGTAGAGGGCGTCATTCTCCTGACCGATATACACGGTGGGCTCGAACCAGGTTTCATAGCTCTTCTGGTCGATACGCTTTTTTATTTCACTCTGGATCTGAAGCCAGAGGTTCGTTTTTTCAGAAGGCTGCATGGTGGCTCCCGATTTTTCCACAGAAATATCCACAATTGTGGAAAATTATCGATCTTCGAGTATATATATTTGATTTTGCCCGGGAATGCTAAAGCTCACGTATAATAGCACCCCTGTTTGGTGAATGCAACGAAAAAAGGAAAAAAAATTCAGAAGTCAAAGCCGATCCAGAACTTGGTCATCCACCCTGTTATTACGGTCCAGTCGAAGGGAGATTTCAGCGAGTTCCAAGCCAAACCCTTGACAAAATCAACGTGCATGGGCATCCCCAGGAAGAAGAACTCGACCCCGAAGCCGTACGAGCCCTGGGCCTCAGCCAGGATGAAGTCCTCCTGGCCATCGGGAGTCAGGAGGGGGAAGTAGAGCAGGGCCGGATTGTCACCCAGCTTGCTGCGCGTGACATCGAAGAACGCGATGCCCCGGACCGGGCCGAAGGGCCCCAGGAGGGTGAAGGCCGAGTTGACCAGGGGGAGGCGGAACTCCAGATTCGCGTACCAGCCCTCGGTCCCGATGATGCTGTAGAAATAGGCGGAGCGCACTTCGTTGTTCCCGCCCCAGTAATTTACGTAGGGATTCTTGCCCCGGCTCATAAAGCCCTTGAACCGGAAGGCGAACAGGGTGTCGCCGCCCAGATAGAGGTACTGGCGGTAGTCCAGCGAGACGGAGGTGTTTTGGAGGAAGGTGTGGGAGAAGGGTATGCTCTGGGTAAGGGAGAGGCGGAAGGTGTTGCCCTTGGCCGGGCCGTAGTTCTTGAAGCGCGTGGTCTCGCCCACCAGCGCCAGGGAGAAGGGGACCATGTTGCCGTTATAGAAATAATTGTACCCGCTGACCCTGGGATCGGCGATCTGGTTGATGTATGGATTGTAGAAGTCCTCGTTGAAATAGGTGTATCCGATGGTTGCCTCCAGGCGGTAATGCAGACTGAACGGATAGGAACCCATCAACGAAATGCCGGAGATGTCCCGCGTCGCCATGGCATCCCGGTAGTTGAGCAGGTAGTACAGACTGGGATCGTAGTATGCATAGGAGGGGTAATAGAATATCGTGTAGGCATAGGCCTGCGCCATCCATTGGAAGCGGTTCTTCATGTTCGCGTAGGTCAGGGAGTAGTTGCGGAAGCTGCGCACCTGATAGGCCGTGAAGTTGAACATGTGGTCGTGGAACAGGTCGCCGAAGCTCACGGAGGAACCGCCGTATATGGAACCGTCGGTGGAGACCACGGCCTCGACAGGGGGGCGGCCCACGATATACAGCTTGCCCAGTCCTGTATATTGCGCGATCTTGTCGTCCTCGATCTCGATCTTGACCGAGGGCTCGAAGCGCTCAAACTGTTCTTCGGGCTCCAGTTCGTCAGCCTGGATCGTGCGCTCCAGCTCCGGTTCGAATTCACTCTTGAAGAGCTGGAAGGCCCCCTTGTTGAAGGCCGAGAAGATGATCTTCCCCTCTTCGCTGGGATCCGGAGCGGGAAGGAAGCAGCCCGTCCGAACGTCGGTATAACGCCAGATCTCCCCGGTCTCGAGCCGGATGGAGTAGATGTTGTATGCATCACGCGTATCGCTGGCAAAGAAGATCTCCCCGGAATCTTTGGAAAACTCAGGTGTGATGGTATTGCCGCTGCCGAAGGTCAGCTGCGTCTTTTTCTTAAGGTTGACCGCAGGAGAAACAAAGAGCTTGTCAAAGGCATCGAGCCGGATGGTATAGGCCATCAGCTCTCCGTCAGGGGAGAGGGTTGCGGCCTTCTCGAACAATTCATCCTGTGTCAGGTTGGTGCTCTCGCCGGTCTCCAAGTCGACCTTGAAGATGTCGCGCTGGCCCTGCTCAAAAGCGGTGAAGACCAGCTCTCGACCTCCGGGATAGAAGGAGGGGGAGGCGGGAACGTCCTGGGGAAGTGGGATTTTCTTCAGCATGTTCCCCGAGAGCACATCCACCAGGAACAGGGCATGCTTGTGGCCGGCGCGGGCAAAGAAAGCAACCGTATCGCCGTCGTGTGACCAGGCCACGTCCTTTCCGTTGGAGGGCTCGATCTCGAATTTGATGTATTCGTACTTCAGGGAATACCCCTTGGTGAGGTTTTTGATCGGGCGCCCGTCCTCCACGCTGAACAGCATGACGTCCAGGTCCAGATCCCTGACGTTGTAGGTGACGACCGCGACCATGTCGCCCGAGGGGGAGACCGCGTGGCTGAAGGCGAACCAGTACTGGTTGACCGGGTATTCCGGGCCGAGCACGACCCCATAGTTGTCGGGATTCTCCCTGGTGACAAAATCCTTATACTTTTCCCTCAGGTGTTTCTTGAATTCGTGCGTGAACTGGCGGTTGTCCATGGCAAAAGACTGCAGGACCGGGTTCATCCGCCCCATCAGGGGGGAATTTTTCATGGTCTGCCAGAAATTGCGCACGCCGTTCCTGCCGAATTCATCTTCGATATAGTCATATATGGCGTGCCCGAAATCATAGGCCGGATCCCGGATGAGCGGGTATTGGGAGAACAGCATTCCTGCGCGGTTCAGTTCCGGGATGCGGTCGTTGAGCACAGCATCCCGGACGATGAGCTCAGACCACGAGGACCAGCGCTCGGTACTGTATTCGGAAAAACCCTCGAAGACCCAGAGGGGCGGCTGGCTCACGGCATAGACCACTCCCCCGGGACTTCCCCACAGGAGGTCGAACTGGAAGATGTGCGAGAGCTCATGGAGCATGAGGTCGTACAGGTCATCGATGGGCATGTCTCCCTGGATCGCGACCCGGAAGAGGAGAGGCTCGGACACGCCCAGCGCTCCCTCCGGCGGCTGGAACAGGTTGGACTGCTGGAAGTCGGTGGTCGTCTTGTAGTAGAGCAATGGGACCTTGGCGGAGAGCTGGTGCTTGATCTTGTCGCTGATCTGGGCATAGGCGCTTTCAGCCAGCTGTGCCACGGTCTGCAGCATTTCGGTGTCTTTGGTGTAGTAGTAAATATCGAAGTGCTCGGTGGTATAGGATTCCCAGTTAAAATCGGTATACATCACGCGGTTCTTCCCATAAAACTGCGTGTAGGCGATCTGCGCGGTCAACGTTCCCGCGCCCAGGAGAAAGAGCGAAAAAATGAAAAGGAGCCTTCGCGTTCCTGTACCCATGGTTTCTCCTCGATCAGTGGATGATGAGATAGCGGTCCTGAATCTTATTTCCCCCCATTATCTCGCGGAAGAGCTTCTCCTTGATCTGGTAGGCCAGATCAAAGAAGGCGAAATAGGCCGTTTGGTTGGGGTTGGAATACGACCGCTGCTCCTTGAACTCCTGATTGTAGAGGGTGATCCCGGATTCGGAATCGATGATGTGAATATGCATGTTCAGGCTGTAGAATTTCCGTGTCTTCATATAGTCTCGGTCTGGGAAGGGGGTTTCCTGTTCCCTGCCTTTCTTATGGACCAGAGCCTTGCGTGTCTCATCAGAGTATTCGACCGTGCCGGAGAATATCACGGTCTTTTTATTGTCCAGGTCGAGGTTTTTCCAGAAATCCCGGTTTTCAAACACGGATTCGTCGGTAAGCGGGGTCGGGAGCAGGCCTACCTGCGTCTCCAATTCCACGGCGAGCTCGGTGGAGAGGTAGTCCCGGAGCTCCTGGTTAAGGTCAAAATCCTCGATCTCTGATTTCAATAGAAAATCCCCGACAACGATGCTGTCGAAGTCTGCCAGCCGCACATCCGCCCGGCGTGGGATGCGGAGCTGAAGGCGGAAGTAGTCCATGCTGGAGCACGATGCGGCCAACAGCACCAGAAGCCCGAGCGGCCAGCGCCACCTATTTGATCGCGGCATCTTTTTTTTCCTTTTTTTCAGGCCGTTGGATCTGTTCGATCTGCTCCAGGTTCGCCTGGAAGCTTTTGAAGTTGGCTTGGATGTATTGGTTGTCAGGGCCCAGCGCAAGCGCCTGCTGGTATTCCTTTTCCGCATCCTGCCAGCGGCCCGCTCGCTCGTAGGCGACAGCCAGGTTGTTGTGAGCCGCCGCAGAGTCGGGCTCCTGTTCCAGCACCTTAAGCCAGCGGAAGATGGCCTCATCCCACATCCTGCTCTGAGCTGCCTGAATGCCGAACATCATCTGGTTTCGATATGTCACGGGCCCGCAGGCGCTGAAGGCCAGGCACAGAAGAAGGATTCCGAGTATTAAAAAGAGGAATTTTGCGTTCATCAAGATGGTCGACCTCACCTTTAAAAGGTAAGCTTTTTCATAAAGTTCGTCAAGTGACCCCATTTAGAGAGCAAGAATCGTACCATCAACGCTCCAGGGGTGCCGCCCCGCAATAGGGAGATTGTGTCTCATTATGAGGACGCAGGTGTCCCATAATCCGAAAGGTGCGGGGGCCGATACTGACACGGGATGCCCTTCCGTCCCATGAAATCCCTGGAGGGGTCGATGCTTGGCTTTTCAGTGGATTTGTGGTATAAAATGGACTTCCTGAAACGAAGCTGAAAAATCGAGAGAGAACCAATGCCGAAAGTTTGTGAGATCTGCGGAAAGGGCCCGATCTTCGGGCATAGCGTAAGCCATTCACATAAAGCGTCCCCAAAAAAGTGGGAGCCCAACCTGCAGAGGGTCAAGGCTGAGACAAAGTCCGGAGTCAAGAGGATCTGGGTCTGCACCCGCTGTGTCCGCTCTGGAAAAGTTAAAAAAGCTCTCTGAATGATCAGTCGCGTTTCGCTGATTCGATCTCCTTGATCTCCGCGACCTTCTTGATAATACTGTCCAGGTGTCTGATGTCCCGGATGGAGAGCACCATCTTGATCCGCCCCTTCCCGTCCGCCGACGTGTCCACCCGGGCCTGGGTGATGTTCCCCCCCTGTTTGGCGATCACAGCCGTCAGCTTGGCCAGCACTCCGGGGGTGTCCTGACTCACAATCACCATGGCCCCCCTGTACTCTCCCTTGGTGGCCTCGTCCCAGGTCACGTCCACCATCCTCTGTGAGTCGAGCAGCTCCTTGACGACATAATGGCAGCGCTCGGCGTGGACGGTGATGCCCTTCCCGGATGTGATGTATCCGATGATGGGCTCCCCCTTGATGGGGGCACAGCACTTGGCCAGGTTGACAGGAGAGCCCTCCCGGTCCTTGATCAAGATCCCGGCAGCCGGCCGGCCCGTGACCCGAGTGACCACTTTCTTGAAGAGCGGCTCCTTCCTCTTGATCAGGGCCGCATCCGGAAAGATCTTCTCCATCAGGCGGTGATCGAGAATGATCCTGCCGGATCCGATCAGGAGATAGAGATCCTCCAGGATGTGGATACGAAAAGGGACTGCATCCCGGACCTGCGCCACCAGGGGGTCCTCCTTCAGCATCTTCGAGGGGATCCGAAATTTCGCGGCCTCTTTGCGCCACAGGGTCCTGCCCAGGGAGATGTACTTGGCTCGCTCCTGCTGGTTGAGCCACCTCCTGAGGTGATGCCGGGCTGTGGAGGTGAATGCGATGTTCAGCCATTCCCTGCCGGGAGTCACGTCGGGAGAGGTCAGGACCTCGACAATGTTTCCCGGCTTGAGTACGGTCTTGAGGGAGGCGGGCTTACTGTCGATCCTGGCTTTATGGGCATGCAGGCCGATCTCGGAATGGATCTTGAAGGCAAAATCCAGGGCCGTGGCCCCCAAGGGCAGCGTAATGATCTTGCCCTTGGGAGTGAACACATAGACCTCCTCGGGGATGAGGTTGGTCTTCAGGCTGCTCAAAAATTCACGCGGGCTCTTCCGCTCCTGATAGAGCTCCGCCATCTCCCGCAGCCACTGGAGCCGCTTGTCGTCTTTGTCCATGGCATCGGGCCGGGATTCTTTGTATTTCCAGTGTGCCGCGATCCCGTGTTCTGCGATATCGTGCATCTCATGCGTCCGGATCTGGATCTCGATGGTCTGTTTCTTGCCGGCGATGATGGTGGTGTGCAGGGCCTGATAGTGATTGGGCTTGGGCATGGCAATGAAATCGCGGAAACGGGCCGGGAGGTGGGGCCAGCGCTGATGGATGATGCCCAGGGTTGCGTAACAGTTCTTGACGGAATTCGTGAGCAGGCGCAGGGCCATGAAATCGTATACCTGATCGAAGTCGATCTCCTGCCGCCTCATCTTGTTGAAGATGCTGTAGGGCCGCTTGATCCGGTAGACGATCTCGGCCCTGATACGGTTTTTCTGCATCAGCTCTTCCAGCTCGGCCTTGATCCCTTCCAGGCCCTGTTCGGCGTCCTTGCGCAGGGGCTCGACCAGCTCCTGGATCTTGAAAAAATGCTCCGGGTCGACATAGCGGAACGCGAGGTTTTCCAGCTCCGCCTTGATGCGCCCCATGCCCAACCGGTTGGCAATGGGGGCGTAGATCTCAAGCGTTTCCTGGGCGACCTGGGTCTGCTTGGGCTCATCCAGGAACTTGAGGGTCTTGAGGTTGTGGATGCGGTCGGCCAGCTTGATGAAGATCACCCGCAGGTCGTCTGTCATGGACAGGATGATCTTGCGAATGGTTTCGGCGTGCCGACTCTCGGGAGAGGATTCCTGAACAAGGCTGATCTTGGTCACCCCTTCCACCAGGTGGGCCGCGTCCTTCCCGAATTCCTGCTGGATTTCCTGGGCCGTCACGTCCGTATCCTCCAGCACATCATGGAGCAGGGCGGCGGTCAGGGTGACTGCGTCCAGCTGCATGTCCGCCAACATGCTGGCGACCTCCAGCGGGTGGCTCAGGTAGGGCTCTCCAGAGCGGCGGACCTGGCCTTTATGGGCCCGGGCAGCGAACACATACGCCTTCTGAAGCTGGGTGATGTCACGTTCCGTGTAGTACGGTGAGACCTTGTCCAGAATATCGTTAAAGCGAATCATCCCCGGTTTTCTTCTTCGAGTATCCAGTTTACCGCATCCAACAGGTTCTGGGCAACATGTGCCGGCTCCGTTCCCTGAGCCCGGAGCTTAGCCAGGGATGCCTGGCCATATCCAGTCAGGACCAGCACGGATCTGGCCCCGAGGTTCCATCCGAACTGGACGTCTTCCACCTTGTCTCCCACCATATACGAGCGAGAGGTGTCGATCCCCAGCTCGGCGGCGGCCCGAAGCCCCATGCCCGGGCGCGGCTTACGGCACTCGCAGCCCTTGTCATAGACGGGGATGCGGGAGGACACAAAATGCGGGCAGTAGTAGATGCCGTCGAAATGCGCCTCCTGCTGCCGGAACGCCTCCTGCATTCGGTCATGGATATCCCTCAGCTGCGGTTCCTCGATCAGCCCCCGCCCCACTCCGGACTGGTTGGTGATGACGACGGCCAGCAGGCCGGCCTGGTTGATCTTGAGCACAGCCTCGAAACTGTAAGGATAGATCTCGACCTGGTCAAAGGAGCTGGGATATCCCACGTCCCGGTTGATGTTCCCGTCCCGATCCAGGAAGATGGCCGCCTTCTTCATGCCAGCCACCTCTGGCTGACAGCAAAGACCTCCTCGGGCGAGATGGATTCCATGCAGCGGTGATCGAAGGGACAATCCCGATAGGCGCAGGGCCAGCAGGCAGGGGGCTTGTGGAGGTAGGCCGAGGGTTCCTGAAAAGGGGCCGTGGCCTCCGGGTCGGTGGGGCCGAAGATCGCCAAGACAGGAGTGCCCAGGGCATTGGCCAGGTGCATGGGGCCCGAGTCGTTGGTGATACACAGGTCAGCGGTGTGGATGACCGCTGCCAGTTGGCGCAGGGAGGTGCGGCCCGCCAGGATCACGGGGCTGGAGGTCAGCGGCTTGGCGATGTCCCTTGCGAGAGAGGTCTCGTTCTTGGATCCCACGATCACGACCTGCGCCTGCATTCGCTCCTGGAAGAGCGATGCCAGGGCGCTGAAACGCGCGGTAGGCCAACGCTTGGCAGACCCGAAATACCCGCCGGGATTGAGCAGGACCAGGGGGGTCCGCGAGGAAATGCCCTCGGCTGACAGCAGCTCTTCCGCCTCCTGGATCTCCTGCTGATCGAGGGGAAAGGAAAGGACCGGCTCCGAAGCCTCCAGGCCCAATCCGGAGATCAGGTTCAGGTAGTATCGAACCTGATGGATGGGAGCCTCCGGCGCTGGCCGGCGAACGCTCCTGGTGAGCAGGGCGCGGCGGCCGTCGGCGGCATACCCCCACCGGTTGGGGATTCGGGCCCAGGCAAACGGCAGGGCGGAGCCAAAGGAATTGGTGAGCATCAGGCCCGCCTGGAATCCGGACTCCTTTAATTCGCGGGCCGTGCGGCGCAGGGAATTCAGGTCGGATCGATCGGGCAGAAGGATCACGCCCTTGATGAAGGGATAGGAGAGGAACAGGTCCTTGACCCATCGCTTGGCTGCGACCCAGATCTCGGTCTCGGGATCACCTTGAAACAGGCTTTGGATCGCGGGGACGGCCAGGATGGAGTCCCCAATCCAGTTGGGGGCTCTGACCAGGATCTTCATGGTTCGTCCAACCGTCAGCTGGTAGAAGAAGACGCTTGGCTCTTTTCTGCCGAGGTAGGTTCCTTTTTCTCTTTGCCTGTTTCGGTTTTGGTGGATTCCTTGGTCTGGGGCTTGCCATTCGGCTTCTCGGCCCCAGCACCCTTGCGCGCGTAATCGGTGATGTACCAGCCCGATCCTTTGAACTGGATCGCCGAACTGGAGATGAGCTTGCGGAGCGGCCCCCCACACTGGGAGCAGACCTTCAGGTGTGCGTCCGAGACCTTCTGGATGGCCTCGACCACATCACCACATTGGTCACATTTATATTCATAAAGCGGCATGGTTTCCCTCGAATGAAAGCCATATTATAGCAAAATATGGGGTTAAGTCCAACGATTCCTCACTCTGAATCAGCGGAAGACCTGGGCCTCGAAGACCAATATTTCTACTCCGGAGCGCCAGGCATCCTGGGGCAGCCCGGCCTTCAGGCAGGCCTGCTGGAGAAAGGTCTGGCGGTCCCATCCGTTGTCAATGGGAACCTGCGGCAGGAGCAGGCCGCGGCGGTCGCCGCGGGATATGATCAGCCCGTGCTTCCCCACCTTGACCTGGTTGGGGTCGCTTATCTTGCGGGGGACAGAGAGAACGGAGATCTCGACTACGAGCGATTCGAGCTCGGAGGGCGTGACCGGCGGGAATCGATTATCCCGGGTGGCGGCGTAGATGGCAGCCAGAGTCACGGTATTGCAGAGGGGCGCCATGGGCTCGACGAATCCGACGCAGCCGCGCAGGCGACCCTGTTTCGTCAACGTGACGAATGCCCCCGCAGGGCTGTGGAGCCCCGGGTTTTCCGGCTGCGGCTCCAGGACGCGGTTGTCGCGCACGATCCATTCTACCGCGGTCCGGGCGATGCGCAGGAGCTCCTGTTTTTCCGAAGCTGATAAAGGGGCCGCCTCACCGGTCATGCCGTCCGCATAGATGGCCGCGGAGAGATAGCCCACCACCCGGCCTTCGTCTCCCCCGCGAGCGGAGGAGTCGGCATACTCGAGGACTTCGACCCTGGGGCGGCCGAGATGCTGCGCGTAGGTCAGGGCGGTGGCGGCCCCGGCCCCGCCGCACATGATGTTGTCGTGGGCGCCAACCTTCCGCATCAGGAGATCTGTATCCATTGCCTGCAGCAGAGCGATGGTTTCAGCATCGCGGGCATTGGCATCTTTTTTGGACAGATAGTGGGACATGTCACTGGATACAATGACCAAGGCCTTTTTCCCGGCCAGGACCTCGGCCAGGGCCCTGGACAGCCTCCGCACCGTCTCCTGGGAGGGAAGGCCCATGAGAACGGGGACGATCCTGGCCCCGGGAAGGACTTTCTGTATGAAAGGGACCTGGACCTCGATGGAGTGTTCCTCCCGATGGGCCGCTGCGACGAACCGGTATCCCGTGGCCTTGGTCAGCGCTGCGGCCGTGGGCTCATCGACCTCTGCGGTCCCCAAGGGGGTGACATACCCGCCGCTGGGATAAATGGATGCTCCGCTGAAGCCGTGCCGGTGGGCAACACCCAAGATGACGACCGTTTCGATCTTGGCACCCTGAATCAGGGCGTAGGCGTGAGCAGCCACAGGGCCGGAATAGACGTAGCCTGCGTGCGGGATGATAAGGGCCGCGAGGCCCGAAGCCGGGGCAGGACGCGCATCAGCACCGGCCAGCAGGTCGTCCAGCTGCCGGGACAGATGGGCCGGCCTGGCATCATAGAACTGGCCGGCCCAGACCGGCTGGCGCAGCCCCTGACCCCAAGCAGCAGGGGCCAGCAGGAGAAGCCCCAGGGTGCATGCCGGGAAGCAGCGTTTCATGTCCCTCCTCTCAGTGTGAATATAAGCCTGCCGCCGGTAAAAATCAACTCTCGGCACACCGGGACAGGGAAAGGAGGTTGACTTTTGTCCTGATTTGAACGAAAATAGGGAAACCGTTTTTGTGAGGTCACAAGAGGATGAAGAGTCTGTGCAAATCTCTTTTTACCCTAGCCCTGGCTTCTGCTGCGTTCTTTATCGGATTTTATCTAGGCCAGGAAAAGGTCGTCGCCCGGTTCCCTGAGTTTCAGGAGGACAAGGGCGACAAAGCGTAATCTCCTCAGATGAATTTCGGGGCATATGGCATTCTGATCATTTTCGGGGCTTTTGTCCTGCTCATGATCCTGAATCCGAACCTGTCCTGCTTCGGGAAACGGCTCAAATCCCCGCTGTATCCGCTGCTCCGCAAGCGGTCCCGGGCCTCGCGCAAACAGCTCCCTATCGAGGACTACGGATTCGACCTGGAGGGTGATGAGGGAGTTCGTGCGTCCCGTCCGCAACCCCATGCCGCTCCGGAGAAGAAGATTCCGACGGAAGATTACGGGTTCAACCTCAGGGACTCCGGTACTCCGGAGGCACTTGAAGATCCGCCGGACAAGGGCCATAAGGGGAACGCGGGCTGACACGCCTCGGGGGGGAGAGGATTGGGCCATCATTCGGGATTCCCGATTGCCGCGACCGGACTCCTCTTCCTTGCCCTGGTGAGCTGCAGCCCCTCGAGCGTGCTGCTCTCTCCGGTTCCGTCCCGCATGGAGAGCATTGAGGGGCATGCGCGTGTCTGGCTGGCCAATCCAGAGGGGACGAGGACGAAGTTCGCCTTCCTGCTGCACCTCCCCGACCAGGGCAGCATCGAAGTTTCGAGTGTTCTCGGCCATTCGCTCTACCGGATCCTGATCACGCGGGATGCGGCCTATCTCATCATCCCCTCCAAAAGGGTCTACTGGAAGGGTGACGAGACCGAAATCTTCGACAGATTCCTGGGTTTTCCGCTGGACCTGAACGAGATGATCAGCCTGATCAGTGGGGAGTGGCCGGGCCGGCCTCAAGAGCGGCCGGCCTCGGTCTGGCACCTGGAGAGAGACGCGCAGGGGCGCATCATGGCAGGGCAGAGGGAGGCCCTGCGCTTCAAGGTCGAGGAATTCATTCCGGACACACGCTTTCCCCGCAGCCTGCGGTTCGAGCATCCCGGCAATTCCGGCCGGCTCAAGATCCTGAAAATGGAATTTAACCGCCCGCAGGACCGGGATGTTTTTGCGGCCGATTTTCTCCGGGACTATGCCCCCAAGACCTGGGAGGAGATCCAGGACATTTTGAACGATGAAGATTGAATCCTTCGCCAAGATCAACCTGGGGCTGGAAGTGGTCCAGAGGAGGCCGGACGGTTTTCACGAGGTTCGGACTCTGTACCAGAGCGTCGGACTCCGGGATACTCTGGAGTTTCTCCCCATTCCGGGGAGTGGCATCGAACTGACAGGCTCTGACTCGAGTATATCCTGGGCGGAAGACAACCTCATCCACCGTGCCGCGGTGCTGCTCGTCCGCAGGCATGCCCCCCAAAAAGGCGGGATCGCCATCCGCGTGGTCAAGAACATCCCTCCCGGGAGGGGCCTGGGTGGAGGAAGCAGCAACGCCGCTATGACCCTCTGGGCTCTGAACAGGCTGTGGGGCCTGGGGCTCGCCCGCCGGGAGCTGATGGCGCTGGGAGCCGAGTTGGGATCGGATGTCCCCTATTTCCTCGAGGGAGGGCTGTGCCTGGGAACCGGCAGGGGCGAGGAGATCCAGCCTCTGGAAGACCTCGGATCCCGCCACGTCCTGCTGGTGCTTCCCCGGCTGGCCGTGTCCACGGCCTACATCTACGGACGGCATCGCGTCTCCTTGACTTCGCGCGGGAAAGACAGTAAAATTATGCAGTTTTTGAAGAGTCCAGGTCTGCACGGATTAGGCAATGATCTCGAAGAAACGATTTTTCGTTTCTATCCTCTGATAAAGGAAACAAAGCGACGCCTTCGCGACCTGGGCCCCGAGCTGACATTGATAAGCGGTTCGGGCTCAGCGGTGTTCGGCCTTTTCAGTGAAGCAAAGGCCGCCCGGCTCGCCAGGCGCGCCCTTGAGGATGAGGCCCGCGTGTGCCTCGTGAAGACGTTGACGCGCGAGCAGTATTGGGAATCCGTGTACGTTGGGGTGTAGCCAAGCGGTAAGGCAGCGGCCTTTGGAGCCGCCATTCGGAGGTTCGAATCCTCCCACCCCAGCCATAGAATGGAAGGGCAGCCGGATGGAAGACTCCCTTCGACCTAAGAGGAAAACAGGAGAAAAACGAGAGATGAAAGTATTCACCGGATCCTCGAACACGGCTTTGGCCGAGGAGATCGTCGACTATCTGGATATCGACCTCGGGAGGTCGGTTCTGGAACAGTTCAGCGACGGAGAGATTCATTTCTACATCGACGAAAACGTGCGCGGAGAGGACGTGTTCGTGATCCAGACAGGGGCGTATGACCGGAATTTCCATCTGATGGAGCTTTTTGTCATGATCGACGCGTTCAAAAGGGCGTCGGCCGAGCGGATCACCGCGGTCATCCCCTATTACGCCTATGCCCGGCAGGATTGGAAAGACAGGCCCCGAGTGCCGCTTTCCGCTCGACTGGTGGCGGACCTGCTGGAGACGGCGGGAGCCAACCGGGTCCTGACCATGGACCTGCACTCTCCCCAGATCCAGGGTTTCTTCTCCGTCCCCGTGGACAATCTGATGGCCCAGGGTGTCTTTGCCGACTATATGGGGAATCTTGGCTTGGAGAACATGACCGTGATATCTCCCGATGCCGGAGGCGTCGGGCGGGCCAAATGGTTCGCCAAACTGCTGGAGGCGGATCTGGGCATCATAGACAAGCGGCGGCCCAAACCCAATATAGCCCAGGTGTTCAATGTGATCGGCGAGGTTGCGGGCCGTGATGTTGTGATCCTGGACGACATGGTCGATACCGCCGGTACCCTGGTCCAGAGCGTGGAGGCCCTGCTTGAAAAGGGGGCGCGCAAAGTATGGTCCGCCATCACTCATCCCGTCCTCTCGGGCCAGGCCCTGGACCGGATCAACGGTTCCCGCATGGAAAAACTGATCGTCACAAATACCATCCCTCTGGATGAGGATTCGTATAACTCAGACAAGATCGAAGTGCTGTCGGTTGCCGGGCTTTTTGGAGAAGCGATCCGCAGGATTCATGAAGGCAGCTCCGTTAGCTCTTTGTTCACCTAATGACCGAGGAGGAAGACCCATGAACTTGACCATCAAAGCAGAGAAGCGTGAATCCGGGGGTAAGAATTTCGCCCGCCGGATCCGTCGGGAAGGCAATGTCCCGGCTATACTTTACGGCCCGGGGACCGAGAATGTCCCCCTGGTCCTTAAAAAGAGAGACCTTTTTGACATCCTCAAGTCCGAAACGGGCGAAAACACCATCTTCCAGGTCTTGTATGACAAGGACAAGCCGGATGTCATGATCAAGGACTACCAGCAGGACGTGACCACGGATGAGATCTTGCACGTCGACCTCATCCACATCTCCATGGACAAGGAGATCCGCGTGACCGTGCCGATCATCTTGACGGGCGATGCGGTGGGAGTTAAGACCGAGGGAGGCTTTGTCGAGTTTGTGACCCGCGAAGTAGAGGTCGAATGTCTGCCCAATGACATCCCGGAGAACATCTCGGTCGACATCAGCGAGCTTCATCTCAACCAGTCCATCAAGATCGAGGAGCTGGCTTCGATAGAAAGGGTGAAGGTTATGTCCGATCCCAACTATGTGATCGCGATGGTCGAGGCCATGGCTGCCGAGGAAGTGGTTGAGATCGAAGAGGAAGAGGAAGAGATCATGGCCGAAGGTGAACAGCCCGAGGTGATCAAGAAAGAAAAGGCCGAAGAAGAGGGGAAGGCGGAAGAGACCAAGGAGTGATGTGTGTGGGCGGTCGTGGGGCTGGGAAACCCCGGACGGGAATACACCTGTTCACGGCATAATGTGGGCTTCGAGTTTATAAAAAGGCTGGCCAGGCGCTGGAACACCCGGGTCCGGAAGAGGAGTCACCTCTCCAAGGTCGCGGGCGTGGACCGGCCCGAAGGCAAGGTCCTGCTCGTTTTGCCCCAGACATTCATGAACTCCAGTGGCCGGGCCGTCCGATCCCTGGCCGACCAGGGAGGCATCCGGACGGGGAGGATGGTCGTGGTCTACGATGACTTCGACCTCCCCCTTGGTGAGATCCGGGTTCGCAGGGAAGGCAGCGGGGGATCCCACAAAGGCATGGGGTCGATCATCGAGGAGCTCGGGACGGGAGATGTCGCGCGCATCCGGATCGGCATCGGTCCTCTGCCCGAGCAGGCGGATCCCGTCGAGTATGTGCTCTCGCCCTTTACCGAAACGGAGCGGCAGCAGTTGGCGGATCCCCTGGAGCGTGCCGCCGAGGCTCTGGAGATGATCCTGACGGGGGACATCGACGCCGCCATGAACCGCTTCAACGCCCCCTTCCGACCACCCCCATAATGATCCCACCCACCCTTTTCGCTGGACCGTTAACCTGGATCGCACGAGCCCATCCCTGTTTGGATCCCATGCCCTTCTTCAAGAGGGGCGAACGGGGAAGCGGCTTGACGTAAGGAGGATTTTATACTATATTGTGCGTTCCCATACGGGAACAAATAAGTTTTTTGCTCTCTCCTTGTTCCTTCCGCAAAGAGGAAGGAGCTGCAGAGCCATAAGGAGGTTTTAATGAGACTCTACGAAACTGCCTTCCTTATCGCCCCTAATCTGGCCGAAGATGAGACGGAAGAGCTCATCCAGCAGATGGCCGCGATCGTCACTGATAACAACGGCGAGATGGTCGAGATCGATAAGTGGGGGAAGCGTAAGCTGGCATACCAGATCCAGAAGTTTGACGCGGCCTTTTATGTGTTTTTTCATTACAATGGTGAGGCGGATATCCCTGCCGAGCTGGAGCGGCGGTTCAAACAGACAGAAACCATCCTCCGGTATCTTACCACCAAGATGGAGGAGGAGATCAAACCCCGCCGGAAAAAAGCCAGGAGACCCCAGCCCAAAGAGGCTTCAGGGGAGAGGATGACGGCTCCGAGCCCGGAAGCCGTGAGCCCGGCAGCCCCGGCTGTGGCCCCGGAAAAAAAGGCCGAGGCAGAGCCTCCGGCAGAGCCTCCGGCAGAGCCTCCGGCAGAGCCTCCGGCAGAGCCTCCGGCAGAGCCTCCGGCAGAGCCCGAGGCTGCGCCTGTCGAGCCGGCTGCGGCCAAGAAAGAGGAGAAATAAGCATGCCAGGCCCTTATAATAGAAATAGAAGAGAATCCAGGAATGGAAGAGGATCGGGGCGTAAGTACTTCCCTCCCAGACGCAAGGTCTGCCGGTTTTGTGAACGCAATGTGAAGGAGGTCGACTACAAGAAAGTGGACATCCTCCGGAAATACACGCTGGAAAGAGGCAAGATCTCCCCGCGCCGAGTAACAGGCACCTGCGCCTATCATCAGCGGCGGTTGACCCAGGCCATCAAGCGCGCCCGCCTGCTGGCCCTGCTGCCCTACATCGCTGATTAGGCTGGAGAAGGACGATGAAGGTTATTCTCAAAGACAATATCGAAAACCTGGGCAAGAAGGGGGACATCGTGAAGGTGGCTCCCGGATACGGGAGGAACTACCTCCTGCCCAAGAAGCTGGCCCTGAAAGTCACGGCCACCAACATGAAGATGATCGAGATGGTGCAGAAGTCCCTTCGCAAGGGGCTGGAAAAAGAGATGAAGGTGTACCTGTCGCTCATCGAACAGCTCAATGCTGTGACTTTGACCTTCCACCGCAAGTCCGGAGAGAAGGACACCATTTTTGGTTCGGTGAGCGTCACCGATATCCGGGACGCCCTGATCGAACTGAAATTTGATGTGGAAAAGAAGAAGATCCTGCTGGATGAACCCATAAAGCGCCTGGGGAACTACACCGTGCCCATCAAGGTGTTTCATGATGACCGGGCCGAGATCAAGCTGGAAGTGGTCCGAGAGGGAGGTCCTGAGGAGGCGGAATCACCGGAACGCACAGCGGCGCCGATCGCTACAGAAGCCGAGCCCGTGGCCGAAACAGAGGCGGCCCCTGTGGCCGCAGAAACAGCGGCGGAGCCTGAAGCGAAGACACCCGAGCCTAAGGCCGTGACCCCAGAACCAAAGCCCATAGCTGAGATACCCGAACCCGAGCAGGCCGAACCTGATGCGAAGACACCGGAGCCGGCAGCAGAGACACCGGAGCCTGAAGCCATGATCCCAGAACCGGAGCCCGTGGCAGAGACACCCGAGCCGGAAGCAGAGGAGCCGGAACCCGAACCCGAGCAGGCCGAACCTGAGGCCGTGACCCCAGAATCAGAGCCCGTAGCTGAGATACCCGAACCGGAAGCCGTGGCAGAGACACCCGAGCCGGAGAAACCAGAAGACGCCCCCGCCGAAGAGTCCTCTCCCGAGGAGGAGGCTCCCGCAGGAGACAAAGACACGGACGAGAAAACCTAGCCTGTCTGCAAGCGGCGGTCCGGCTTTCAGCCACGCCGCCGGGTGATGTTTTCCCTGCTCATCCCGTCTTTTCAGGCAAAGAAATAAAATTCTTTGGCAACGGGCAGGACATATGATACTAATAGTGGAGTCTCGTTGCTGACTACGCCAAGATGGGACAGGATACCGGGAACATGGAGCTGGATCAACTTTTCCTGAAAAAAACTCCTCCTCACAGCCAGGAGACGGAAAAGACCGTCCTGGGCGGCATCCTGGTCAACAACAAGAATCTTAATGTGGTCCTCTCCCTTGTCTCCCCGCAGGAGTTCTACAAGGACGCCAATCGTCAGATCCTGGAGCGGATGTCGTCCCTGGTCGACAAGGGCCTCCCGATCGATCTTCTGACCCTGACGGATGAACTGCAGAAGTCGGGGATTCTGGACGCGGTGGGGGGCGCGGCGTATCTGTCCTCCCTGATGGATGGGGTCCCCAAAAGTCTGAACATCGAGTACCACGCGCGCATCCTCAAAGAAAAGTCGCTGCTGCGGCGCTTGATCACCTCCTCCGCCAAGATCATCTCTTCCAGCTATGAGCAGAAGGAAGATGCCGACCTTCTCCTGGAGGAAGCTCAGGCCGCCATTATCAACGTCGCCGAGCAGAGGGTCAAGCCCGGATTCGTTCCGGTCAACGCCCTCACCTCTCCAGCGGTCGCGAACATCGATGCCCTGCGCCACCGCCAGGAGGCCGTCACCGGCATACCTTCGGGATTCCGGGACCTGGATGCCTTGACCGCAGGCTTTCACGGGTCCGAATTCATCGTGGTCGCGGCCCGGCCCTCGATGGGGAAGACGGCCCTCTGCCTCAACATGTCCCAGTACATCGGCAAGCACACAGATCACTGTGTTGGCTTTTTCTCGCTGGAGATGTCCAAGGAGCAGCTGATCATGCGGCTGCTATGCTCCGAAGCACAGGTGGACCTGCAGAAGGTGAGGACAGGTTTCCTGGGGGAGGGAGACTTCAAGCGCGTCCAGAAGGGCGCCGAAGCCGTGGCCAGGTCCAAGATCTATGTGGACGAGACGCCGGCCCTGTCCGTGATCGAGATGAAGGCCAAGGCGCGGCGGCTGAAGATGGAGGCGAACCTGGATATCGTCTTCATCGACTACATGCAGCTCATGCGGGCCGGAGGCCGCTACGAAAACCGGACCCAGGAGATTTCCTACATCTCCCGATCCCTCAAGGAGATGGCCAAGGAGCTTCAGATACCGGTCGTCGGCCTCTCCCAGCTCAGCCGGGCTCCGGAAAAGGGGCGCGCCCGCCCCATTCCCCAGCTCTCGGACCTGAGAGAATCCGGCGCGATCGAACAGGATGCGGATGTCGTCATTTTTATCTATCGCGAAGAGTTCTATAAGCCGGATGACGAAACAGTCAAGGGGATCGCCGACGTGAACATCGCCAAGCAGCGAAACGGGCCCACTGGTAAGATCTCGCTGGCGTTCCTGAATAAATTCGCCCGGTTCACCGATCGTGAGTTCTACTCCCTCGAAGAATGAACCATGGCCTCAGAGTCCAAGCCCTTCCCTTTCTCTACCCTATTCTCTCAGGTCGGCCAGGTCGGCCTCCTGTTCGGCCGGGCCACAGCGGGCCTGTTTCGTAAACCTTTCGAGAAGGAAAACTTCCTCCAGCAGCTCGAGGACATAGGCGTCCGGTCTCTGCCGGTGGTCTCTCTGACGGCGGCGTTCGGGGGACTGGTCTTCGGGCTACAGACCTATATCGGTTTCCATCGCTTTATCGGGCCCGGGTCCGAGGCCTATGGCGGGCCGGTTATTAGCCTGGGATTGACCAAGGAGCTTATTCCCATCCTGGTGGGCCTGATGATCACGGGCAGGGTCGGATCCGCCATGGCCGCCGAGATTGGGACCATGAAGATCACCGAGCAGATCGATGCTCTGTACAGCCTGGGTGCCGATCCGGTGCGCTACCTGGTCACACCCCGGCTCCTGGCAAGTGTTATCATGATGCCGATACTGGTCCTGTATGGGGATATCATCGGGATCGCCTGCGGCTACATCTACAACGTCATGATGGGGGTCAACCAGCATATCTATCTCAAGAACACTCTACTGTACTTGGAGTTTTGGGACGTGGTCACCGGATTGATCAAGGCGGCTGTCTTTGGTGGTGTGATCGCTGTCATCGGTTGTTGGCAGGGCTTGGAGGCGCGGGGCGGGGCCGAGGGCGTGGGCAGAGCCGCCACCCGCGCGGTCGTGGTCGCCAGCATCGGGGTCCTGATCCTGAACTTCTTTCTCAGCAAGGCCCTGCCTGCGGATCTGGTGCTATGATCGAGATACAGGGGCTTCACAAGTCTTTCGGCACCAATCGGGTCCTCCAGGGACTCGACCTGTCCGTCCGCAAGGGGGAAACCCTCGCGGTCATCGGGCAGAGCGGCTCAGGAAAGAGCATCCTGATCAAGCACATGATCGGGCTGATGCGGCCCGATCAGGGCCGGATCAGCATCGATGGGGTGGATATCTGCTGTCTCTCGGAGAGGGAGCTGTATGCTGTGCGCCGCAAGTTCGGGCTCCTGTTTCAGGCCGCGGCCCTCTTCGACTCTCTCACCGTGGCCGAGAATGTGAGATTCGGCCTCGAGCGCTATCAGGATTATCCCCCGGACAGGATCCGGGAGATCGTCTTGGAAAGCCTGGCCAAGGTGGGGCTGCGGGATGTGGAAGACCTCATGCCTTACGAGTTGAGCGGAGGCATGAAGAAACGGGTTGGGCTGGCTCGAGCCATCGCTTACGGGCCGGAGATCATGCTGTACGATGAGCCCTCTACCGGTATCGATCCCATCCGCGCCGATGCCATCAACGACCTCATACTCCGTATGCAGCAGGAGATGAATGTCACTTCGGTCGTGATCACACACGACATGACCAGCGCGTACAAAGTTGCAGACCGGCTGGCCATGCTCTATAATGGGAAGATCGTCCAGATCGGAGCTCCCGACGAGATCCGGAACAGTGCCAACCCGATCGTCCAGCAGTTTATCCACGGGCAGGCCGCGGGTCCGATCAAGGATTACTGACACGAAAAACCGACCGTTCGAGAGAACGGGTTGTAGGAAGATACGATGATGCGTGAGATCAAGATAGGGATATTTTTGACCATTGCGCTCTGCATAATCGCCGCCTTCATCTTTGTCGTGGGCGATCTGGGCACGATCTTCGACAAGCCTGGCTATGAGGTCTTCATCTATTTCGACTCCGCCACCGGCCTGGAGAAACGGACCGGCGTACGCCTGGCCGGGGTCAAGGTCGGTTATATCAAGGATATTCGGCTGAAGGACAACCAGGCGGAGGTGATCCTGAGAATCGATCAGGAGGTGGAGTTCCGGACGGACAGCCAGGCCACTCTGGCTGCCCTGGGGCTTCTGGGAGAGAAGTACATCGAGATCATTCCCGGGACCAGTGGTCCCATCTGCCTCCCCGGCGGCAGCATCGAGGTCATCCCCCCCATAGGCCTGGATCAGCTTGGAGCGGAGCTGGCCTCGATGAGTGGGGAGATTCGGGAAACGGGCCGGGTGCTGAGAGAGCTGCTGGGGAGCGCCGACTCTCGCTCGAACATCACGCTTATCCTGGAAAACCTGGCAGCGTTCGCCACCGAACTCAAGGAGTTTTCTCAGCACAATTCACCCGCTATCAACCAAGGGATACAAAAGGGAACCCGCGCCATCGACAACTTCGATGCCCGGGTGGAAACCCTGGCCACCAGCCTGGATGAACTCGTTGTACTGATGCGGGACGTGGTGGCGGAAAACCGCGACGGCGTGAAGGACAACCTGGAGCGCATCCGAGTGCTGCTGGACAATGCGGACCGATCCCTCGGCAAGCTGGATGATACCCTCAGCAAGCTCAATGAGGGAGAGGGGACCTTGGGCAGGCTGATTCAGGAAGAGGGCCTGTACGAAGACGCCCAGAAAGCCGTGGGTGAGGTCCAGAGGGCCGTGGAACCGGTGTCGAGAATCCGGTTCGGGGGTTCGCTGCAGTTCAACTACTATGATGATCCGGATGAGATCAAGAGCTACATGACCCTGGCCTTCTGGCCGGTGTCCGATAAATTCCTTTTGGGCCAGGTGATACAGGATCCTTTCCTGGATACGTTCACGTACTCGCTGCAGGGAGGTATCCGCTGGGGCGGCATCCAGGCGCGGGCCGGGGTCATGGAATCCAAGTTCGGCGGAGCAATGGATCTACTCGCGTTCCAGGATCGGCTAAGGTTTACCATCGAGTTTTTTGATTTCAACCGGGATGTGTCCCCGCATTTTCGTATCCTGGGGAGCTATTCTCCCGTGCGGTATGTCTCCCTGCTTTTCGGCCTGGACGATTTCAGCCTCAAAGATAAACGCGAGCTCTTTTTCGGGTTGGCATTCGGCCTATGACTAAATCAGGATCTGTCTTCTCCTGCCAGAGCTGCGGGATCCAGTCCCCCAAGTGGCTGGGCCGCTGTCCAAGCTGTGGAGAGTGGAACTCCCTGATCGAGGAGGCGGCCGAAGAGGCCGCCGCCGAGTTCGCCTTCCCACCTTCCGAGCCTGTTCTCTATCAGGATGTGGAGGAGGCCGCCAAACAGAAGATCAAGACCGGGATCGCCGAACTCAACCGGGTTCTCGGGGGGGGAGTGGTCCTGGGTTCGCTGGTGCTCATCGGCGGGGAGCCCGGGGTCGGGAAATCTACGCTGATGCTCCAGGTAAGCCGGGATTTCGCAGCAGATGGCTGCAAGGTCCTGTATGTCTCGGGGGAAGAATCCCTCGAACAGATCAAGCTCCGGGGCTCCCGCCTGGGGATCTGCGGAGGCGACCTCTATCTCTTGGCCGAGACCAACCTGGAGCGGATCATCGCGCAGGCCGAAAAGCTCGCGCCGAGCATATTGATCCTGGATTCAGTCCAGACGGTCCACTCGGCCAAGCTGTCCTCCAGCCCTGGAACCATAAGCCAGGTGAGGGAGGTCACAATTCAGATCTTCCGTTTTGCGAAGAAGAACGAGGTCTCCTCGTTCCTGGTGGGACACATCACAAAGGAGGGATCCCTGGCTGGAC
>JAUWTO010000297.1 GCA_030614685.1 Candidatus Aminicenantota bacterium
ACCTCCGAGGAAAAGGCCGAGAAGATCAAGTGGGTCGAAAAATCCCCGGACTCCGCCGAGAACTTCGGCTACCATATGGTGCGGGCCATCCACCTGGCCGGGCGCTGCATAGACTGCGGCGAGTGCGAGAGGGTGTGTCCGGTGGCCATCCCTCTGCGCTACCTCAATAAAAAACTCGAAAAATCGGCCAAGGAACTCTTTGATTATACCGCTGGATTCGAGACGGACAAGCCGGCCCTGGTCTCTTCCTTCAAGGACGATGACCCGGAAGACTTCATCAGGTGACACCATGGACAAGATACTGGCAAAAAAATCACTCACACAATGGCTGAAAAAACTGGACGGCTACGACATCTACGCCCCTTTTCCCCAGGATGACACCTGGAACTACGACCTCGTCACTGATCCCGCCAAGGTCAGCCTGGACTACCTCAACACGGCCCAGGCCCCCAAAAAGATCATCTTCCCCCAGAGAGAAGTCTTCCTGGAGTTTGCCCGGACCGAGGACGGGGCCCCTCAGATGACCGAGACGCTCCCGGACCCGGCCCCCTTCATCGTCCTGGGTGTACGCCCCTGTGATGCAAAGGCGCTGACCCAACACGACATGGTTTTTGCCGGCGAATATACGGATCCCTACTATTGGGCACGCAGGGACAAGAGCGTCCTGGTGGGACTGGGGTGTGCGACACCCCCCTCCCCCAACTGTTTCTGTCCCACCGTAGACGGATCGCCCCATTCCAAACAGGGTCTGGACATCCTGTTGACCGACATGGGAGCCAACTACTATGTCGAGGCCCTGACCAAGAAGGGCGAAAAACTCCTGGGAGCCGCCAAGACGCTTTTCAAGCCCCCCACCCCCAAGGATAAACAGACGAAGGAAAAGGTCGTAAAGGATGCGGCCAAGAAGATCCAGCGCCAGATCAAGAACCTGGCTGAGGTCCCGCCCAAGCTTAAGGGCATGTTCGAGTCCGAGCTCTGGGACCAGGAAGCCATGAGCTGCCTGCGCTGCGGCATCTGCACCTACCTCTGTCCCACCTGCCACTGTTTTGACATCTCCGACGAGGTGAAGAACGCCGGGGCGGTGCAGGGAGAGCGGGTCCGGACCTGGGACACCTGCCAGTTCCCGGATTTCACCATGCACTCCTCCGGCCACAACCCGAGGTCTGATAAGGCTTCGCGCCTGCGCCAGAGGATCTTCCACAAGTTCCAGTACTTCGTTGAAAACCACAAAACCTACCAGTGCACCGGATGCGGGCGCTGCATCTCGCTCTGCCCGGTCGGCATCGACATAATCGAAGTCCTCAATAAGGTGATAGACCATGCCTGATCATCCCTACATGCCCAAGCTAGCTCGGATCGTCGAGGTCAAACAGGAAGTCGAAGGCGCCCGGGCCATCAAGACCTTCCGGGTCCAGTTTGTGGACGATGGATTTACCCATCAGTGCGGCCAATGCGCCATGCTCTCTGTGCTGGGGAAGGGAGAATCGATGATCTCCATCTCCTCCTCCTCCCTCGAAAAAGAATACCTCCAGTTCAGCATCATGCGTGTGGGGCGGGTTACGACCGCCATCCACGAGATGCAGGAAGGCGACCTGCTCGGGGTACGCGGCCCCTATGGCAACCAGTTCCCCATCGAAAAATGGAAGGGCAAGAACCTGATCTTCATCGGCGGCGGTATCGGGCTGGCACCCATCTGGTCGGTCCTGCAGACGGCCCGCATGCAGCAGAAGAACTATGGTGACCTCAGCCTGTTCTACGGGTCCCGGACCTCGTCCGACATGGTATATAAGGAGGAGCTTCAGAAGCTCAAACAGGAAATGACGGTGCAGCTGTCCATTGACGTGGAAGAACCCGGCTGGGATGACTATGTCGGCTTTGTCCCCGTCAACATCCTGGACAAAAAACCCTCGCCCAAAAACGCCATCGCCATCACCTGCGGCCCCCCCATCATGATCAAGTTCGTCATCAAGAATCTGGAAGCCCTGGGCTTCAAGGATGATCAGATATTCACCACGGTGGAAAACAAGATGAAGTGCGGCATCGGCAAATGCGGGCGATGCAACATCGGGCTTCACTATGTGTGCAAGGACGGCCCTGTGTATTCCTGGGCCGAGCTCAAGAATCTTCCCCAAGAATATTAGCCTGAAACAGTCATAAAAAATGTCGAAGCACGAGATAAACAAAACAGAATCGGGGAATTTCCTGTGACTATTCCAGGGATATCCATATCTATTAAGGAGACAAATTGATGGCAACCAAGAAAGCAGCCAAAAAGCAGCCAAAAGCTAAGAAGAAGGCGGCCGAAGAAAAGCTGGTCACGGTTTTTCTCATGGGCAAGGCATACAAGGTTCCCGCGGATGCCACCATCATGGGAGCCATAGAGTACGCGGGCTACCAGATGAAGCGTGGGGCTGGATGCCGCGAGGGCTTCTGCGGCGCCTGCGCCACAGTGTACCGCATGCCCGGTGACTACAAGATCTACACCGGCCTCGCCTGCACCACGCTGGTGGAAGAAGGGATGTGGCTGACCCAGCTGCCCGCCTCTCCCGCCCACAAGGCCATCTACGACATCAGGAAGCTCAAGCCCGAGGTCGCCACCATCCAGGCGCTCTACCCTGAGGTCTTCCGGTGTGTGGCCTGCAACACCTGCACCAAAGCCTGCCCTCAGGATCTGGAGGTCATGGACTACATCCAGGCCGCCAAGCGCGGGGATATCGCAGCGGTCATGGACCTGTCCTTTGACTGCGTGATGTGCGGGCTGTGTGCCATCCGCTGCCCGTCTGAGATCGTGCAGTTCAACGTGGGCCTGCTGGCCAAGCGCCTCTACGGCCGCTACCTCGCACCCAGGAGCCCTGAGCTGGAAAAGCGGATCAAAGAAATCAAGAAGCGGAAGTTCGATAAAGAATATGACGAGTTCATGTCTGCCAAAAAGGACGAACTGAAAAAGATATATTTTGACAGGGATTTGGAGTAAAGGAGTATCCAATGTATCCAGAGTATATGCAGGAATCTCTTAACAAAGTCATTGCCAACCGCAACCGC
>JAUWTO010000162.1 GCA_030614685.1 Candidatus Aminicenantota bacterium
GCCAGGCTCAGGTCGGGGATGTGGCCGATAAGATTGTTCCCGTCGATCAAGTACGGCATTTTTATTTGGGAGTTTGTCGGGTCCAGCTCGGCCCGGCACTCGAATGTGCCTTAAAACGAATACGATTCGCCGGGTTTGAGGATGATGACTTCTGCAGTGTCTCCGACCTTGGCTTTGAAGGCCTCCGGGTCTACCGTGATGATGGGGAAGGTGTTGTAGTGGACCGGGATGACCTTTTTGGTCCCACAGAACTCGACGGCCTTAGCGGCGGAGTTGATTCCCATGGTGTAGCGGTCCCCTATAGGGATAAAGCTCAGGTCAGGAGCAAAAAATTCCTTCACCAGCTTCATGTCATAGGTCAGACCGGTGTCGCCTGCGTGATAGATGGTCTTGCCGTCCAGCTCGATCACCACACCTGCGGGGTCGCCCTTCCCGGCGGAGTGTAGGGCCTGAACCATGTGGATCAATACCCCTTTGGACTCAACGGTCCCTCCGATGTTCATTCCTTCCGTGGGGATGCCCTCAGCTTCGGCCATGACGGCGATCTCATGGATGGTGACGATCGTCGCACCTGTCTTCTTGCAGATAGGGAAGGCGTCTCCCAGATGGTCTCCGTGGTCATGAGTCACAATGACCAGGTCCGCCCCTGTGATGGCCTCGGGTCCGCAGCAGGCCGCCGGATTTCCGGTAAGAAAGGGATCGATGTAGATGGTTTTGGATCCTTGGAGCTTGACCGCAGAGTGCCCTAACCAAGTGACGTCCATGCTCTTTTCCTCCTTTTTTAATGGGGATTACATCTATTATATGGACTCCTCCTGATTTTCACAATCTGTTATTAAGACTCGGAATACCGGTTATTATATTAATTGAAATCCTGCGGCTCGGTTTTTCTGCAAAGACTGAAGTGGAGCGATGTTGTGGTTTCAGGAATTGTACAGGACCATGAAGACCGGGATGGGTTGCTGCAGCGACCATCGGGGGATTCATAAAATCCCACGGTAAGCAAAGCAATCTATCTCGGTCTTATCCGGGAGGCCAGGACATCCGCCTCCCGCCCAGCAGGTGGAAATGGATGTGAAACACGGCCTGTCCCGAATCCCGGCCCGTATTGAGAACGATGCGGTAGCCGTTGTCCTCGAGGCCCTTTTCCCGGGCGATCTTTTTGGCCTGGAGGAGGATGTGTCCGAGGAGATCTTTTTCGGTCCCGGGTACCTCTTTCAGGGAGGTGTAATGCTCCTTGGGTATGATCAGAATGTGCGTCGGTGCCTGGGGGCTGATGTCTTCGAATGCGAATATGGAGTCGTCTTCGTACACCTTCTTCGCCGGGATCTCTCCCCTGATGATATTGCAGAACAGGCAGTCTGTCATAGTTCCTCCCCCCATTATTCACGGAAGCGTTCGATGTGGGCCCCAAGGGCATTCAGTTTCTCTTCGATCTTTTCATACCCCCGGTCCAGATGATAGGCATCGTTGATGATGGTCTCGCCGGAGGCGATGAGCCCTGCCAGTACCAGAGAGGCGGAGGCCCGCAGATCCGTAGCCGTAGTCTCTGCTCCGGACAGGGGGGACTTGCCGCGTACGATGGCCTTGTCGCCCGATACTTCGATCGAAGCCCCCAAGCGCAGGAGCTCGTTGATGTGGGAGAACCGGCGGTCGAAGATGGTCTCGGTGATGATGGACGTCCCATCGGCCTGAGTCATAAGGACCGTGAACTGCGCCTGCATATCGGTGGGAAATCCCGGAAATGAGGAGGTGGTGATGTCCTGCGGCTTGAGGTCCGGACACCCCTTGACCCTGAGGGTGTTATTGTTGATCTTCTCGATCTCCACACCCGAGCTGCGCATCTTATCGATCAGGGTCATGATATTGTCAGGACGCACGTGTGTGAGTACGATCTCGTCACTGGCCAGAGCTCCGGCGATGAGGAAGGTCCCAGCTTCGATACGGTCAGGGATGATCTGGTGACTCGCGCCGCCCAGCTCGGGCACACCCTGAATGCGCATGGTCTCTTCCCCGATGCCATCGATCCTGGCCCCCATCTTGACCAGGAGCTTGCACAGCTCCGAGACCTCAGGTTCCACGGCGCAGTTCTTCAGGATGCTCTCACCCTTGGCCAGGGCAGCGGCCATGGCCAGATTCTCGGTACCGCCCACGGTCTTCTTCTCGAAAGCGATAGTCGTGCCTGTCAGCTGTTTGGCTTCGGCCCTGATGTATCCGTGTTCCAGGACGATGGTCGCCCCCAGTTTTTCGAATCCGCCGATGTGCAGGTCTGTGGGGCGTGAACCGATGGCACATCCCCCGGGCAGGGCAACGACCGCTTTCCCATAGCGGGCCAGCAGCGGGCCCAGCACCAGGATGGAGGCCCGCATAGCGCGCACCAGCTTGTAGGAGGCCTCCGGAGAGTTGATGGTCTTCACCTGCACGGACAGGGAATTTTTCCGGATGTTGTATTCTGCGCCCAGGTCCTTGAGCAGGGTCAGCATGGTGAACACGTCGGTCACGAGGGGGACGTTCCTGAGGCGCATCTTTTCCCGGGTGAGCAGGGAGGCCGCCAGTGCCGGCAGGGCGGCGTTCTTGGCGCCGCTTATGCGGATCCTTCCCCTCAGTTTCAGGTTGGGGTCGCCAAAGATCCGGATCTTTTCCATGGTCGGTTACAGCATGTTCAAGGCCTGGTCCAGGTCGGCGATGACATCATCGGGATTTTCGCCGCCCACGCAGAGCCGGATCAACTGGGGCGGGACGTCCGCTTTTTCACGGGCATCCACCCCCTGCTGCTGGTGGGTCGAGATGGCCGGTATGGTCGCAACACTCTTGATGCGGCCGAGGTCGGTGGCTCGGTAGATCATCCGGAAGTTGTCGAAGACCCGGCGCGCATTCTCGGGCGGCCCTTCCACGCGGAAGCTCATGAGGTGGCCGTAGCGATTGACCTCGTTCCCGGCCCCGTCGTCCGAATCCACCAGCTTCAGGTAACGCTTGGCCAGCTGATGCAGAGGGAAGCTCGGAAGCCCCAGGTAGTCGACCTGATAGACTCGGGGATGAGTCTCCAGATACTCTGCCACCTTTTGGGTGTTGCGGCTGAACATGTCCATGCGGGAGCGCAGAGTGCGCAGGTCGTTGAGTGCGAACATGGCATTGACTGGAGCCGAGGCCGGCCCGTTGTCACGGTAGGGGAGGAATTTCACGTATTCGGCGAAGCTGTCCTTGAACAGGGGATGGTCGTTCTTGATCTTGGTGACGATGGGCTTGCGGCTGATGAGCGCCCCCCCGACGGCAACGCCGGAAGATGTGATGGTCTTGGTCATGGAGTGCACCACGATGTCCGCGCCGTGGGCGATGGGGCGCAGGAGGGCCGGGGTAGCGCAGGTGGCGTCGAAAATGAATGGGATCTCCCAGGAATGCGCCAGCTCTGCCAGGGCTTCCACATCGCAGAATGACTGCTGGGGGTTGCTGGGGGCTTCCACATACAGAAAGCGTGTGTTCTCGTCGATCTTGGATCTCCATTCCTCAACATCTTCTGGATTGAGGATCCAGCGCACCTCAACACCCCGCTCAGCCATCTTGCGTATGGCGAACTGTTGGAAAGTCCCGCCATAAACCTGGACTCCGGAAACGAAATTCATGGTCTCCGGCCCGTCTTTCTGTTTGACCAGAAAAGGGTCTACGGCGGACATGATGGCGCCCATGCCCGAGGCGGTCACCACACACGACGTATCGACACCCGTGCGGTAGCCCTCCAGGAGCGCCATGGTCCATTCCAGATAGTAGGTGGTGGGATTGGCGATCCGAGTGTAGCACCAGGTGGGGATGAGGTAAGCCAGGGCTGCCTCCAGCTCGTCTGCGTCGCGGTAGGCCTGAGAGGCGGAGAGATACAGAGGCTCGATCAAGGCGCCCTGGTTGAGGTTGAGCGCCTCTTCCACAGAGTAGAGGCCATGGACGGCCAGTGTGTCGAATTTGTATTTTTTCACACGCTCCAGCAGGGCCTCCCGCTCGACCAGGCATTTTTTACCTTCTTCGATATATTTCATGACACCGGGGCTGAATTGGGGCTTATCAGACATGGCTCCTCCGTATAGTAAATTCGTGTGGCTTCATTATATGCCATCCTTACCCATCCGTTCAAACATTTCGTTGCCTTCTTGCTCTGCCCGGATCGCGACCTTCGTTCTTTCTTGCCGCTAAAGTGGACAAGGCCGGGATTTGGACTTATAATATCTATACGAGTTCTTCGTACTAAATCCAGCACCCGGGAGGATAACATGCGGCTACTTTTTGTAGGATTCGGAACGGTCGGGCAGGGGCTTGCAGAACTGCTGATAGAAAAAAAAGACCACCTCAGGGAGGACTATGGGCTTGAGTTCTCCGTAGTCGGTATCTCGGATATGCTCAAAGGCAGCCTGGTGAACAGCGGTGGCATTGACCTTTCCGCTGCCCTCGACAAGGCCCGTTCGGAACAGAAACTCTCGGAACTCCAGGGAGAGCAGTTCACCGGTGACGCACTGGAAATGATCCAGTCCGTGGACGCCGATGTTGTGCTGGAAGCCACCTATACGGACATCAAGACCGGAGAGCCGGCCACCTCCCACATCCGGAAGGCCCTGGAGCGAGGCATGCATGTGGTGACGTCCAACAAGGGGCCCTTGGCGCTCCATTATCAAGAACTGGCCCTGCTTGCCAGGGAAAAGGGAGTCCGGTTCCTGTTCGAGGGCACGGTTATGAGCGGGACCCCGATCCTGAACCTGCTGCGGGAGACCCTCGCCGGCAGCGATGTCCGGGAGATCAAGGGGATCCTCAATGGGACGACCAACTATATCCTGACCCGCATGGAGGAGGGGCTCTCATATGACGACGCCCTGCAGAAGGCTCAGGAGCTCGGCTATGCCGAAGCCGTTCCCGATGCAGACGTCCTGGGATGGGACGCCCTGGCCAAGGTCACAATCCTGGCCAAGGTCATATACGATGCCAAGGGCGATCCCTTCGATTATCCCTGTGAGGGGATCACTCAGATAAGCGCATCCGACATCTTAGAGGCCAAGGAACGCGGCCAGCGCTTCAAGCTGATCGGGAAGGTCTGGAAAGAAGGGAACCTCGTGAAGGCGGCCGTAGCCCCGGAGGAGGTCGACCTGAACCATCCCCTGGCCGCTGTTATGGGAGCCACCAATGCCGTGACCGTGACCACCGACACGCTGGGCGATGTGACCATCGTCGGCCCCGGAGCAGGGCGGCGGGAGACCGGATTCAGCATGCTCATCGACCTGATCAAGATCGCGCGGAA
>JAUWTO010000338.1 GCA_030614685.1 Candidatus Aminicenantota bacterium
ACCGAAGCCGATGTCCAGGGTAAGTTCAGGGGCGTCTTGCCCTGGAACTTGCCGTCGATCTTGACATTAGCTTCCGGGGGGTTGGCTGAAACCTGGATGATGAAGGAAGGCGCGAGGTCGAGCACGCGCATCGTGGTCTCCCCGGGACTCACCTGGACGATCTCGGATTTATCCTGATACTCGGGATAAACCAGCCGCACGCCGTAGGAACCGGGATCCATTTCGATCTGGAGCGGGGTTGTCCCCTGCCGCTCATTGTCGATAAAGACCTCAGCCCCTGTGGGGATGGAGCTGAGTTCCAGGACACCGGTCTCGGTCAACTCGCGCTCCGGTTCTTCGCCCTTGGGGATCATGAAGAGCGCACCGACGATGATGACACCGAGCAGCACTAGCACGAAGAGAAAGAAGATGGAGTACTGGCTGCTCAGCAATCCCCTGCCACGGGCCTTGGGCGGCGCCTTCTCTTTAGGCTGCCTGCGGACTCGTGCCTTGGGCTGCTTCTTGATGCGTGGTTTTTCGAGACCCTGGAGCTTAGCCCCGCAGCGATTACAGAATCCACTTCCAGGGGAGTTCTTATATCCGCATTTATCGCACTTCATACGCTCTTTTCCCCAGAGGGATGTTCAATACATAACAAATCTCTTCCCAAGAGTCAATTCAGACATTAAATGTCTGTTGCATACAGACAAATCCTGGTATTCCTGGGAAAAAAAAGGCCGGAGATTGATCCGGCCCGGATTCGGATTCAAGTCACCAAGGCTAAAGCGATATCTGCACCACCAAAACCGTTATGTTGTCGCCCGCACCCCGCTCATAAGTTAGCTCGATCAAGGAGCGACAGGCGTCCTCCGGTGTGTGATCGAGCACCGAGTTTTTGATTTCATCCGGGCTGATTTTGCTCAAACCATCCGTGCACAGCACGAAACGATCGTCTTTATGGAGGGGGATGTCATACAGAAAATCCACGTCCACATCCTCCTCTATGCCCAAGGCCCGGGAGAGGACGGAACGCCGGGGATGGTTAGCGGCAGCGGAGCTGGTAAGCAGGTCATGACGGAGAAGATCCGCTATCTCCGTATGATCTTCGGTCAACTGCCGGATCTCTCCCTGTCGGATGTGGTATATCCGGCTGTCCCCGACATGAGAGATGGTCCCCCGATCATCGGTCAGGACCAGGGCAGAGCACGTGGTCCCCATCTTATGATCGAGGTCCTGATCGAAAGCCTTCTGAAAGATGCGGCTGTTCGCCTCTGCAAAGGCGAGCTTGAGGTTCTGTCCGACCAAGCCTTTTGTGCTGTTGAAATAGACATCCTGAACGATGTTGACCGCCATCTCGCTGGCCATCCTCCCGCTCAGGAGACCACCCATGCCATCAGCGACCATGAAAAGCTGGCCCCCGGGACCATGAGGCGGAAGATACTCCTCCGGGAAGACCACAAAACTATCCTCATTGACAGAGCGACGCAGCCCCTTATCCGACAATCCCGCATAGGTAAATGCTGGTGTAAACTCCCGAGTATCGGGGGGTTCGGCCTTTTTACCGGAGATCAAGCGCATGAATCTGTTTTTCATCTATTCTTGAGAGGCAGCGGTCATATCCATGCCTGCCAGAGGATTGTCGAAATCAAAGCCAAAATGTTTTGGATCTTCGCCGATGACCGCCGCGGAAAAGATCCGGAACACATAGTCATAGGTCTCTTCAGGAAAATTGTCGATGTGATCCTCCATCAGCCGCCAGAAGTTCCGGTCGCGGGGATTGTCGGGCATGTTCTTGATCAGGTTGGCGACCCTCCGCTCCCCCCAGTTGTAGGAGGCGATGACCAGCAGACCCGAAGCCTGGGCATCGGTTTTAAAGATCCTGCGGATGTAGCGCGCTGCTGCGTGGGTGGCTTTCCTGAAATCATGCCGCTCGTCCAGGGGATCGGCCACGGCGTCCTTCTCTCGGGGGCCAATCTTCAGGCCATAGTCCTTGGCGGTCATGGGGATTAACTGCCACATGCCCTTGGCATACCCATAGAGTGTCGGGGGGCCGCAAGCGTTGAGACGGAAGTCGCTCTCCTGAAGCGCGATGTACAAGAACTGGGGAGCCAGTCCCTGTTCCTGCATGCGGCTGACGATCTCCCCGATGTAGTTGTTGGAACGGGCACGATTGATGGCCTGGGAAAAACGTTTGGTCGATTTCCATTTTTCGATGTAACGCTTGACCTCTCCCACAAAACCTTTAGGGAGATCAACCTCGCACTCCCCGAAAATTCGGGCCACGCGGAGTATGAGCTTTTCCTCTACATCGAGGTTTTCCTGATAGACACCGAGTTGGGTCAAGACCTGCTCATAGTCCTGATTCAGTTTCAGGAGATCGCTGTTTTCCTCTGGAGAAGTTGCGCCGGCCTGAGCCCGGGCAACCTCGATCTCCTTCAGTTTGTAGAAGATGTCCTGGGCCATCTTCCTCTGTTTCTGGATCATGAGCTGCTGATAGATGGCATAACTGGCAGTCACTACGAGCAGT
>JAUWTO010000256.1 GCA_030614685.1 Candidatus Aminicenantota bacterium
GCCAATCTCGATCAGACGATATTTTCGCATACTCAGTTCGACAGGACCGATTTCGAGGATATTGATATAAGCCCCACGGTCATTGATAAAACGGTTTTCAAGGCCTGCGACATGCGGAAGGCCAACCTGTCTGCCAAGAACCTCGCAGGCTGTGATTTTACGGACGCGGATCTTAACAACGCCGACCTGAAAAAGGCCGACTTCACGGGAGCGGTCCTCAAAGGGTGTGATTTTGCCGAGGCAGACCTCACTGGGGCGAACCTGACGAAAGTCGAAGCCACAGTGGCGGATTTCACAGGTGCTAACCTCGAGGGAGCCGTTCTCCGCAATGCCAACCTGAAACAAGCCTGTTTCGAAGACGCGCGCGTCGATATGGCCGACTTCAGCGGAAGCGATCTGAGCGAATGCGTATTGGCCAACATTTCCGCTCAGCGAACACGTTTTGACGGCTGTAAGCTTATGTATTCTGATTTTTCTTATGCAAAGTTGGAAGGCGCCACTTTCCGTCGTTCTGACCTGACCTGGGCCAATCTGCATGCCGTCGAAGAACAATACACGGATTGGAGCCAAGCCAGAATGAAAGATGTCCAGAGGACAGACAAGGATCGGTTGGAAGCCGAGTCCTATAAGCCACCGGCCTTAAAGGAGGAAAAGAGATGAACCTAGCTGCCCACGAACAAGATTATTTGTCATTGTTCAGCCAAGAGGATAACTCCCGGGATCTGTTTCTCGGACCGGCACCCGTGATCAATGCGAACGGGCGACTTATCCTGCTCGGTCTGCCCGAAGATGAAGTCTGGGCATTCAATGCCGTCTCCTTCCCCTACAGCCCCCATGTCGGGGACAAGGTCTTGGCGATCGGCCGGGAAGGCTCTTTTTATGTCATAGGAGTATTGGCTGCTGCAGGGAAAACGACGTTCACCGCTCCCGGGGACATGGAGTTCCGTGCACCGCACGGTCAGATCGACCTAGTCTCATCCGAGGCGATCCACATCCGGTCTCCTGAGTATAAGGTCATCTCCCACAGCATCGAATATGTGGCCAGCTCCATCGTTGAGAAATACGAGAATGCCAAGCGCTGGGTCAAGCATGCCCTTAGTGTGCGGGCCGGATCAGCACGAACAGTGGTAGATTCTACATATAAGGTGCGCGCAGGAAGAATAGTGGAGAAGGCCAAAGGAGAGGTCAAAATCGATGGCGACAAGATCCATCTGGGCTAGGAGCCTATTATGATCATGCCGGCATCCACCAACGGCGGGGGGCAGTGTGCCTGTTTCCCGGATGTTTGCAAAACCCCTGCTCCTCCGGCACCCAGCCCGGTACCGGTCCCCTATCCGAACATGGCCATGTTAACTCAGGCTAAGGGCAGTTCATGCTCGAAAAAAGTGAAGATCTCGAATAAAAAGACCGTTGTCATGAACACGGAAATCAGTATGTCCAGTGGGGATGAGGCCGGATGCGCCGGCGGTGGCATGGTGTCGAACAAGTTCAAGGGGCCGGCTCAGTTCAAATTGGGCAGTTCCAAGGTGAAAGCCGAGGGTAAGAAAGTCTCTTACATCGGCTGCATGACAGGGATGAACGGGAAACCCAACCACAACATGCCGGCCGGTGCTCAGGTGGCGCCGAGCCAGACAAAGGTGAAGGTGATGCCTTGAGCCCTCCTCCCAAGCTCCGCGTCTACATCGAAAAGGGACAGAGTCTGCGCGGGGAGTACGTTTTTACCGAGGCGTTCACCATCGGGCGGGAGGAGTCCTGCGATGTGTGGATCCAGGAGCAGATGGTAAGCCGCAAGCATGCTGATGTGGTGTTCGAGCAGGGGCGGTGGTGGCTCAAGGACGCACACAGCGCCAATGGCACCTATGTCAACGGAGAGAAGGTGGATCAGGTCCCTCTGGCGTGCGACACGCAGGTGGAGCTCGGCATGAACGGGGCGGTGCTCTCCTTTGACGTAGAAGAGTCTGATGCCGAGATGACGGCCCTGGAGACAGAGCCGGCACGATCCGCCTCGGTGACCCAGATCATCAACAAATACTTCGATGAGGGGGGCGAAAAGGATGCCGGCCTCCACACCATGATGGTGAGGAATGCGTTTGCGCAGGTCCAGAAGAAGCATAAGAAGAAATACTACAAGATCATCGCGGTATTCGCGGCCCTGCTCGTGGTGACGGCCGGTTACGCCGTTTATCAGCAGATTATAATCCAGAAGCAGAAGGGCTTGGCACAGGACATCTTCTACCAGTTGAAAGAGATCGAGGTCGCCCGGGCCCAGAGCCCATCGCAGTCAACCGAACCGGATACCGATCTCCTCAAACTGAATCAGGATTATGAGGAGGTCCTGACCCAGCTCGGCGTCTATCAGGAGGATCTAGATGTAGAGGAGAAGCTCATACTCCGTGTGGCCCGCATTTTCGGGGAGTGCGAGGTCGGCCTCCCGGAAGGTTTTGTGGGAGAGGTCAAACGCTACATCGAAAAATGGAAATCGACCCGCCGCTTTTCTCAGGCCATCAACCGCGCCCGGTCCAACAATTACATCGGGGAGATCGTCCGGCGCATGCAGGAACAGGGCCTGGCTCCCCAGTTCTTCTACATCGCCCTCCAGGAGAGCGACTTCCGGCTCAATGCCTGCGGCCCCCCGACCCGCTACGGGTATGCCAAGGGCATGTGGCAGTTCATCCCTATGACCGCCAAGGACTACGGCCTGAGGGTCGGCCCGCGAGAGAAGGACCCCGTGGCCGATCCCCAGGACGAGCGGCATGATTTCGGGAAAGCCACCCACGCAGCGGCCCGCTACATCCGCAGGATCTATAAGACCGATGCCCAGGCCTCGGGTCTGCTGGTCATCGCCTCCTACAACTGGGGGGAGCGCAGGGTCGCCGGCCTGATCAAACGGATGCCCGATAAGCCCCGCGACCGGAACTTCTGGCGCTTGATGGAAGACCATATCGACCAGTTCCCGGACGAGACCTATAATTATGTGTTCAGCATATTTTCCGCAGCCGTGATCGGAGAAAATCCCAGGCATTTCGGGTTTGAATTCGATAATCCCCTGCAGGGTGCGGACACGGCTTTTGCCGCCCAGGATTAAATGAAAGGCAGATTCAGGCGTTTTCTTGCCGGGAAAAAGACCGGTCCCCCCGACACCCGTGAATTCGCCCCTGCCTTCGGCTACAAGGGATTGTCGGACATGGGACTGCAGCGCTCTGTCAATGAGGATTGTTTCGGCGCCTTTCCGGAAGCTTATCTCCCGCCATACGAACCCAATGGCCAGCTCTTCCTGGTAGCCGACGGCATGGGCGGCCTCTTGAGCGGGAAGATGGCCAGCGAGATGGCGGTCAACGTCGTCCACGAAGTGTATTTCAACGGACGGGAAGGAGACGTCGGCCGCAACCTGCAGCGCGCGTTCGAGGAGGCGAACAGCCGGATCTATGAGATGACCGTCGATCAGGATCTCGATCACAAGATGGGGACCACGTGCTCTGCCCTGATCCTGACCGAGAACAGGGGATACATCTCGCATGTCGGGGACAGCAGGATCTACCACATCCACCGGGGAGAGATACGGCAGTTGACCGAAGACCATACGGAGATAGCGGACCTCCTGCGGCATGACCTGCTGACGACCTCCGA
>JAUWTO010000385.1 GCA_030614685.1 Candidatus Aminicenantota bacterium
AAGGAGGTCAGCCGCATCATCCTGACCCGGCCGGCGGTGGAGGCAGGCGAAAAGCTGGGCTTCCTTCCGGGCGACCTACAGCAGAAGGTCGATCCCTATCTCAGGCCGCTGTATGACGCCCTGTTCGACCTGATCCTTTCCGACCAGGCACACAACCTCATAGACCGCGGCATAATCGAGATCGCCCCGCTGGCCTACATGCGGGGCCGCTCGCTCAACTCCGCCTTCATCATCCTGGACGAGGCCCAGAACACCTCCAAGGAACAGATGAAGATGATGCTGACCCGGCCCGGTTTCGACTCCAAGCTGGTGGTCACGGCCGATATCACTCAGATCGACCTGCCTCAGCCGCAAAAATCCGGTGTCCTGCAGGCCATGGAGATCCTCCCTCACATCCCCGAGATCTCCTTTGTCCGCTTCAATGAAAAGGACGTGGTCCGCCATCCCCTGGTCCAGAAGATCATCAAGGCCTACAAAAAGGCGGATGAGAAGGCACGGAAAAAGTAAATGGAACCGTTCTCATTCAAAAAACTGCGGTTTTTCCGCACCGAGGAAAGCCGCACCAAAAAGACGATGAACAACGCCCAGGTCGCGGGCAAAAACCAGAAGAAGGATCCGGTCCGGCGGCTGCTCGGACATCCCCATGTCTTTCTCGTGATATTCGCGCTGGCCATCGCCTATCTGACTTCCTACCTGCCGTCCAAATCCCTGCCGGAGTGGGAAAGCGGCGCCATCGCCCCGGCAGATATCATGATAACCGAGGAATTGACCATCGAGGATGAGGAGACCACGCAGACCCGGAGGCAGGAAGCGGAGGATAAAGAGCCGCCGGTCTACAGGCTCAATTCGAAAGTGTTTTTGAACGTCCGGGTCAAGATCCGGGAGTTCTGCAAATCGGGGCGAGAGCTGATCGCCGAGCCGCCCGACGGAGAAAAGCAGAAGGAATTCATAGAAGCCAGCAGCGAGACCTACTTCATCGAGCTCTCACCCCAGATCCTGCGCTACCTCATCAAGCTGGAGTTCTCCCCCACCCTGGAGGAAAGCCTGATCGCTCTCATTTCCGAGGTGTCGGATCGCGGCATCATCATCAACAAGAGCCTCTACACACACAACGAACAGGATCTCGGATTCATCCTGATCCGCGGGGCGGGAGCGGAGAGCAAGCAGTTTGTCACCACGGTACTCGATAAAGAAGAAGCCAAGACCATCCTGACCAACGAGATCAGCCTGCTGGAACTCCCGGACGAGGAAAAGTCGGTCCTGACAGAGCTCTCGCACTCCTTCCTGACGGCCAATGTGGATTTCGCCCCCCTAGAGACGGCAACACGCAAAGAGGCAGCCCGCCGGAGTGTAGACCCATCCTACTTCACCATGAAAAAGGGGAAGGTCATAATCCGTAAAGGGGATGAGGTGACCGATGATATCCTCAATCAGATCCGCGACTACAACCAGAACCTCAGCGCCAGGCCCACGTGGCTGATCAATTTCGCAGGCTCGCTGATCCTCTTCTCCCTGCTCCTCTATGGGCTTCTCTATTACCTCCAGTCCCGAAGAGACGCCGCAGACGCCCTCAACCGCTTCATCCTGATGGGCTCCATCCTCATCATCACCCTGCTGCTCTACAAGGTGTCCGGCTACCTGTCCGACCTTTTCAGCCAGAACGCGCGGCTGACCTTCTTCAGCTACGCGGAAAGCTACCGCTATGCTTTCCCTCTCCAGATGGGTACGCTGCTGATCAC
>JAUWTO010000313.1 GCA_030614685.1 Candidatus Aminicenantota bacterium
CGCATGACCCCGCTGTCCACGAACTTGAAGGGGCTGATGTAGCCGAACTTATCCGCCGCCGGTGTGATGCGGGACAGAGAGTCGAAGAAATACCCGCCCACCACGATGCCGATGGAGATGCCGGTGGTGGGGCGCCCCCTTTTGATCAGGAGGGAGAGGAACATCCCGATGGCGCCGAAGGTCAGCATCAGCAGGAATGAGTACAGCGAATGGATCAGGAACGAGGAGACCAGGTACTCGCTCTTGCCCTTGAAGAACTCTAGGCTGAGGAAACCCACCACGACGATGATCGCATTCAGCAACAACAGGTAGGTGAGATAGGCCGCCAGCTTGCTGCCGAGGACCTCGGTCCGTGTCACCGGCTTCGAGAGCAGGAATTCGGCGGTCTTGTCGGACTCCTCCCGGGCCAGGATCTTGCCGGCCAACAAAATCGAAAAGAAGCTCCCCAGGAGCATGATGAACATCGAATTGCGCGTGGTGTAGAAACCCAGGACATTGGTCAGGTTGTCCAAACTCGCGCCAAAGGCCGCCATCAGGTTCTTCATGATAGCGTTCTCGAAAAAGGCGGCCATCTGCTTCATTATGTTTTCATCCTGGAGGACCGGGAAGAACGCCATCCCCATCACGATCAGGGCGCCTATCGAGACACACCAGGCTATGAAGGATCCCCGGTAGCGCTTGAGTTCCTTGCGATAGATGTAGCGGCTGATCATTGGACCGGCCCTCCCTTCCCAGCTTCTGGATCTTCTTCCTCATCATAGTAGTGCATGAATATCTCTTCCAGGGTAGGCTCCTCGATGAGCAGGTCCGCCACCTCCTGCCCGGCCAGGACCTGGATGAGCTCCTCTACCCGGCCTGAGTACATGAAGTTCAGGGCGTGGTTATGTTTCCTGGGAGAGATCATGCCTTCGATCGTGAATCGATCACGCAGATCCGCCGAGGCGAACTCCACCTCGACCTTGCGCAGCTGTTTCCTGCGCAGCGTCTCGATGTCCTCGATCGCGATGATCCTCCCCTCCTTGATGACCCCCACGCGACGGCACATCTTCTGGACCTCACTCAGGGTGTGGGAGGAGAAGAACACGGTCGTCCCGTCCCGGTTCTCCTGCCGCAGGATGTCGAAGAATTTGTTCTGCATGAGCGGGTCCAGGCCGCTGGTGGGCTCGTCCAGGATCAGGAGCCGGGGTCGGTGGATGAGGCTCTGCAGGATCGAGACCTTCTTCTTGTTCCCCTGGGAGAGGTCGAGGATCTTCCGGTCCAGGTCGAGTGCGAAGGCCTCCGCCAGCTCCTCGATCCGGGAACTGCAGTCCTTGCCGTAGAAATCCGCGGAATAATGCAGCAGTTCGGCCACATCCATCTTCTCGTAGTAATTGACATCCGAGGGCATGAACCCGATGTGCCGCTTGATCTCTTTGCTCTCTTTCACGATGTCCCGGCCGAAGATCTTTCCGCTGCCGCTGGTGGGGAAGATCAGGCCCAGCAGGGTGCGTATGGTGGTGGACTTCCCGGACCCGTTGGGCCCGATGAATCCGAAGATCTCGCCTTCCTGGATCTCGAGATCCAGGTCACGGATACCCATATCCTTGCCGTAGTATTTCGTGAGTTTATGTGTCTCAATAACGTTCATTTTCCTGCCTTACCTATTCTGTTTATAGTCGACTGCCATCATATTTCAGAATACCACTGAAAGGAAAGATATATTCAAGCCCTCCAGATCAGCTCTGACTGTAACATTTTTTTGCTTCCCTTGGTAATATGTATCCTTATATAGTGTATGGACCATGACAATGAAAAATGAAGCTTCTGGGAGGAGAACAATGAAGCAGTGGTTACTGATGGCCTTATGCATTACAGGATTGGCCCTTCTGTCCTTCGGACAGGAGCCGGTCCAGATCGGTGCGCTCGGCGAAGAAGGCGAACTCATCTACCCGCGCCAGATCGCGGAGGGCCCGGACGGCAGCATCTATGTCTACGACCAATCCGATGCCTTTATCAAGGTCTATTCGCCCGAAGGCCGTTTCCTGCGCAAGTTCGGAGGCGAAGGGCAGGGGCCCGGGGAGATCCAGCGCAAGGAAGACGTGTCCTTCGGCTTCACACCGGAGGAGGAGCTGTTCTTCACGGAGGCTTTCAACGGACACCCCTGGTTCACGGTCCTGGACCTGTCCGGCAAACTCATCAGGATCATCAAGATCGATCTGAAAGAGCAGTTCGGCGTGAGCTCCGCGGTGTGCCTCCCCGATGGGCGCTACCTCACAAAATTCAATACAATCGCCAAACCCAAACAGGAAAAGGATTACTTCTATCACATCTATCCCCAGCAGATCATCCTGCTGGATGCGACTGGCGCTGTCTCAAGCCGCAGCAAGAGGTCCGAGTACATCTCCCGCATCTCCTACGCAAGCATGGGCGCCGACGCCCCGGTTCCCTTCACGCCCATGTTCGCCTGGTGTCCCTATAAAAAAGGCACTCTGCTCTTCTCCGACGGGCTGAGCACAAGGCTCCAGGTCTATGATTTCGAGGGAAACCTGGTGGAGGAGATCCCCACCCCGCTCCCCGAACCACGGAAGGTGACCAACGCGGACCTCAAGGGATGGAGAGACAGCTATACCCAGATGATGCAGTCGCGCAGCCCGGACTGGTTCAACCGTTTCGGCAAGGTCATCACCAACTACAAAAAGTCCATCTACGAAAAGCACCCGATTCTGAGCGAGCTGAAGCTAACACCTGAGGGAAATATCCTCATCACGGGGACATGGGATGAGGAGGACGCCGTCGTCACCTCCTGGCTTCTGGACAGCGAGGGAAATGAACTGGCGACCCTCGAGACCATCGCCCGGGGTGTCAGGATCTCCCAGAGCGTTATCTTC
>JAUWTO010000068.1 GCA_030614685.1 Candidatus Aminicenantota bacterium
GGACCTGTCCTTTGACTGCGTGATGTGCGGGCTGTGTGCCATCCGCTGCCCGTCTGAGATCGTGCAGTTCAACGTGGGCCTGCTGGCCAAGCGTCTCTACGGCCGCTACCTCGCACCCAGGAGCCCTGAGCTGGAAAAGCGGCTCAAAGAAATCAAGAAGCGGAAGTTCGATAAAGAATATGACGAGTTCATGTCTGCCAAAATGGACGAACTGAAAAAGATATATTATGACAGGGATTTGGAGTAAAGGAGTATCCAATGTATCCAGAGTATATGCAGGAATCTCTTAACAAAGTCATTGCCAGCCGCAATCGCCGGTTCGAACTGGCCAAGTCCGGCAAACCGGTCTTCCCGCCCATGGACGCTGACGAACGCGAAGACGTCCTGACCAAGTTCCACCCGGATTACAAGAAAGAATCCCGGCGCAAGGTCAGGATCGGCCCCAACAAGGGAGAGCTCATCACCACCGAGATCGCGGACATGCTGGAGTCCCACGCCCGGATCAAGCCCGAGGCGTTTGACCTGGAGAATCCCGATTACGAGACCGACATCCTGATCGTGGGTGGAGGCGGGGCCGGCTGCGCAGCCGCCATCGTGGCCATGCAGAAGGGCGCCAAGTCCATTATCTCGACCAAATTGCGCATGGGAGACGCCAACTCCATGATGTCGCAGGGCGGTATGCAGGCTGCGGTCAAGTCCCAGGACTCGCCCACCCGGCACTACCTGGATGTCATGGGCGGCGGCCACTTCGACAACAAGCCCGAGCTGGTCAGGGTGCTGACCGAGGACGGCCCGGAAGTGGTGAAGTGGCTGGAAGACCTGGGTATGATCTGGGACAAACTGGAAGACGACTCCCTGCAGGCCCTCCACGGCGGCGGCACCTCACGCAAGCGCATGCTCTCCGCCCGGGACTATACCGGCGCCATCATCATGCGCACCCTGATGGACGAGGTCCGCAACAACCCGGATAAGATCACGACCCTGGAGTTCATGCCCACCATCGAACTTCTGCTCGACGGACGCGGACGCTGTGCCGGAGCCATCCTCTACAACATCGAGACCGAGGAATACTTCGTGGTCAAGGCCAAGGCCACCATCATCGCCACCGGCGGCTACGGCCGGCTGCACATCCGGGGCTTTGACACCACCAACCATTACGGCGCCACGGGCGATGGCCTCATCATGGCCTACAAGACCGGCGCCAAGCTCATGTACATGGACTCGGTCCAGTACCACCCCACCGGATCCGTCTTCCCCGAGCAGATCGCAGGCTTTCTGATCACCGAGAAGATCCGCGGCGCCGGGGGCCAGCCCCTCAACAAATTCGGCGAGCTCTTCGTCTTTCCCCGGGAGCCGCGCGACGTGGAGAGCTCAGCTATCATCAGGGAATGCGTGGAAAATAACAACGGCATCGAGACTCCCAGCGGCCGCACGGGCGTATGGCTCGACTCCCCGCTGATAGAGATGCTGCAGGGCGAGGGCTACATCAAGAAACAGTTTCCCGCCATGCTCCGTCAGTTCATCCGTTACAACATCGACATCACAAAAGAACCCATGCTGATCTACCCCTCCCTCCACTATCAGAACGGCGGGATCGAGATCAACGAGCGCTGTGAGTCCAACATCCCGGGCCTGTATGTGGCCGGCGAAGCCTCAGGCGGCGTGCACGGACGCAACCGCCTCATGGGCAACTCAGTTCTTGACTACAACGTGTTCGGCAAAAGGGCCGGAGCCTATTCCGTGGAATATATCCAGAAGGTCAAGCTGGGACGTCTCAGCCTCGACCATGTCACAGAATACGAGAACGAGCTGAAAAAGGCCAAGATCAAGACCAGGCGCGTTGCACCGATCCTGCTCCCCTCCTACACACCTGAGGACGTGCGCAAGCGCCAGCTGACCGCCTGCTACGAAGGCACCCTGCGCTGACGCCAGACAGTAGAGCTAAAAGCAAAAAGCCCGCTCCAAGGAGCGGGCTTTTTTTTGTCCAATTGTCTTTACGGGCGGGCCCCGCAAGACCTAACCGTCGACTTCGTAGTCGCCGTCGGCGCTCTCTGCGCGGTCGGTTGAGTCGGGGGGACAGAACTTCTGTTCCAGAGCAATGATCTTGACCAGGTTTCCGGGGTAGTTCTGGTCTTTCTTTTCCCCATAGGCATTGAACTGGACCCCTATCTGGTAAGCGAATCCAACCCCCTCGCCCGGGGTGGCCCAGCGCACACGGCCCTGCAGCACCAGAGGGACTCTCTCCCCGGGGACCGAGATGTGCATGATAAGCTTGGCATCGATGTCCGGCTTGTGATTGGCCTGAAAACGCATGCCTCCCCGGCTGACGTCGAGCATGGGGCAGAATTCTTCCTCGTATTTGTCCAGAACGGCAGGCAGGAGCTTGCTGACCTTGTAGCTGACAGTGGCACCAGGAATCTCGAACCTCAGGCAGGTTCGCCTTTCTATCCCGTTCTCCGTCATGAATCTCTCCTCATCAGCCTTCTCCGTCCTGGAGAGGTTTTTTTTAGGATAGCGCAACCTCTCACTGTTGTCAACGATAGGTCAGTCCTCATTTTTTTAGTCGTAAAGGTATACGTCGAAACCGAATTATTTGTCACAAGCGCCGCGGGAGGTCAACCCTGTACCACTATCTGCGAGTAATCCGCGATCTGATCCAGCAGACGGCTGACCGCCTGAAGCAGCGCCAGGCGGTTGCGCCTCAGCTTAACGTCCTTGTCCATCACCAGGACATTGTCAAAAAAACTATTGGTGGTGGATCGGATCCGGAACACGATGCGCTGCGCTTTGGCAAAGTCTCCGCTGGCGATCAAGGGCTGGACATTGGCTCGGATGATCTCGAAGGAGGTGTGGAGCTCCCTCTCTTCCTTTTCGATCAGCAGGTCGCTGTTGACCTTGTAGGCCGGTTGTTCCTTGAGGATGTTATTGACCCGCTTAGCGATCAGGATCATGGGCTCGAAATGGGGGCTGTCCTTGAAACCGTCCAGGGCCTTCACGCGGAGATACGCATGATAGAGGTTCCCCAGCCCGGGATCCAGGACTGCGTTCACCAAGTCGTAGCGGAATCCCTGGCGCTCGAAGATGTACTGCATCCGTCCCCGGAAAAACTCCAGGCATACAGCTTTGAGGTCCTCCCGCGGGACAGAAAGCTTGTCCTCATACACGGAGATCACCTTGTCCAGCAGGCGCGGGAAGGAAAACGACAGCTTCTTCTGCAGGATTACCGTGCAGGCGCCCTGAGCATTGCGCCGCAGCCCAAAGGGATCCCTGGACCCGGAGACCTCCACTCCCAGCCCCAGGCTCCCAACCACGGAATCGAGCTTATCGCTGACGGACAGGATCGCTCCCGTGAGCGAAGACGGAGACGCGTCCTCCAGGGTCACAGGCTGGTAGTGCTCATACACCGCCTTCCACACGCTGCTCGGGAGGCCCTCCTTGCGGGCGTACAGCCCGCCTGCGACCCCCTGCAGTGAGGGGAATTCCCGCACCATCTCCGTTACCAGGTCCACCTTGCACAACCCGGCCGCCTCCATGACCCATTTCTTCTCTTCGCGGGCCTCCAGCCGACCGGCCAGGTAAGCGGCGATCTTCCTGAGCCGCTCGGACTTGTCCTCATAGGTCCCCAGCTTTTCCTGGAAGATCACCCTGGACAGCTCGGCAGCCCGCTTCTTGAGAGAGACCTGGATGTCCTGTTCCCAGAAAAACCGGGCATCTTCAAGCCGGGCCTTGAGGACCCGCTCATTGCCCTTCCGGACCAGCGAACGGCTGTCGTCGCAGGCATCCGCTACTCCCATGAACATGGGCATCTGCTTGCGGCCCTTGACCACGGAGAACAGGTTCTGCCCCTTCTTCATAGCCGTGCTCAGGACCTCCAGGGGGAGCTTGAGATAGGAATCCGGGAAGGTCCCCAGGATCACGTAGGGATACTCCACATCCATGGACAGCTTTTTCAGGAGCTGCTCATCCGGATAGCAGGCTGCACCGAAGGGCTCCAGTTTCTTCTGCATCTGCTTCTCGATCCGGCTCTTCCTCGCATTCTGGTCGATGATCACCTTGTTCCGCCGCAGCTCGTCCCTGTACTCTCGGAACGATCCTGCTTTTATTCTGCGAGGTGCAAAGATCGGGTGCCCGAATGTATATCCCGTGCTCCGGATCCCGGCCGTTTCGAACGGGAGCACCTTCCCGTCACACAGGCAGAAGATGTTCTTTATGGGTCGGGAAAAACGGAAATTCCGCTCCCCCCATTTCATCATCTTGGGGAAGGAAAGCCGCGAGATGAGGCCCGGCAGGATGCGGGCCAGGATCTCCCGGGCGGGTTTGCCCTCCACGACCTTCCTGATGGCCACATATTCGCCCCTATCCGTGCGTACGACCTCGAGGGCCGCCGCATCCACGCCCCGGGACCGTGCGAAACCCAGGGCCGCCTGTGTGGGCTCCCCTTCCGGCGTATAGGCCGCCCCCCGAGGCGGACCTGTGACCAGTTCCTCCCTATCCTGCTGCCGCGCGGCCAGCTCGCAGTGTACGATCAGGCGGCGGCAGCTTCCGTAGGTGTGGATCTTCCCACTCTCGCCTCGGGCGTTCACCAGGTTGTTCGACTTTAGTTCAGAGGCCAGGCCAGCTTCCAGCTGGGACAGTCCCTCTGCCACGTGGCCCGGAGGCATTTCCTCAGTCAATATTTCCAGTACGAATTCCATCAGGAGGATTCCTCCCCTGCGACATAGTTCCGTGCGACCTGAATGACCAGATCCCGGATCTGCGCGATCATCTTGACCCTCTCAGTGACGCTGATGGCGCCGCGTGAATCGAGCAGGTTGAAGAGGTGCGAGCACTTGAGGCAGGCATCATACGCCGGAAGCAGCAGGTCGCGGTCGATCAGGCTCTGGGCTTCTCTGGTTTGTATGGCGAACGATTTCTGGAGCCCCTTTACGTTCGCCTGGTTGAAGTTGTATTCGGAAAACTCCTTTTCCTCCCGGAGGTGAAGGTCCCTGTAGGTGACGTCCGCCGACCACTGCAGGTCGTAGATGTCGTCCTTGCCTTCGAGGAACATCTCCAGCCTCTCCAGCCCGTAGGTGATCTCCACCGGCACGGGGAAGGTCTCGATGCCCCCCGCCTGCTGAAAATAGGTGAACTGGGTAATCTCAAGCCCGTCCAACAGCACCTGCCAGCCCACGCCCCAGGCACCGATGGTGGGTGCCTCCCAATTGTCCTCGTCAAATCGCAGGTCGTGCTCCCGGAGGTCGATCCCCATCCCGGTCAGGCTCTTGAGATAGAGCTCCTGGATGTTGTCGGGTGAGGGTTTCATGATCACCTGATACTGGTGGTGTTTCTGCACCCGATTCGGATTCTCCCCGTAACGGCCGTCCGCGGGCCTGCGGGAGGGCTGTACATAGCCCACCCGCCAGGGTCTCTGGTCCAGCACACGGAAGAAGGTGTCTGGGGTCATGGTGCCTGCTCCCACCTCCAGATCATATGACGGGGCCAGATAACACCCCTGGCCGGCCCAATACCGGTTAAGGTACATAATAAGATCTTGCACACTATTCATTTAAGTTGCCGATCCCTTCCTGCAGTTTTCCCAGGATTTTCTGGATTCCAGCGCAGGATGGGGTTGCGAGCGGCCGAGGTCTCATCCAACCGGCGTACATAGGAGCTGTGCGGGGCCCCCTTCAGGAGCTCAGGGTTCTCTTTCGCTTCCCTGCTGATGGCCAGCATGGCCTCGATGAAGCGGTCGAGGTCCTCCTTGCTCTCAGTCTCGGTCGGCTCGATCATGAGCGCACCCGGTACGATCAGGGGAAAGGACATGGTGGGCGGGTGCATGTCATAGTCGATCAGGCGCTTGGCGATATCGAGGTTCGAAACACCGTGCAGCTTCTGGAACTTGTCATCGAATACGCACTCGTGCATGGTGGGGGTCTCATACTTCAGGTGGTACTCGCCCTCCAGGCACTTGCGGATGTAGCTCGCGTTCAGCACTGCGATCTCGGCCACCTCCTTGAGCCCTTCCGGGCCCAGGGTCAGGATGTAGGCCAGGGCCTTGACCGCCACCAGGAAGTTGCCGTAGAAGGCACGGACCTTGCCGATGCTCTTGGGGCGATCGAAGTCGAACGCATAGCCGGAATCCTGTTTCGTGATGACAGGCAGGGGCAGATAGGGCTCGAGCAGGCTGTTGACCCCCACGGGCCCGGAGCCGGGCCCTCCCCCGCCGTGGGGTGTGGAGAAGGTCTTGTGCAGGTTCAGATGGATGACATCCACGCCCATGTCGCCGGGCCGGGATACGCCCATGAGCGCGTTCATGTTGGCCCCGTCCATGTAGACCAGGCCGCCCCGGCTGTGCACGAGCTCTGTGATCCGGCAGATATCCTGCTCGAACACCCCGAGCGTATTGGGGTTGGTGACCATGAGGGCGGCCACGTCTTCGTTCATCATGCGGTCCAGATCCTCCATGTCTACTGTGCCGGCCTCATTGGACTTGATCTCCTGCACCTTGTAGCCGCAGATGTGCGCACTCGAGGGATTGGTCCCGTGGGCTGAATCCGGGATCAGGACGATCTTACGGGGGTTTCCCCGCTCCTCCAGGCACGCCCGGATAAGCATCATGCCTACCAGCTCGCCCTGGGCCCCGGCTGAAGGCTGGAGGCTCACAGCGTCCATGCCTGTTATCTCTTTGAGAGACTCTTCCAGATCGTGGCTGATGGCCAGGTTCCCCTGGATCAGGTCGACCGCGGCTGCGGGATGGATCCCGGCCAGACCACTCATGGCCGCGACCATCTCGTTCACCTTGGGATTGTACTTCATGGTGCAGGACCCCAGCGGGTACATACCGATGTCAATGCAGTAGTTTGCCTGAGAGAGGCGCGTAAAGTGGCGGACCACCTCGATCTCGGAAACCTCGGGGAAATCCCCGATGTCCTGCCTGACAGGCAGGGACTCGAGCAGGCCTTCCTGCTGCGGCACATCCAGCTGCGGGAGCTTGAACGCCTTCTTCCCCGGATCGCTCAACTCGAAGATCAATGGTTCGCGGATCATGACAGGGCCTCCTTCAGGGCGGAAGCCAGCCGGTCTATGTCGTCCCTGGTGTGGGTCTCGGTCACACACACCAGAGCACAGCTTGAGAGCTCGGGATAATCAGGCGCCAGTTCCAGGCCCCCGAGGATCTTGTCCTCCCTGAGCCGGGATTCGACCTCCTGCCAGGGCCGGTCGAATTCGAGCACGAACTCGTTGAAAACCGGGCCGGAGAAGCGGGCTTTAACCCCATCGATCGCCGTCAGTGTCTTTTGCGCATAGGCGGCCTTGTGCAGGTTGAGCTCGGCCAGCTCACGCATCCCGGTCCTGCCCAGGGATTCGAGGTAAATGGTGGCACGCAGTAAACACAGTGCCTGGTTGGTGCAGATATTGGAGGTGGCCCGCTCCCGGCGGATGTGCTGCTCACGCGTGGAGAGGGTCAGCACGAATCCCGTGTTGCCGTCCACATCCTGGGTCTCGCCGGCGATGCGGCCGGGCATCTGCCGGATGAGCTTCTGACGGCAAGCCATGAAGCCCAGGATCGGCCCCCCGAAACTCAGGGGGATCCCGAAGGATTGGGCCTCCCCGGTCACAATGTCCACACCCAGGGCCCCGGGCGGCTCCAGAAGCCCCAGGGACACCGCCTCAGTCACCACGGCGATGGACAGCGCGTGGTGGTCGTGCAGCAGGTCAGACACAGCCCTGACATCCTCCACCACCCCAAAAAAATTGGGGGACTGAAAGATGACGGCGCTCACATCCTCGTCCAGATGTTTTTCCAGGTCACCCAGGACCAGGCGGCCGTCCTCCCCATAGCCCAAAGTCTCCGTGGTGATCCCCAGGTTTCGAATATATGTATCGATGGTCTGCCGATACTGCGGGTGGAGGGAGCTTGCGACCAGGACCTTGGTCTTGCGGTTCAGGCGGTTTGCCATGAGTACGGCCTCTGCCGCCCCAGAAGCCCCATCGTAGAGGGACGCGTTGGCAATGTCCATCCCGGTGAGTTGGCACATCAGGGTCTGGAACTCGAAGATCACCTGCAGTGTGCCCTGGGACACCTCGGGCTGATAGGGTGTGTACGGGCTCACAAACTCCCCACGGCCGGCCAGGTAGTCCACCGCAGTCGGGATGAAATGGGGGTAGACCCCCCCGCCCAGGAAGGACAGGTAATCGGTGTATCGGTTTTGGGCGGCCAAAGCCTCAAAATGCGCCACCAGCTCGGGCTCGGACAAAGCCTCGGGCACACCCAGCGACCGGTCCAGCTTCACGCCTTCGGGAATGGTCTTGAACAACTCATCGACCGAGGTGACGCCAACCCTGGCCAGCATGTCTTGTTTTTCTTTGTCACTCAGAGAAATATAGCTCATTGGAGGTCAGATCCCCTTATCATAAGAGAGAGGGCTTAGTCTTCCAGCCCCTCCAGAAATTTTTCGTAATCGTCGATGGACATGAGTTTTTCGAGCTCTGTGGCTGCCTTCACCTTGAGGCGTACGATCCAGCCCTTGCCGTGCGGGTCCTCGTTCAGCTGCTCTGGGGCATCGTTCAGGCCCTCGTTCACGGCCATGACCTTTCCGGCGATCGGAGAGTACATGTCAGAGACCGCCTTCACAGATTCGATAACGCCCAGGGATTGATGAAACTCCAGCTCAGAGCCGACCTCGGGCAGTTCCACATAAACCACGTCTCCCAGCTGTTTCTGGGCAAAATCCGTGATGCCGACCAACGCCTCATCGCCTTCGACCTTGACCCACTCATGGTCCTTGGTGTAATAGAAGTCCTCAGGGTACATCTCCCATCCTCCTTTATATGTTCAAGTCAGTGTTCCCTACTTTATGCACAACCATCGCCGTAAATCTGACGCCTAATAGTCGCGTTTGTAAAATGGCAGCTCCGCCACACGGGCCGGAACCTGTTTGCCGCGGATCTCGATCTCAATTTCCGTACCCACCTCGATTGAATCGATGGGCAGATAGGTCAGGCCGATGCTCTTTTTGAGATAGGGCGAATACGTCCCGGACGTGACCTCGCCCACCTGGTTACCGCCCACAGATACGGGATAGTGGGAGCGTGCGATCCCCCGGCCCACGACCTCTAAACCCACCAGCTTACGGGTGAGCCCCTCCTCTTTCTGTTGGAGCAGGACCTCGCGTCCCAGGAAATCACCCTTCTTGAACTTGACCAGCCAGCGCAAACCTGCCTCCAGGACCGTGGTGGTGTCGTCGATGTCATTGCCGTAAAGCATCTGGCAGGCCTCCAACCGCAGCGTATCCCGAGCCCCCAGCCCGATGGGCTTGAGGCCATAGGACTCCCCCTTTTCCATGAGGGCATCCCATATGATACCTGGGGTCTCCGACTGCGTGTAGATCTCGAATCCGTCCTCGCCGGTGTAGCCGGTGCGGGATACAATGGAGGCAATGCCCGCTACCTCGGTGTGTACCACGGCGAACGACCCCAGTTCTTCCAGGGTGGCAGGGGTGAGGGTCTTCAGGATGTCGATCGCATTCCGCCCCTGCAGCGCCAGTTGAGAATACTGATCGCTCACGTTTGTGACCGTGACGTCGAATCCCTCGGTGTGGCTGCGGATCCACTCGAAGTCCTTGTCTACGTTAGCGGCGTTTACCACCAGCAGATAGTGCGTCTCGTCCAGGCAGTAGACCAGGAGGTCATCGACAAAGGTCCCTTGGGGAGTGGTCAGGGCCGAATACTGCGCTTTCTCGGGATTGGTGCGGGCTGCATTGTTGGGTGTCAGATGCTGCACGTAGTCCAGGGCCTGGGAGCCGGTCACCAGGATCTCTCCCATGTGGCTTACGTCAAATAATCCAGCCTGGTTGCGGACTGCGAGGTGCTCCTCCATGATTCCCGAGTACTCGACAGGCATCTCCCACCCGAAGAACTCGATCATCCGGCCGTTGAGCTTGGTGTGGTTGTCATGCAGGCGGGTGGTTTTCATGGTTTTTCCTCAAATAAAGTAAAGCTAAAAATTATCATATATTCGGGCTGTATTCAAGTATTCGGGCTGTATTCAAGAATTTTCTGCCAGCACGCTCCTGTTGTCATTGCGAGGAGCTCCGCGACGAAGCAATCTCCTTCTTGCCCATATCCCTGGCACATGTCATTGCGAACAAAGTGAAGCAATCTCCTACTTGCCCATATCCCTCATTTTGTTATAATTGAGGGCCTAAAATGATAAACATCAAAGCCGAACTCAAACAGGACATCCTCCGCATCCTCAGGGAGCGCTATTCCGCAGAGCCGGAACGGATGGAAATCACTTACACGCCCGATATCAGCATGGGCGACCTGGCCCTTGCCTTCCCCCTCCAGATGGCCAAAACCCTGAAGCGGCCGCCCCGGGAGATCGCACAGGAGATCGCCCCTCTGCTCGAAGGCCTGGAGGGCGTGGCCCGGAGTGAGATCGCAGGACCCGGTTACATCAACCTCTTCCTCGACCGCGAGCGCTTCTTTGCCGACAAACTCAAGGCCGCCGGCACCTCCACCCTGACACCCGAGGTCCCCAAGATCATCGTGGAGCACACGTCGATAAATCCCAACAAGGCCGCCCATATCGGACACCTGCGCAATTCCGTGCTGGGTGACACCCTGGTCCGCTGCCTGCAGCACAAGGGAGAAAATATCGAGATCCAGAACTACATCGATGACACGGGGGTCCAGGTGGCGGACGTGGTGTTCGGCTTCCAGGAGTTGGAAAAGAAATCCCTGGACGAGATCAAGGCCATCCCGGGGAAGTTCGATTACTACTGCTGGGATCTCTACACCCAGGTCACACGCTTTCTGGAGGAAAATCCCGAGGCACAGCAGCGCAAGGCCGAAATCCTGAAAAAAATAGAAGAGGGTGAGGGCACAGAGGCAGAGATCGGGGCCCATGTTTCCCGCCGCATCCTCAAGGCCCACCTCAAGACCATGCACCGCCTGGACATCCCCTACGACCTCCAGGCCTGCGAGAGCAGCATCATCGCACTCAAGTTCTGGGATAAGGCGTTTTCCCTGCTCAAGGAGAAAGGCGGCCTCTACTTTGTCGAGGAAGGGGAAAGCAAGGGCTGCTGGGTCATGAAGCTCGAGGAAGGCCCCGAACAGGAAAAAATCATCGTGCGTTCCAATGGCATCGTGACCTACACAGGCAAGGACATCGCCTACCAGCTCTGGAAGTTCGGGCTTTTGGACAAGGACTTCTATTACGAGCCGTTCGTGGAGCAGGACGGCCGCACCATCTGGATCACGACCGACCGGCCCACAGACCATTCCC
>JAUWTO010000380.1 GCA_030614685.1 Candidatus Aminicenantota bacterium
ATCGTCAGGGGACCATATTTCTTGCTGTCCGGGGAAGAACAGACACGCTCGGCGACTTCTTTCTGAAGCAGGAAGTATCCGGCCTGCACCGCATCCCTCTCCTCTCCGATCTTGAACAGGAACGGCGTGGAGATGGCGTAAGGCAGGTTGCCGACGACCGTGACCCGGGGAACGGGGATGATGTCGCGGAGGCGGACGGACAGCACATCGGCCTCCAACAGGCTCACGTTGGGAAGCCTCTTCCCCCGGAGCCCGGGCATGAGACGCGGGTCTTTCTCGAGGGCTATGACGTGTTTCGCTTTTTCGGCCAAAAGGGCCGTCAAGTGCCCCTCTCCGGCGCCCACCTCGACGATGGTATCGCCTTCGTCAGGGGAGATGCAGGCAACGATCTTATTCAGGATCCGTGGATTTTTGAGGAAATGCTGGCCCAGTGCGTGACGACGGCTCTTTTTCATGCGCATGCCTGGCCCACATTTTTCTCGTTTTCCTTCTGAACGGCGGCGGCCGCTGCGAGTACTTTTAGAAATTGAAGAATTAGGAGAGCCCGATGCCCAGTTCGCTTCCGCTCAGGTTGATCTCGAAGTCGTCTTCGTCGGTCTTCTTGGCCACATGATACCTGAATTGGGCCCTGATCGACAGCTGGGGTATGACTTTTATATGGGTCCCGATCATAAAATTGTATCCGAAAACATTTCCCGTGACTTCAGGTTTTATAAAGGTGTCCGGGAGGGTTTCCTTGTAACTGAAGTAGGACGCTCCCACTCCGGCATAGGGCACAAGTGTTCCGAAATGACGCTGATAGAAAACGCTGAGCATCACAGGGATGAGCGTCAGCTTAACCTCTTCTTCCGTGAAGGTGGTTTTTCCTGTATCGGAGATGTAGCTCCCGTCCAGGCTGAATCCCAGGTCCTCCACGTTGCTTAGGGGGATGTGGTAGGTGACACCCAGGCCCAAGGAAAGCGAGGACTTGCCGTAGATCTCCTGAAAAATCGAGCTCTGAGGCATATACAGGCCGCCCCCCAGGTTGATAGAGAGGGCCCGTCCTCTGGTGACCGGTCCGGCCGCCGCGTCTTGGACCGGCTGAGGGGTTTCCCTGGGCGGCGTAACCGGAGGTGTGGTCTCTCTCTCAGGTTCCGTCTGGACCGGCTTTGGCTCCGGCTGAGGTCCGGCCGGTCGCTCCGCCCGGAAAAAGATGTGGATGGATCCCTGCCTGTCCTCGATGGAATAGGAGGGCACGGTGTCGTCCAGGTCGAAAACCACCCGGATCACATCGGGCTGGTTCTTGGCGGTGCGGATACGGGTGACACCGAAGTCATTGACGTCGATCTCGGCAGCGTTGCTGAACTCGCGCACCTGCAGCAGGTCGATGACCAGCCGGTTGGGATTGAACAACGTAAAACTCTCGTAATTTATGGTACCGGTGATTTCCAGTTGGACCTCGAGCTGGTTCTGGGATTTGTTGACATGGATGTTGCTTAACTGCGGCACGTCTTGGGATAGAATAGCTGTGCTTAGGGACAGCAGCATCAGGATCAAGGTGCTGGTCAAATATGTTTTGTGCTTCGCCAATTTTTCCTCCTAATGAATGATCCACACGTTTCTGAGTATAATCAGCCGGAAACACCACTTTATAATCAAAAACCTTGTATTTGTCAATTGCATCAAGGATTCATGGTATGACATCGTTCGATCTGTGGTCGAAGGAGGCGCATGTTTGACAGGGTGGGGATTTGTCGATATATTTGGCGCTCATGCAGGCAAGAAATGAGCTCGGCCTTCCGGCCGATAAAGAAACCGACATGGACTTCTGTGTTGTCATCCCTACCAAGAATGAG
>JAUWTO010000219.1 GCA_030614685.1 Candidatus Aminicenantota bacterium
GACATCAAACCCGCCAACATCCTGATAGCGGAAGACGAGACGATCAAGATCGTCGACTTCGGTCTGGCAAAACTCGGAGACCAGACACGGATCACCCGCTCGGGAACTACCATGGGTACAGCGGCCTACATGTCTCCGGAACAGGCGCGGGGCGAAGAGGTCGATCAGCGAACAGACGTCTGGTCTCTGGGGATAGTCCTGTATGAGATGCTCACCGGCGAGCTGCCCTTCCGTGGCGCCAAGGAAACGGCCATCGTCTATTCCATTTTGAACGAAAAACCGATCCCCCTGGATTCAGAAACGGCAAACATCCCCGTCGAACTCGAAAAGATCATCAAAAAGGCCCTGAATAAAGATCCCGATCAGAGACACGCCTCTGCCGACGAGCGGGCCGAGGAGCTCGGGCAGGTGCAGCTCCAGCTGAGCACGGGAGTGCCCATAGAGACGGTCCGCCAGAGGAAGCGCAGGACCATCAAGTATGTGCTGGCCGGTGCGGCGGCCGGGATGGTGCTGATTTCTGTGCTGCTGGGACTCTGGATACTCACACGGCCGGGTCTGGCCTTCAGCCAGGATGACTGGCTCCTGGTCGCGGATGTCGACAACCAGACCGGAGACGAAGTTTTCGACCTGGCATTGAAGACAGCCATCGAGGCCGACCTGCAGCAGTCGCCCTATGCCCGGATCTTCGACAAGGGTCAGGTCGCGGACACCCTGCGCCTGATGAAGATGAATCCTTCTTCGCATATCGACGAGAAACTCGGCTATGACATCTGCCGCTTCGCCGGCATCAGGGCATTGATCCTGCCCCGGATCCTGGCGGCCGGTGAGGCATACGAGCTGCATGCCATTATCATCGATCCGGGCAGGGAGCGGCACGTGGACCGCATAAGGGTAAGAGCACAGAGCCGGGAGGAGGTACTGCTCAAAGCCATCGACAGCCTGTCGAACCAGCTTCGATCCCAGCTGGGGGAATCCCTGGAGTCCATCCAGGAAGCGGACAAGACGATCTCTCAAGTCTCCACTACGTCATGGGAAGCCCTCCAGTACCTGTCATTGGGGCTGGAAAAATGGCATGACGCAAAACACAAGGATGCGGCGGTTTTCCTGGAACTCGCCCTGGACAAAGACCCTCACTTTGCCTCGGCCAGAAGTTCGCTGGGCATGCTCCTCATCCAGTGGCTGGATCAGAAGGAAAAAGGAAAGGAGATGCTCAAGCAGGCCCTGGCGGATGCGGAGGATATCTCTCAGAAAGAGCAGCTGTTGATCAAGGCCGTGAACAGGGAGTTCGTAGAGGAAGACTTTGATGGAGCGCTGGCAGATTACCGATTTATCACGGAACTCTTCCCTAACACGATGCAGGCTTACAACAATTCGGGGATGATCCTGAGGTCCCTGGGCCGCGTGGATGAAGCCGTGGCAATGTACGAAAAGTCTTCCGCGATAGCTCCCCGAAACACAATTCCTTTATCGAATCTCTACTGGACTCATCTGTTTTTCCGGAAAGATCCTCCAGCAGCAGAGGATGCCGCACGAAGGGCGGTGAATCTGGGACCGGAGATTGCACTATACCATCACATGCTGGGCTATACGCTGGCCGCACAGGCCCGGTTCGAGGAGGCGGTGGCGGCCTACAAAAAATGTATAGGGATCGAGCCCCAGCACTCTTATGGGCTCCCCAATCTGGCCCATGTCCTGATGGCTTCCGGGAGGGCCGCCGAGGCCGTTCCTCTCTACACGGAGATACTCGAACTCACTCGGGAGGGGCGATGGCGTGGTTATCTCCCCCTGGTAAGCTTTGACCTGGCTTACGCGCTCCAGATATCCGGTGACCAAAATGCCGCCCGGGCTGTCGCGGCTGAAGGATTAGAGGACCTGGAAGCTAAAACCGGGAACGTCTCGCAGCAGGCCTGGATTCCCCTCTTGAAGGCCAAACTCGAACTGGCGGGGGGCAACCGGGAAAATGTCAACACCTACCTCGACCAGGCGTTTTCCATCGGAAATGTGGATCTCGGTGCCAAGGTGTACCTGGCCGGGATCTATGCGCTCACCGATCAGCCAGAAAAGGCCCTGGAGACACTGAGTGAGGTTCTTGAATCCGGGTATTCCGACCCTTATTATCTCCAGATCTACCCCGCGCTCCAATCCCTCCAGGATGATCCGCGTTTTCGGAGGTTGTTCGAGTAGCAAGCCTTTCACTGGCCGCAGGCTCTTCTCTGTTATGATCCCCGGTTGAAAAAGCGGTGAAGGAGTCCGGAGTGCAGCTCGATGGAGTCATGCGGGCACATCTCGTGGCAGCAGTAGCAGCGGATGCAGCCCTTGTCGTCGATGTGGGCCGGGGTTTCCTTGTCGGCGATCGTGATTACCTTCACGGGACAGGCGTCCCGGCAGGCTCCGCAGGACACACACGTTTCCTCGATGATGCGCGGCTTCACGGAAAACCCGTTCTTGAAAACCGGGAAGAGCAGCGAGAAGAAGCGGTCGTGCATCTTGGGGACGGTGGGAGGGAGCTTGAAGTCCGGAATACACAGCTTTGCCGCATCCATGCCCTCCAGCTCGATCTGGTCCAGGTCCACAGGGGCCAGGCCCCGCCTTTCGGCCTCGATCAGGATGGGATTGTTCGCCTTGGGAAGCCCCATGATCGCGCCAGCCACCACATCCAGGGCCAGGGCGCTGAAGGAGCCCAGGAGCAGGCCGATACGGCGGGGCTCCCCGTTGTGGGGGCCATTGCCCTCCATGCCCACCACCGCATCCATGATGTTGATACGGGGTGAGACACAGGCAGCCAGATCCAGGAGCATGTTGGCGAAATGGGCCTTCTCCCTGAGTTTGGCATGATAGCCCGGCTTGGTCAGCCCGGCGATCACGCCGAAAAGGTTTTTTACGGCGCAGGTCATGTGCATGAAGCTGTGCGTTTTGAGCTTGCACAGGTTAAAGACGGCATCGGCCCGAAGCACCGGAGAGATGATCTCAAAGCGTTTGAAGTGCTCGCCTTCAGGATAGGATACGACCTCGTGGGTCGTGTCATAATTCAGAGGGATGCCTGCTTCGGCCGCCACACTATCCATTCCCGTGATGCGGTAGGTCTTCTGGAGGGTTTTTTCTGTATAAGGATATCCTGAGCCAGGGCTGTCGGCGATCACGACCTCAGCGCCCGCCCGCACGGCCATCTGTGCGACTGCGATCATGACCGATGGATGCGTGGTCACGGCCTTGTCCGGTTCAGCAGCGGCCAGCAGATTGGGCTTGAGAACCACCTTCTCCCCTGCTGAAATGAGGCTCTCCATGCCTCCCATCTTCTCGATGAGCTCAGCCATTTTCTCACCCGCCTGGGCATAGTCGGGGCAGCGGACCATATAGACTTTTGTCATAGACGTCTCCTTCAAACAACGCTCTAATTTACAGAAAATGGTTCAAAATTTCATCCTCTCTGGGTGTTGAATGTCGGCCTGGGGATTCAACATTTAAGCTAAAAAGGCGCTTTTTGGCCCCAAAACCATCACTTTAAGCATAAATAATGGCTGTTTTTTGCACGTAACTTTAGTGTTTACAGCAGGATTCCAAGGTCCGTCCCCTAATTGAGGAGGAGGAGCTGCTGGGTCCAGCGGTAGGGGTAGTAGGTCTCGATGGCTGTGAGCCAGCGGTCATCCAGATGGACGGTGATCTTCTGGTTCTCGACCGCGCTCAGGATGAGCTTCAGGTATTTGGCCTTGGCGGGCACATTCACATTCAGGGACGCGATCCTCTCTTTCTTCCCGGCCCAGCAGAAGGTGGCCTCATCCTGGGGATCATACTCGTCGTTGTACCAGCCCCAGCCCATGGACTGGCGGACCTCCTCCGTGCCGATGTCGAGGGTGAGAAGAGGATTCAGGTTCTCGTCCAGGAATTCTACCAGCCGGAAAGATGCGCCCAGCTTGCGGCTGTCGCTGCCCGGGGCATCGACCACCCGTCTAAACTTGAAGCGCAGCCGGTTGCGAGCCGGCTTTTCAGAGGGTTCGCGGTCAAGGCCTGTTCTGAGGGCCTTGAGGTATTTGTATTGGAACTGTACCGACGGCTCGATGTTGGTCCCCTC
>JAUWTO010000306.1 GCA_030614685.1 Candidatus Aminicenantota bacterium
CCCAGGCGTTCAGGGGGATGAGAACGCATTTGGGGGCCGAGGTGGAGTCGAGAATGTAGCTGAGTTTTTCCCGCGAGATCCGGAGCTTGTCGAAGATGGGTCGGGACACGGCTCCGGACACCAGGACACAGATGCTGGATTCGATGAAAATCACCACACCCAGGAACCAGGCCAGGGCCCCTGCGGAGCGCCGTGTTTTTATCAGGCCTTTTTCCACGATCCAGTTCACGAATCCCTTCATGCCTCCAGAATACTGGGTAAAGGTGATGATGGCACCGATCATGGCACTGAACAGGATCACGCGGGTGTTGTCAGCATCCGCAAAGACCGCCACCAGGGCATCGACTGTGCGGATGATGCCTGCCACCGGATTTCCCCCGCTGATGATGGTCCAGCCCAAACAGATACCCAGGGTCAGCGAGATGTAGACGTGTTTGGTCTTTATAGCCAGGAAAATGGCCAGCAGCGGCGGGAGCACGGATAGCCAGCCAAATGAGTCCATGAGGATGTAAAAACATATAGCACCCTGTCACAACACTTGTCAAGAAGGATGCGGCGGATTACAATACAGCCGTAAAGGATATTTTCTGGCATGATCACGGATCGAGAAAAAGCGACATTCTGGGCCAGCTCTCTTCTGGAGCGCCTGGACTGGGTGCTACTGGATACAGAGACCACCGGGCTCTCTCCCCATGATGAGATCGTCCAGATCGCCGTGTTGGCTCCGGACGGTGAGGTGCTGATGGATACGCTGATCCGCCCCACGCGCTCCATTCCCGTGGAGGCGACCTTTATCCATGGGATCACCGACGCGGACGTGGAAGATGCTCCGGTCTTTCACGAGATCTTCGACAAGTTCAGGCAGATCATCGCCGGAAAAAGTGTCATTATCTATAACGCCGTATTCGATATGCGCTTGATCCGACAGACGCTGGCCAGATACGACATGTCCATGTCCGGTATCGAGGATGAGCAGGTCGAGTGTGCCATGCTGCAGTACTCGGCCTGGTGTGGGGAACTCTGGCCCAACGGCGGGTACAAATGGCAGAAGCTCAGGGGTGGAGATCACACCGCCCTGGGGGACTGCCGTGCGACCTTGGCCGTCATCCGGAAGATGGCCGGGGAGAACCCGGAGGAGACACCCAATGAGTGACTGCGACCGACGCGATTTCTGTAAGACGCTGTCCTGTTCCCTGGTCGGGGGACTGGCCGTATTCGCCGGCACAGGGAAGGCCATGCCCGTGGCCGCCCCTGAAATCGGCATGGAGGACAAGGAAGGGGGCGCAAAACCGGCGGAAAAAGTCACGGCCGTGATCGCTCGGGTCAAGAGCCAGAAGGGAACCTGCGCTCAGGGGCACAAGGTCGGCGACGAGACCCGCTTCACGGAATCCGGAGTGGAAGGCCGGATCTGTATCCATGCCCTCTACAGCATGCTGCCGGCGGTCTTTGCCATGTTATTCGATGCAAAATTCCCCTGGTTGAATGACCCGGACACCAAGACCCATGCCTGTCCGGACGCTTACAATCCGGTGGTCTTTGAGATCACGCGGGTACGGGAAGGCTGAGACGTATCCGTCATGAAGAGGCGCAGCTTCCTCAAAACCGGCATCTGCGGCTGCCTGGGCCTTCCCGGGCTCGAAAGCATACGGACCGCCGGGACCCAGAGGCGCAGCATCTCTCGCACTCCACTGCTGCGGCGTGAGCTGGGGCGGACTGGAGAAAAACTGTCTGTCCTGGGCCTGGGCGGCGTGGCCCTGAGTGACGAATCTCCGGAAATGGTTGCGGCGGTCGTGCGTGAAGCCATCGACCACGGAATCAATTATATCGATGTGGCCCCCAGCTATGGCAATGCCGAGGAACTGCTGGGGCCGGCCCTCAAGCCCTATCGCGATCAGGTCTTCCTGGCTTGCAAGACCCAGAGCAGGGACCGTCAGGGAGTGCAGGAGGAGCTGGACCGCTCCCTGCTCAGGCTTCAGACCGACCGTATCGACCTGTATCAGTTTCATGCCTTCACCACCGTGCGTGAAGTGGAGCAGGCCCTGGGCTGGAGAGGCGCCCTCGACGCTGTCACACAGGCCAAAGAGGCGGGGAAGATCCGGTTTGTCGGGTTCTCGGCCCATTCCCAGGAGGCGGCCTTGCGAGCCATGGATCTCTTCGACTTCGACACCGTCCTCTTCCCGGTCAATTTTGTCTGCTATTTCAAGTCGAACTTTGGACCGGAAGTTGTCCGTAGGGCCCAAAACCTGGGCCTGGGGGTCCTGGCCTTAAAGGCGCTGGCCCGCCAGCCCTGGCCCGATGAGTCGCTCAGGCGGTTCTGGCCCAAGGCCTGGTATCAGCCGGTCACGGCCCCTGAAGAGGCAGACCTGGCATTGCGCTTCACTCTGTCTCAACCGGTTACGGCAGCGATCCCCCCCGGCGACATCCGGCTTTTCCGCAGGGCCCTGGAGATCGCGCACGACTTTGTCCCTCTCCAGGATGGTGAGATGAGGCGCCTCCGCCACTTGAGTGAGGGGCTGACACCTCTTTTTCCCTTGCCTGAGGGAAGACCGTAAATAAAAAAAAGGCCCTGCCATCCTCTCCCGGAATCCGGGGGAGAGGGAGACAGGGCCTTTCTTCGGGGGAGATAGGATTACCAGCCGGTGTCCCCGAAATAGGGTTTCCCGTCGGCGTCGACCAGGCCCCGCTCCATGGGAGAGTCCAGAATCTCTTCCAGTTCTTCCGGGGTGAGGTACCTGGCTTGATACATGATTTGATACCGCTCCAACTGACGGACAAAGGCCCTCAAGTGGTTGCGCGATCCCTTCTCCAGATTCTGGAAAAGCACGCGGACATCCTGGCTGTCCGATTTCTTCAGGTATTTCCTCAGGTCGTCGATGTCCAGGTCTTCGATGATGGCCCCGACCTCGAACGCGGCCTGCAGGGAAGCACGCGCTTGGAACGTCAG
>JAUWTO010000358.1 GCA_030614685.1 Candidatus Aminicenantota bacterium
CGATTTATTCGACCAAACGCTTCATGGGACGCCGTTTCAAAGAGGTCTCCGCGGAGATCAAGCAGGTCCCGTTCAAGGTGGCCGAGGCGGCCAACGGAGATGTGCGGATCGAGGCGTTGGGCAAATCATACGCCCCGCCGGAGATCTCGGCCATGATCCTGCAGAAGCTCAAAAAATCGGCTGAGGATTATCTGGGTGAAAAGATTGAAAAGGCTGTGATCACGGTTCCTGCCTATTTCAACGACAGCCAGCGCAAGGCCACCAAAGACGCCGGCAAGATCGCGGGCCTGGACGTGCAGCGGATTATCAACGAGCCTACCGCGGCCGCACTGGCCTATGGCATGGACAAGAAGAGTGACCAGACGATCGCTGTGTATGACTTTGGGGGCGGAACCTTCGATATTTCAATCCTTGAGGTCGGTGAGGGAATCGTTGAGGTCAAGTCAACACACGGGGACACACATCTGGGTGGAGACGATATCGATCAGGTAGTGCAGGATTGGCTGGTGAAGGAATTCAAGAAGGAATCCGGCATCGATCTCACCAAAGACAAGATGGCGCTGCAGAGGCTCAAGGAATCCGCGGAAAAGGCCAAGATGGTACTGTCCACCACCATGGAGACCGAGGTCAATCTGCCGTTTATCACGGCGGATCAGTCCGGCCCCAGGCATTTGCTCATCAAGTTGACCCGGTCCAAGCTCGAACAGCTCATGGATCCGCTCATCCAGAGGACCCTCGAACCATGCAAAAAAGCAATTTCTGATGCCGGGCTCAAGCCGGAAGACATAGACGAGGTCATCCTCGTGGGCGGCTCGACCCGTATTCCCAAGGTGCAGGAACTGGTCAAAGGCCTGTTCGGCAAAGAACCGCACAAGGGTGTCAATCCTGACGAGGTTGTGGCAGCCGGCGCTGCCATCCAGGGCGCGGTCCTGTCTGGGGATGTCAAGGATGTCCTGCTGCTGGACGTAACCCCTCTGACATTGGGAATAGAAACTCTGGGGGGCGTTTTCACGAAGATGATCGCCCGCAACACCACCATCCCGACCAAGAAGGGAGAGATCTTTTCCACAGCCTCAGACAACCAGCCCAGCGTTGAAGTGCATGTGCTGCAGGGCGAGCGGGAGATGGCGGCCGATAACCGCACACTGGGCCGTTTTCACCTCGATGGCATCCCCCCGGCCCCGCGCGGTGTACCCAAGGTCGAGGTGACTTTCGATATCAACGCCGATGGCATCCTGCATGTCTCAGCCAAGGACTTAGGCACGGGCAAGCAGCAGGCTATCACCATCACCGGTCACAGTGGGCTGGATGATGGCGAGATCGACCGCATGGTGAATGACGCTGATAGTCACGCCGAAGATGACAAAAAACGCCGTGAGGTGATCGACACCAAGAACCAGGCAGATTCTCTGGTCTACTCTCTGGAAAAAACCCTGCGGGAGAACAAGGACAAGGTCGATCCACAGGAAGCCAGCAAGATCCAGGTCGAGATCGAAAATACAAAGTCCGCGATCCAGACTGATAACCTCGACCAGATCAAGAAGGCCGTCGAATCCCTGACCCAGGTATCCCACAAGATGTCGGAAATGATGTACCAGAAGGCAACACAGCAGCAGGCACAGGGGGATCCCAGCGGTGCCCCGGGGGCAGATGCCGGGCAGGCCCAGCAGCAGGCGGACGCAGAGAATGAGGAAGAAGTCATCGACGCGGAAGTCGTGGATGACGACAAAAGCAAAAAATAATGCCGTGCTGAAAAAGGCAACGCTTAGCTGAAATAGACGTATGAATCATCATTGAGAAGATCACCCGGCCGGCCAATGAGCCGCCGGGAGGACAGTCTCAAAGGATACGTGCTGAACCATGGCCAAGGACTACTACAAAACCCTGGGGATCGGGCGTAAGGCTTCGGGTGCGGACATAAAAAAAGCCTACCGCAAACTGGCCCGCAAGTATCACCCGGACCTCAACCCGGGTGACAAGGACTCGGAAGCCCGCTTCAAGGAGATCCAGGAAGCCAATGCCGTGCTGAGCGATCCCAAGAAAAGGAGCCAGTACGACCAGTTCGGTACCGTGGGCGACGGACCCGGCCCGGGGGCGCACAATCAGGGCCCTTTCAC
>JAUWTO010000273.1 GCA_030614685.1 Candidatus Aminicenantota bacterium
CTTCACCCCGGATCTGATCGGCCAGGGGGCACCGCTCTTGAACTTAGAGAGCCTCCTGCGCGGCGGATTCCTTGGCCTGCCTCCGCTGCTCCTCGCCTTGGGGCTCCTCTACCTGATCCTGCGCTCCCTCCTCTCAGGAGGTGTCCTGTCCATCTATCGTGCTGAGAAAGAGCACTTCCACCTGGCCGACCTGCTGCAAGGCACGATGGCCTACGCCGTGCGGTTCCTCGGGATCCTGCTCATGGGCTGGGTTGTCCTTCTCGGGATCGTGGGCCCGATCTCAAGCTGGCTGGACTCTCTGGTGGAGGGGGCTGCACAGAAAGCGGTCTCAGAGGTCGGCCCCTTTTATCTCAACCTCCTGGTCAGCGCCGCCATCCTGTTCCTGTTCCTGTTCGTCCAGATGGTCTTCGACTATGCCCGCATCTCTACCGTGGTCCGCGACCGGCCCAATATCCTCCGGTCTGTCCTCTCGGGCTTCCACTTCGTGTTCCAACATCCGGGCGCCACGCTCAGCCTGTACGGGCTCCTCATCCTCCTCCAGATCTGCGTGACGATCCTGTATATCCTGCTCCGCTCGCTGATCCCGCAGACCGGTCTCATCGGCGTGCTGTCGGCCTTTCTCTTGCTCCAGCTTTTCGTCCTGGCCCTGGTCTGGATCCGGTGCTGGCTCTATTCCAGCCAGATGTTCCTGTACCGTTTCCTGCAGTAGCCTCAATCCCTCGCAAAAAAAAAGATGGTGGGCTGAATGGATTTTTGATATAGTCGACGGGAACAAAAGTCAGAATATTGCGTACAAATCATTAGGAGGTACTAATCATGAAAAAAGTGACCATACTTGCCTTGGTCCTGGGACTCGTCTTGGCGGGGACCACTGCCTGTGCTCCCAAAGACACGGCGAAAGCTGGTTCCGCCAGTCCGGAGGATGTCCTCAAATTCCTGCCGGTCGATTCGCAGGGCGTGTTCTTCGTGGACATCCACCGAGCCCTGCAGACGGATGTTGCGAACAAGATGATCCAGGAAGACGAAAATTATGAGGAATACCTGAAGTTCGTCGAAGAATCCGGCATCGATCCCAAGGAAGACATCTTCTGTGCCGCCATCAGCCTCTCTGGGAACCTGGCCGGGGAGCAGGATGGCGCGGCCGTGATCAACGTGCGCTACGACAAGGACACGGTGCTGGCCATGATCGAGAAAAAGGCCGAAGCCGAGATCCAGACCGCGGAATACAACGGCATCACTGTCTACTCCATCGAAGCGAAGAAAGAAGGGATCGAAGCGGAGGAAGAAGGGAACGAAGCGAAGGAAGACGGGAACTGGGCCTTTCTGGATGCCTCCAACATCGTTGTAGGTAACGAAAAAGGCGTCCATAGCTGCATCGATGTCATGCAGAAGACCAAAGACAATGTATTTAAAAACGAAGCCCTGGCCGGTGTCCTGGACCGGGCTGATAAGGACACCATCTTCTGGGGTGCCCTGCTGGTTCCCAAGGAGGATCTGGCCAAGGCATCGGAGGGGAATCCCCAGCTCAAGCCGCTGCAGAACATGAATGCCCTGGTCCTGAACTTCGACCACAAAAATGCCATGGTGACCATCAAGATCAAGGCCGAGGGTGATGATCCGGATTCGAACAAACAGATCGCTGACATGCTGAATGGCCTCAAGGCCATGGGCGCCATGATGATCCCCCCGGACAAACCCGAGCTGAACGATCTCCTGAACTCCCTCACCGTGAGCTTCGGGGACGACCATGTCCTGATCGATGTCAGCATCCCGGACGAAGTGCTGCAGAGCCTCAAGAACGAGCTGCCCACCAAGGAAAAAGAAGAAGAGATAAAATAGAGCGGTTCCAGGAGCCGTCTATTCGTCTAGAATATATTCCTTAAAGGAAAAGACGAGGCAGGCGAGTGCCAGGAACGCGGCGGTCAAGAGCAGCAGCATGCAGACCGCCGTGGCCGGTGAAGTGGGCTCCAACCTAAACAGCAGGAAGGAAAAGCGGCCCTGGCTCGATACGGGTAGCAGTGACTTCAGGTAGTGGGCAATGGCGAACCGCTGAGTGGATCCGGGGAAATACTGGATGACATTCTCCCATCCGAAGCAGAAAACCAGGCCGAACATGATGGACCTCTTCATGAAGGTCCCGATGAAGGTGAAGAAGGCGGTGTAACACATCACTCCCAGGGTCAGAACGGCCAGATCCTTGAGCAGCAGCTTGTAAAGCGAAAAATCCAAGAGGTCTTTGAGGTTGAGGACCAGGAACGCGATCACCACGCTGGCCGCGGTCATCAGGACGGCCAGCAGGGTGTAAGCCGCATATTTCCCCAGGATCAGGCTCGACTTGGGGAGCGGCCGCGTCGTGAGGTAGGTCAGAGTCCTCCCCTCCAGCTCCTCGGATACCACCGACGTCCCGAAGAACAGCGCCAGGATCAGGACCAGGAACTGCAGGTAGAACACCATGATGATGTTGGTGAAGATGTAGATGCCCTCGAACCGGCTGTTTCCCGAGAAGATCTGATAAAATTTGATCACGAAGGCGATCACGACCGGCAGGAAGCTGATCAGGTAGAAGACCTTGGTCTTGCGCGACCGCCTGCCCAGCGCAAAGAAAAATCCAAACACGTCCTTGAAGGAACGCATAAAATAAGCCCAGCCATCCATGCGTGCTGTTTTTTCCATGGTCTATTTCCCGATCAGGTAATCGAACACGGCCTGCAGGTTGTCGTCCGGCGATGTGATCTCGTCCACCTCGATCCTGTTCTGGACAAAGATCTCCGGCAGGCGGCTGAAGAACTTGTCCCGGTTGCGGGTCTCCACCAGCAGTTCGTTCTCCCCGCACCCGAAATCGACCTTGAGCACATATTCCTCCCCGATGATGTGAGCGGCCAGTGCGCGGCGGTCGCTGCACTTCACGGAGATGATATGCGGGTGGGCCTCGATCAGGTCGCGGATGTAATGGATGTCGCCCTGGGCGAAGATCTTGCCCTGATGGATCAGGATAATGGAATTGGTCATGGCCTCGATCTCGGGGAGCACATGGCTGGAGATCACGACCGTCTTCCCTTCGCGTCCATAGGTCTTGATGAGGCGGATCAGCTTGCGGCGGCCCAAGGGATCCAGCCCGTTCAGGGGTTCGTCCAGAAAGAGAATATCAGGCTCATGGGCAATGGCCTGCGCAAACTTCAGGCGCTGCCTCATCCCTCGGCTGTAGGATCGCACCACGCGGTCCTTGTCTTCGGATAGCCCCACGATATCCAAGGCCTGGCCGGCTTTTTCCTTGATCTCGGATGGCAAGAAGTGGTGGAGGCGCAGCAGCCCTGTGAGGAACTGCCATCCTGTCATCTCCTCGAAAAAAGAATCCTGCTCCGGGCAGAACCCCACTCTGGAAAACAGCCGGAAATCC
>JAUWTO010000349.1 GCA_030614685.1 Candidatus Aminicenantota bacterium
CCCGGAAAAGGCTGTATCACTGCCTCAACGACACCTATCTCATCGAGGTGTACGAGCCGCCGGGAAAGCTGGTTCGCAAGATCGACCGCCCCTACCAACCGGTACCCTTCACACAAAAGGATACCGAGGAGTACTACGCCGGTATAGACAGGAGAGGAAATGAACAGTTTTCCGAGCTAGCAAGAGAAGTGGAGCTCCCAAAAGTTAAGACCATCGCTGAGAATATGCTGGTCGATGATCGGGGCAACCTGTGGGTGGCGACCAACGAGCTGGACAAGAGCAGGGAGCAGCCCCGTCGTGCCTGGGACATCTTCAATCCTGACGGGCATTATACCTGCCGTCTCTGGCTCACCATCCGCCCAGGGATCTTTGTGGATGGGAAGATGTACCGCCTGCACTCCGATGAGGAAACAGGCTTCAGAACCGTCAAACGCTACCACGTCACCTGGTCTAACTAGCTTTTTCGGGGACGGACCATGGAATGTATTTGATTTGATTAGAGTTAAGTACAAAAATGGCCGTTTTTGATGCCTTAGAGGTGCCAAATTAGGGTCAAAACTGATTACATAAGCTTTCTGGTGACCAGCCGAAAATAGGGTTCCTAAATCCTTTGATTTGCCAATGGTGATTGGAGTATGATGAGTAGGATCGGAGGAAAGAATGACTCCGCAGACACCCTCAACCAACCAACCACATCCTGCTCATGGACGTGTCCAAGGTGAGCATCCCTGGGGCGATCGAGGACAGATCCTCTGCCTTCTGGTTTTTCTGGTGGTCTGGATCCTGGATTCGTTCGTATTTAAATTCTCGACGTTTCTATCCGCTGCAGTGCCGCCCTACATCCGGATTGTCGCCGTAAGCACGGCATTTCTTTTGGCCTTGTATCTGATGCGATCCGGCCACAGGGCCATTTCCCATGAGGTCCAGAGCCATCCTCGGATCCTCAAAGATGGCGCCTTTGCACGCCTGCGTCACCCGATTTATCTGGCTGCACTCCTCTTCTACACATTCCTTTTCGTTTTGACCCTTTCCTTGATATCCCTGGGCCTAATAGTATGCATCTTTGTTTTTTATAATTTCATTGCGTCTTATGAAGAGAGATGGCTCGAGCAGAAATTCGGACAGGCGTATCTGGATTACAAGAGCAAGGTCCCGAGGTGGATCCCCCGCCTTAACCCGGCCCGGTTCTAGTCGTTCCTACTCATACCGCAAGGAATCCACGGGATTGGTGCGAGCCGCCCGCAGTGATTGAAATCCCACGGTCAGCAGTGCGATCAGGAGTGAGACAACGGCCGCAGCGAGGAATATGGGCAGCCCCAGCCCGATCCGGTAGGGATAATCCTGCAGCCAGCCCTTCATCAAAAAGTAGGAAGCCGGCCAGGCTATTCCGTTTGCAGCCAGCACCCAGAGCGCGTACTGCTTGGAAAGGAGCGTCAGGAGCCCCGGCGTCGAGGCCCCCAGGATCTTTCGGATCCCGATCTCCTTGGTACGCTGTTCCGCCGTGTAGGCCGCCAGCCCGAACAGACCGAGGCAGGATATGAGGATGGCCAGGAACGCGAAGGTGCGGACGATGGCCATCTCCCTTTCTACGCCCCGGTAGAGCTGGTCATAGTCGTCGTCCAGGAACCGATACTCGAAGGGAAATCCAGGATTGAAGGTTTTGACCGTGCCTTCAATATGCGCGATCGAGCCACGGATATCCCCGGGATTCAGCCGTATGAACAGATAGCGGTAGCGCTGCATGACGCTGTAGGAGGGATCGAAGTAGATAATGGCCGGCCCAATCTCCTGGTAGAGGGGCGTGTAGTGAAAATCCTTGACCACGCCGATGATCTGGAGCTCTATGTCTTCCTGGGACAGACGGCTGCCGATGATGTCCGGATTCCCTATGATGTCAGCGAACCGTTGGTTGATGAGAGCCATCGTCAGGTTGTGGCCCGTTTGCCGGAAAGACTCACCCTGGGCCAGCTCCATCTGAAACGTCTGCAGGAAATCAGGATCCACGCCGAAGTAGGTGATCAGCGGATTGACATTGGGATCGCGGCCTTCCCAATCCCAGTCCTGGCCATTGTTGTACACACCCGTGGGTGAGTGGGAGGTTGCGGACATGCTCTGGATTCCGGGATGCTGTGTCAGTTCATGATTGATCCCATCGATCTTCGAGAGCATATCCCCCTCAAGCCGGACATACAGGAGATGCTCCTTGTCGAAGCCCAGGATTTTCGATTTCATGAA
>JAUWTO010000186.1 GCA_030614685.1 Candidatus Aminicenantota bacterium
TCAACTTCTTCCATCGGTACTGCCCATCCCAATCCTCTGTCGAGGTGCGGCCGTCTTCGAACCAGATCCGGATGCGGACGGGCACCTTGACCTCGCCCATCCTCCTCACCAGGACCTCCGATTCATATTCCGGAGTGTCTCTGTCCTGATCTTCGCTCCCGTCGCGGTAGGCCATCCCGAACAGGCCCTCCTGGGGAGGGGTGACCCGGTTGGCGATCGCAGCCAGCGAATAGTCCAGTTTGCCGGAGCCGTACACGAACTGGTCCAGGAACCCGCTCATGTCCTCGCCCGCGAATTCCGACACCACGGTGTAGAAGTCCTGCGGGCGGGGGTGTTTCCACCACCAGCGCGTCGAATAGGCCTTGATCATGGGACCGAACACCTCGTCTCCCAGGAAGCGGCGGAGCGTGAGCATCAGGAGCTGTCCCTTGGCATAGGCATTGGCGCCGTAGGAACCGCCGTCCATGTACTGCCAGGAGTGCCGCTGCATGTCGTCCTGGTCGTAGGTCAGGCGGTGACGGGAGATCCCTCCGGATTCAATGGGGATCCGCACCTGGGGAAATGTCACGGGTATACCGAAAAACCGGCGGGAATAAACCGGATCTCCGTACGCTGTATGGTAGATGGCTGAGTCCAGGTACGATGTCATCCCCTCGTCCATCCAGGCGTGCTCGAACTCGTTGGTCCCCAACAGCCCGTAGAAATAGCCGTGCCCGAACTCGTGGATGGTCACGCCCTCCGGACTGGGGATGCCCTCGCGGTTCAGGAAGTAGGCGCCGCCTGTGAACAGGGTGGGATATTCCATCCCGCCCGAGCGGCTGTTGTAGGCCGGGTCCACACATGTGATCGTGGAATAGGGATAATCCCCGAACCAGAGACTGGCATATTTGACAGCATTGCGGACGGCGTTCAGGTAGCGGTCCTGCAGCCTGCGGTGATAGGGCTGCAGAAGCAGGGTGATCTCGGTCGTCTTTCCTGGGGCGAAGGCGTACTCTTCTGTGTGTCTCAGTAGGTTGGGTGCAGCGACCCAGGCGAAGTCGTGGACACTGTGCTGGTAGAAGTGGTGCGTGGTTGTGTCGTCCCCGTTATTTACCTCCTCGCGGTGTTCGCCGGTGGCGCCGATGACGAACGAGGAGGGGAGTGTGATTTTGACATTGTACGTGCCGTAGTCGGCAAAATACTCGGAAGAGCTGTGATACTGGTGGCAGTTCCAGGTCCCGTCCTGGAACACGCCCAGCTTGGGAAACCACTGGGCAATGAAGTAATAGTCTTTGTAGACCCCGGTTCTGGAAATGGGTCTGGGCACCTGCGAGGCAAAGGAGATCACCAGGTCGAGCGACTGGCCTGGTGCTACGGGCTGGGGCAATCGGACAGAAAAGACCGTCTGGTCAAAGGGATTGTTGTCATCCGGCTGGCGGAACCGGCGGCGCGGGGTGAGGTCATAGGCTTCGAAGTCCGGGCTCTCTATGATGTGGATCGAGCTCACACGGCAGTATCCCCAGTCTTCGGGTTTGAAATCCCTTATCCGCCCCGCGCGCTGTGCCCTCTCTTTCAGGAACGTGCTGCGGTTGTTCTGGAACGCGTTCCAGTAGAGGTGGAACCAGAGCTCGGCAGCCGGGCTCTCAGTGGTGTTCGTCCAGGTCACCCACTCCTTGCCGGTGATGAGATTCTGCTCCGTGTCGAGGGTCGCGTCCATGAAGTAGTTGGCGACCTGAGGGCAGAATATATCCTGGGCTGGAGCCGGGAGCGCGGCCAGGCCGAGCATCACAGCTAACAACAGGGTTTTTCGGACCAACACAGGCGCCTCCTTTGGCTTCCCCATCTTAGAAGAGACGCTGGTTTTTTACAACTGCTTTGAGATCATTTCCGATCTTTGATGACGCAATGTGCTCAAAACAAGGTCACGCTGAAGTAATTGCCCTCGATCGCTTTTAAAATGGGACGGATTGTAATATACAAATAGGATAACAGTCCGGCCCGATCAGAATCGAGCCGAAGGAGGTTCCCATGCGTATTGCTGCTACGGTGTGTGACCTGGTCAGTCTGGTACAGCGATGACGAGCGTCGCGGAAAGCCCCTTCCGGCGCCTGATCGAGGACCGGAAGAGCATTCGCCGCTATACGGACAGACCGGTGGAGAGGGAGGTCCTGCTCCAGTGCCTTGATGCGGCCCGCATCGCTCCCTCGGCCGAAAATGCCCAACCCTGGCGTTTCCTCGTCATCGACGATCCCGAGATCAAGGCCCGGTTCAGCAATGAGGTTTTTTCAGGCATATATAAGGTTTCCAAGTTCGCGGCCCAGGCCCCGGTCCTTATTCTTTTGCTGGCGCGGTTGAATGTGGTCACACACCACATCGGCCGGCAGGTCCAGAACATCCATTTCCACTACATCGACATCGGCATTGCCGGGCAGCACCTCGTGCTGCAGGCCGAGGAACTGGGGGTGGGTAGCTGCTGGTTGGGATGGTTCAGCGTGAAAAAGGCCCGCAGGTTCTTCAGCATCCCACCGAAGTACAAGATCATCTCCATGCTGGCGTTGGGGTATTATGAAAAAAAACCGTCGCGGGAGCGGAAGCGCAGGCCCTTGGAGGAGATCGCCTGGTTCAATCGGTTGGGCGGCAGTTAGACCTGCGGATCAGGCCCCTTGGTCTCGGATGAGCCGCAGCCCCGCTGCAACCTCCTCCAAAGCCTGGCGGAACTCCGCGGCTGGATTCCCCAGGCCTACCCGGAAAAAGCCGTCCAGGCCGAATTGGTCTCCGGGACAGATGAGAACACTTTTCTCTTTCATCAACCTTTGCGCCATTTGGCTTGAGTTGATGTCCAGGTGATAGCGGGGGAAGGCGATGGCGCCGGCCTTCGGCGGTACACAGGTGAGTATTCCGTCGAGGTCCTCCATCCAGGACGCGAAGATCTCCCAGTTCGGACGGATGATACTCCTTGTCCGCTCCAGCAGGGCAGCGCGTTTATCCGGCTGCAGGGCCCGGATGGCCAGCTTCTCGCTCAAGGCGCTGATGCTGATCGAGGTGTAGTCCTTCCCGGCCCAGCAGGACTGTACTATCTCGGGCAGGGCCACGATCCAGCCCACTCGGAGTCCAGGGAGTCCGTATGCCTTCGAGAGCCCGCAGGTCACGACGGTCTTAGGATAAGTTCCCCACCAGCTGGGCAGAGTATCGCCTTCCAGCTCGGCTCCCAGGTAGACCTCGTCCACGACGAGCCAGGCGCCAGCTCGGGCCGCCAGTTCTTCCAGGCCCCGCCGCTGTTCGAGGGAGAGAACGCTGCCGACCGGATTGTTGGGATCGGTCACCACGATGAGTTTAACCCCCTTGGAGCAGAGGTCGCTGACTTCGTTCAGGTCCAGGGTCCAATCCGCCGGCTCCTTCAGGTAGAAGGGGATGCTGTGTGCGCCGAAGGCCTGGGTCAGGCCCTGCATCTGGAGGAAATTGGGGCGCATGAACAGGACCCGGTCTCCCGGCTCCAGCAGGTGCAACAGGGCCTGGAAATTGGCCTCGATCGAACCGGTCGTGACGAGGATGTTATCCGCGGTCGCTCCCGGATAGAGGCGGGCGATGCTCTCCTTGAGCTCGGAGGTGCCGTCGGTCTGGAGGTAGGCCAGCTCGGTTTTGAAAAGCGCGTCCCTTTCCTCCGCCGGGACGACCTCGTCCAGGCGGAGGGGGTGAACACCGCTTTCGCCCAGGTTAAAGCGGACGTGGTGTTCCCATTCCGACTGCCAGCGCTCCATTTCAAATCTGGGGAACTTCATGTCCGGCTCCTTATATCTCCACCCCGAAAAATCCCTTGAGAGAAAACCCTATGAGGACGGAGAGGATAAAAAAGGCGATCAGCCAGTGCATGTTCCAGCCCAGGAAGGGCAGTCCGGAAGTAGGGTAAACGACTTCAATGCGGCTCACGGCTGAGTCTTTTTCCAAGGGGCGTTCTGTGGGATATCCCAAATCTCCCCAGAATCCCTTCTCCAACCGGAGGGGCGAGAGGCGGCTCAGTGACCTCTCGGCCACGGCTACGGTCTTGGTCACGCGTTCGGATCCCACAGCGATCTCAAGAATATGGATGCCCGCCTCGGTGAAGGAGATGCGCCAGTCGACCTCGCCCTCCTCCTCGATGCGCAGGGGAGGAGTCTCGATGGTGAGTCCCGGAGCGGGCTGCAGACGCACCTCTGTCTCCAGGGGGTTGATGGCCTCTTTGAGCGTGACCTTGAACAGGGCCGCTTCCCCAGGCTCGAGGGAGTCATAGGCGAACCAGAAGTTGAGCTGGATGAGGATCAGGATAATGGGGATGAACATGACCAGCAGGGGTTTCAGGGAATGGCTCATGTATTTGAAATTGGCCTTCAGGATACTTCCCTGGGCCTTGAACTGATTCCGCATGCTGTCGTTGTAGAGGCGCATCTCCAGGAGATGCGCCTTGATCCGGTCCTTGGCCCGGCGAATCCCGCTCTGGTTTGATGTGAACTTGAATATGAACAGCATGAGGAGACCGGTCAAGAAGGATATGGCCAGCATGCCCCACCATGGGCTGTTCAAGCCGCGGAAGGGCAAAAACAGGATATCGAAGATCTTACCGAAGATGGAATTGAATGCCCACATGATCCGGCTGCCTAGGAGATGTATCCCAGTCCCTTGAGTTTCTTTTTGATCTCCTCTTCGCTGTCGGATTCCTCCAGCTTGGCGACCTCTTTTTCAAGACAGTGAACGATGAATTCGTCCGGGGAGGCGTATCCGGAGAGTTCGGACATTTGTTTGATCTTGTCCA
>JAUWTO010000197.1 GCA_030614685.1 Candidatus Aminicenantota bacterium
CGGCCTCGGCATTCAGGGTGAAAAAATTCTGCCATTTGAAGAAGCTGTAGGCCATGGACTTGTAAACAAGCTCGTCCGGTATCACTACCGGTTCGTAGAGGAGAAGTGCTTGGAGGAACCGCAGCAGCACGAACACCGCGTAGATGAATAGGATTGAGGGCCATGCGTCGCTTTTCCGCTCCTTCATCTCTTTAACCCATAAGGTCGGCGGGAGGAGATGGCTCGGTTGACCGGACCCTACAGTCCAGCAGTGAAAACAGTGCGGTAAACACCATGAGAAGCACTAGCCATTCCCAGGCCTCCATAATATGATAGGTTTTTCCCTTTTCGAAAACACTCCAGAATTGGGGGACCGGGAGGTCTTTGCTGAGCAGGATCGGCGCCGTTCCCATGTTGTCCTCCGAGAGAGGGTGGAAGCGGAGCAGTCCGGTAAAACCCGCCAACACCAAAACGACGATGAGTCCAAAGACAATACGGATAGAGGGCGATCTCAACCACTCGATCCGCGGGATCCGGCCATCCTTGCGCAGGGTGTTTCGATCAATCCATACATAAAGCAGAAACACCATGAACGCCCCTCCCATGATATCCAGGGCGATGTCATTGAAGTCGAAATAACTCTGATGGGGCCACCAGACCACATAATACTGGTAGAGCTCGTCGACAGCACCCAGAACGCCGATCCAGAACACCGTCTCTCCGAACCTGAGGGTGAGGGCGAACACCGGGAAAACTAAGAGGCTGAACTGGATAACATGGATGTATTCCAGGTTCACGGCCAGGATCGTCCAGTGAGAGAGACCGATCAGGCCGAACGTCAGCACCAGAAAGAACAGCTTGAAGATTCTGTCATCACTCTTCAGGATCCGCACAACCACGGCCAGCAGGATCAGGGATAGGCCAACGAGGGCAAACAATCCCCAGCCCCTGTTGTAAGACAGGTAGGTGACCTGACTCTCAATCCGCAGCGACAGCTTGGCCACCGGTTTGTGAAAAATGACGGTCGCTAGGAAGTAGAGGACTCCCACGATCGAGGACAACCACACGTGCTTGCGGCAGAAAAGAAGGACGCCGTTCATCTTTTATCAGCCTTTGAAAAGATGCTCATGCTGTGCTCCTAAAGTTTTTTTCATGTATGCAGAATAAAACTCGGGGACGGTTACGCCGTACTTTTGGCATCCCCGTTGAAAATGCTCCCAGTACTCGGGGGTCTTGTTGGCCGGCTCGGCCAGGAAGAGCTGTTTGAATCGTTGGGGGTGCTTTTTCAAGAGCAGGGCGTCTTTTTCAAAAAAACGATTTCGTTCCTCGTGGGACTCTCGCTCGTCGCTCCGGGGATGGGGGGGATGGGTCACTTGGACATCGAAGCCGAAGGGGATTTTGCCCATGTCCAGAGCGCGCCAACCCAAATCGCTGTCTTCACGGAAATGAGGTTTGTCGAACCGTTCGTCGAATCCATTGATAGCATTAAACACCCCGAGCCGTAGGAACAGATTCGCGGTCATGAATCCTATTCCTCGGAAGTTTTCGTTCCCCACACTCCTGAATTCGGGATCGTCTATTTTGTCGGTCCGGACCAAACCCTCGAGTCCCACGACCTCAGGATCGGTGAAATAGGCGGCCGCCTTTTCAAGCCAATCCGAAGCCGGCAGGCAGTCATCATCGATAAACGCCAGGATCGAGCCGCGCGCGTAAAACGCAGCGGTATTCCTGGCTCTGACAGCACCTCGGATCGATTCGTGGACATACAGGGTATCGATTTCGAAGGCGGCAATCTCATCCTCGGATGCCTTACGGCTTTGGTCAACAATGATGACCTCGAATTCAGGAAAACTCTGGTCCTCCAGGCGTTTCATCAGTCGCATCAGGTTTTGGTAACGTTCGTAAGTGGGCACGATCACGGAGAAACGGGGCATCCTCAAGGCCAGCGTTTCGCGGTGGCGCCGGAAGAGGCGTCCCAGTTTCAGCGAGAGGGCTTCCCAAGAGTACTTGTCCCTCACCAATTGTCTCCCGTTCTCAGACAAGTTGGACCGCACGTTCTCGGAATCCCTCAGGGCAAGGAGATTTCGAACCATGTCGGCTCGCGTGCATTCCCGGAAGGCTGGCTCACCGCCGGGTTCGATCCCACGGGCCCCGGCCGGCGTCGTCACGACAGGCAGCCCCGCCGCGAGGTATTCGAACATTTTCACGTTGCTCCCGGAGCCGGATTCCACGGGATTCACGGCGATATCGGCGGCGGCCAGGAGAGCCCGTTTCTCCTCGGGAGAGAACAAGCCGAGGATCCGAACGTTGTCCGGAAACAGGCCGCTATCGGGATCCGAGCCTAGGCGGTCCCCCACCCCGCCCGCAAAGAGGAATGTCATGTCGGGAATCCGGGGAGCCAACTCTCGCACGATGTAGCGGGCCGCATCAAGGTTGGGCTCGTAGTCGCTTCCTATGAACAGGCAGGCGGGCCTTGTCCACGGTTTCGATCCCGATTCAAGGCTCCGTCTCTGCATCCCCACCTCATGACCTTCCTGACGAGAGAACGCGCCGTTGGGCACGATCCGTATCTTGTCAAAGGGGCAGTCGTAAAGCCGTTCAAAAAGGAGCGCGTCCTCATGACTGCAGGCCAGAATCAGATGAGCGGAACGTACGAGAGAAGCTTCCTGGGCGACCACCCGGCGAACGATCTGTGTGCCCGGTCCCCCCCAGTCATCTAGCAGTGCAAAACGGAGCTTCCCTTCGACATTCTGCGCGTCATAAACGATGAGCTGATGATTCCTGTCGAGATGTTCGCGGACGACGGGATAGACCCAGGGATGGGAGAACACAACGATGTCTGCGTCTCTTGCTGCCCCTACGGCCGCATCGACATATTCAGGAGAAAGTTTTGCATGCCCGGCGAACGTCGAATCGATCACAGTCTTTCCCTTGACCTGTTTCTGGATTTTGGCCGCGGCCTGAAAATGCCTGCCGCTGAGCGGTATGTCTGTCTCCTGCAAAGTTGAGCTGAGCTGAATCTCCCGATATTGCTCCCCGGGCCAATCGAAGCTCCCGATGTAGTGGGTGGGAAGCCCAAGATTGTGATAGAGACCCAGCAGCCTAACCCTTCCTCCGCCGATAGGCGGATCGATAGGCTGCATGTCAAGGACCACCACCCTGCATCCGGATGCCGAACTCACGCGCCCTCCTCGAGAGCCGTAAGCAGGCAGCCACCGATATCCTTCCAGGTGGAAAAGTCCGTGCCGGCCCGGGCGCTTTCACCGAGTGTCCGGGCCCTGACAGGGTCGGCTGTCAAGCGTTCAATGGCTCCTGCCAGGTCGAGGGGATCGGGGCAGCAGACATACCCATTGACCCCGTCCTGCACAAAACGCGCCGGTTCCCCCGAGTCGGCACAGGTGATCACGGGTTTGCTGCTGGCAAATGCCTCCATCGTGACAAAACCAAAATCTTCCTGCCGAGGGACAAAGAGGACGGCCAGCGCGTCTCCATACAGCTTCAGCAGGCGGCGCCGGCTCACCCAGCCCAAAAACTCGATGCGTTTATCCTTCCTGGCCAGATCCCGGAGATGCTGCTCATCTTCCCCGGAGCCCGTTATTTTGACCTTGATCTCGGTGCCAACATGGCGGAGAGCCAGGATGATCAGATCGATCCTCTTCCAGCGGTGCAGCCTGGATGGTGCCAATAGAAACCGGTAGGCCCTGGTTCTATATTGGCCCAGCGGCAGCGCGGGCCGGAGAACCCTGCTCTGCAGCCCGTTCCACTTTTCCAAGCGCAGCGCGACTTCTTTTCCGATCACGTACACGCTCCGTGTTCTGGGAAAGGAAAGGGCCCCCCTGTCCAGCGAATGCAGGAAACGACGTTCGCGGGCCAGGGAAGGGTGAACCTGCTCGAATTCATACGGGAACATATCGTAGTAGGAACGCATAGTGTGCAGGAGATAGCAGACATGATTGGGATGCCGGATGAGATACGAAGGGGCCTTGGTCGAGATCACACCGTCGTAAGCGGAAACGTCCAAGTCATAAAACGTGAGATAGGACCTCTGGATGGCCTGGAAGCTTGATTCATCACTGACGGCTCGGACCTGATCGACTTGGGTCCCGTTCTGCCGCAGTCCCTCGATCAATCCCTGGTATAACAGCTCCGCCCCACCGGTCTCACCTGTCCTGGAAACAGGCGTGACAACGGCGATTTTCACGATAACTGTCTCTTCGCTGCGGTAGTTCGGTCCTTCCCTGCGATCTTTTCCTCGAGCTCATCGACACGCTGGCCCAACCGCATCATATCTTCCCTGATTTCGGCCGCATGCTCTTGACGAGTGCTATCAGCCAGCCGGCGTCGTTCCAAGCGTGAGACGGTCTCATGGATTCGCGGCAGCCTGAGGACATTCAGACCCAGCCTGATTAGATATCCCAGGACCGGGATTCGGACAAAGAATCTCTTCACCACATGGAGGGCATAACTTGTTTTCAGTCCCGGCA
>JAUWTO010000046.1 GCA_030614685.1 Candidatus Aminicenantota bacterium
CGGAGCAGGTCTTCCATTGGGTTTGTGGGGGGCTTTTTTGCAGCAGCTTTGGTCATTTTACCGCCTCCTTGATGGCCTTCAAAATATCGTTTGGATCGTGGACCCAGCCGCCGTAGTGCGGGACGCTGATCACCTTGCAATCGTTGGCGACGATGCGTTCAACTTCCAGGACCACCTGCCCGGCGTTGATCTCGGGCATCACGATTGCCTTGACTTTTTTGGCCAGTTCTTTGACTCGCTTCTCGGGGAAAGGCCAGACCGTGATCAGGCGGCAGGTCCCGATTTTGATGCCGGCGGCCCTGGCGTCCTGTACGGCCTTGTAGGCCACGCGGGATGTGATCCCGTAGGACATCACAATGACTTCGGCTCCTTCGGTCTCCATCTCTTCCAGCCGGATGATCTTCTCGGCGTTGTCATCGATCTTATCGATAAGGTGCTTGACTTTGATCGCCTGTGCTTCGGCGTTGAGATCGGGATACCCCCGCTCGTCATGGGTCAGACCGGTGGTGTGGAACCGGTAGCCGTCTCCGGCCTTGACCATGAACGGGATGCCGTCCGTGTCGTTCTTATAGGGCAGGTACTGGTCCTTGGGACCGGTGTACCACTTCCTCTCGACCACATCGATCTCGTCGGCCTCCGGGATAACGACCTTCTCGTGCATGTGGCCCACGCACTCGTCGGTCATGACCAGGACTGGAACCCGGTAGGTTTCCGCCAGGTTGAAGGCTTCGATGGTGAGGTCGAAACATTCCTGGGGAGAATCGGGTGAGAGGGCGATGATGCGATAATCTCCGTGGGAGCCCCAGCGGGCCTGCATCATGTCCTGCTGACCGGTCAGGGTGGGGAGCCCGGTAGAGGGACCGCCTCTCTGGACATTGGCGATGACCAGGGGTGTTTCCTGCATGACGGCCAGGCCAAGGTTCTCCATCATCAGGGAGAAGCCCGGACCGGAAGTGACGGTCATGACTTTTTTCCCTCCCCAGGAGGCACCGATCAGGGCCGCGATCGAGGCCAGCTCGTCCTCCATCTGGATGAACACACCGCCCACCATGGGGATGCGGGATGCAAAGTGCTCAGCCGTCTCTGTGGAGGGCGTGATGGGATAACCGGCAAAAAAGCGACAGCCGGCTGCCAAGCCACCCTCTGCGATGGCATAGTCGCCATCCATGAAATGCGAGCCGGTCAATACGCCTTTAGGATCTGCTTTCGACATTTTCACCTTCTTCCTCCTCTTCTTCTTTGACCGTGACAAAGATGGCAAATTCTGGGCAGATTGTCTCGCACAGCTGGCAGTAGCAGCACTCCTCCGATTTTTTCACAAAAGGAGGATGGTAACCCTTGATGTTGAATTCTTCGGACAACTCAAGGATATTCCGCGGACAATACTCGACGCAAAATGCGCATCCCTTACACCGGTCCTTATTGATATGAACTTCGCCGATGATCGGTTTTAAATCTCCAAAGTAAGACATGGTACCCTCAGATGAATCCTTTTTCTTGCAGAATGGGTTTGGGGTCTATGTAATGCAGGTCAAGCCTCAGACTTTCCTCGGGACAGCCCAGGGCAATGGCCAAAAGCTGCGTGAAGTACATGACCGGCATGCTCTTGAACTCGGGGAATTTGGCCACCGTCTCTTTCTGGCGGTGATCCAGGTTGAAGGCGCAGAGCGGGCAGCTGACCACCACCAGCTCAGCGCCCTGTTTCTTTGCCGAGGTGAGGATCTGGTTGGTGCGGTCGGCCACCACCCCGGGTTTGTCGACGGTCTGATAGGCCCCGCAGCATTCCACCTTGAAGGGGAAGTCGATGGCGGTGGCGCCCAGGACCTCCATAAGCTCGTCCATGATCACGGGATTTTCCGCATCGTCGAACGCGATCTCCTCGGGGCGGACCAGATAGCAGCCGTAGTAGCTGGCTACCTTCAGGTCCTTGAGGGGTTTGCTCACCTTCTGGGCCAGGGTCTCGAACTTGATGTCGTTCTTGAGAATCTCGAGGAGGTGGAGGACCTCGACGTCTCCCTCGTACTTGATCTCCTCGCGGTACATGAAGTCGTTGATGATATCCAGGTCTTCCTGATTGGCCTTGACCCGTTCGTTCGAGCGCTTGAGCGTGTTGAAGCACATTGCGCACAGCGTCATGAGCTTGTCAGAGCCCTGCTGCTTGGTGCGGATCAAGTTGCGGACAGGCGCAATATGGTGGATGAGGTCGTCGGTGGTCAGGGAGAAGACCGTGCCGCAGCAGTTCCAACGCTCGAGCTCCTGAACGGTGACATCCAGGGTTTTGAGGGCACAGAGGGCGGAGTCCTCGAAATTCTTGGCATGATTTTTTAAGGTACACCCGGGGAAATAACTTAGTTTCATTTGGGATTAATCCTCTTGGGTTTGGGATTATCGGTGAAACAAGGAAGCATTTCAGCGTCAGGAGGTGAATTTGCGAAAATTGCTGATCAGGGCGATCGGCGGGACATCCCCTCGCTCCGATGGCTTCAGTTCTTCCACTTTGACGTGGTCTTTTCTCTGCCGCAGCAGGATCTGTCGGATCGCCTCGATGACCTCCGCGATATTGATGCCCTTGGGACAGCGTACATTGCAGGTCATGCATGAGGCGCAGACCCAGATGGCCTTGGACGCCAGCAGTTCCTCTTTGAGACCTAACTGGGCGAAGCGGATGATCTGGTTGGGGAGGATGTCCATCTCATCGACCGCCGGACACCCGGCGGAGCACTTGCCGCACTGGTAGCACACCAGCAGGTTTTGGCCGGAGAGTTCCTCGACCTTGGTCACGAATGGGTCGCGGAGTTTACGACGCGAAAGATTAGTGCGCATGCGAAACTTCCCTTTAAATCAGAAGTCTCATAGCTATAATTATTACGCTATAAGAATTATTACGATACAAGCAAAAAAGACTCTACAGTAAAGCACAATTGCCCCAGGGTGTCAAGAAAATGCGGGAAAGTTTTGGGGCTCGGGGTGGATGCTAGTGTAACGGTATATAAATCAGTAGGATAGAGGGGATTATGGCCGCTTCTGTGGGCTCGTTAGCAGGCTGTTTCCAGCACCCAATTTCAGGCCCTGCGCAGGCCCCACAAAAGATAGAGCAGGCAGAAGGAATTGGCGAGCAGCAGGTACTGGGTCAGCGGGACCAGGCCTACGATCGGAACGAGCAGGGAGGAGGCGATGAGGGCGCCCAGGAACGATCCCAGGAGGTCCAGTCCGTAGCCGATCCCGAAGTTCTTGCTCTGTTTGAGGAAGAGCCGGTTGGCCGTGACGAAAAGGTCGCCTCCCAGGTATCCCAGGAGAGTCAGAAAGAGGAGGAAGAACGGGAGCGGGGGAAAGGCCTTCACGCCGAGATGGAGCCCCATCAGCAGGAGGCAGAACAGGGCCTGGAGCAGGATGATATGAGTGAACCGGGAGTCAGGACGCCGTGTCCCGCGCAGGGCCCCGATGGCGAGACCCAGCATGAAGGCGCTGAAGAGCAGCGCGAGGTTGTGATAGAGCGAACCGTGTGCGATCTGGAAGACAAGGAGGGCGATCACCTCACACACGATGGTGGTCCATCCCATAACAGCCAGGGGTGTGAGAAGGAAAGCGGAGCGGTTTCCCTTGATACCCAGGACCAGGAGGAGAAGCCCGAAGGCCGCGAGCGGCACATCCAGCAGCCAGGACCGGTCCAGGTCGGCCAGAGTGGAGAAGAGGCGGGATTCCAGGCCCCGGAACTGGGTGGACCAGAGGACGGCAGAGTAGAAGTAGCTTATAGGGTGGAGGTCCTGGTTGAGCCGGGGCGGGGCAGACTGCAGGGCCCCTGCCAACTGCTGCCGGCGGAGAGGGTCCAGCCGAGCTGACAGCAGAGCCGGGTTGACATACTGGTTTTCGATCCCCAGAAACGCGAGGCGGGAGGCCAGGGCCTCGTGCTCGAGCGGGTCCAGGGTCTGGGAGGCCAGGAAGATGTTGGTGCTGCCCGGGACGACCTCGACCTCGGCGAAGACGCTGCTCAGGGTGGTGTAGAGGCTGGCCAGGAAGCTGCCCAGCTCCGGGCTTATGTAGTTCTCAGCAGAAGTGACCCGGAAGGAGAACAGCCCGCCCGGGGTGAGCCGCTGCTTTGCCAGCCGGAAGAATTCCTGGGTATAGAAGCGGTTGAGCTGCGCGGTAGTGGGATCGGGCAGGTCCACGATGATGACGTCGTAGTCGGAAGCCCGGTTGAGGAAGGCGCGTCCGTCGACATACAGGATCCGCACACGCGCGGCATCCAGGGAGCGGACCTCCGCCTCCGGAAGATAGCGCCGGGAAAAACGGATGATCTCGGGGTCTGGCTCCACGTAGTCGACCCGAACCGCCGGGTATTTCAGGAGCTGGGTCAGGCCGCCTCCCACGCCTCCTCCGATGAGCAGCACGGTCTGTGCATGCGGCCTCTGGAGGAGGGCAAAATGGACGGCCTCTTCGGCGGACGCGGGATCAGGGAAGGAGTAGACCGGGGCACCGTTGCTGTAGAGTGAGACCTGCTCCGCGGCGCGGAGCATCTGCAGCTTGCCATAGAGGGAATCCCGGCTCTCGACCAGATCATAGGGCTGCCAGTAGAGCTGCTGAGAGGGGAGATCGGTGATCCACAGCCCCATCATCACCGCCAGGATCAGGGCCAGGATCAGCCACCGCCTGCGGGAATCCACGCAGAAAAAGGCGGCGAAGGCGGCTCCTGACCCTACCAGGGCAGCGGCCTGCCAGTTGGTCAGGCGGGGGATCAGGACGAAGTAGATGACACAGCCTGCCGCGCTCGAACCCAGAGCTTCCCAGAAATAGACATGCGACAGCTTCCCTGCAGAGGCCCGCGTATTGAACACGAAGAGACATCCCAGGGGAAGGCAGATGAAGCTCGTCAATACCAGGGCGAACAGGACGGCCGGGGCCAGCCCGGTGGTCTCTCCCGGCAGCAGCCCCAGGACAAAACGGGAGAGGCGCAGTGTGACCAGGCTGAGCGGGAAGGCCAGGATGGCGGCCGAGTAGACATATGCGAACCGCTGCTCTGTGAAGCGGATGCGTGCGGCCAGAATGCTTCCCAGCCCGGTCCAGAGCAGCCAGGCGGCCAGCACTACCCCGAAAACCACTTCGCTTCCGTAGAAATGGGCGGCGAATTCCCGCATCAGCAGAACCTGACACGACAGCGCAAAAAATCCCAACAGAAAAGCTGGCTGCTTTCTTACCCCTTCTTTTAAAAATCGCACGGTTTGTCCTTCGGTAACGCGTTCCCCCAGTATAAACCTGTTGCCCGGGTATGGTAAAGCTGCGCGGGAGTAAGTCTGAGCCGTAAACTTACGCCCATATCCCGGGGATGGCATGGCCGCAGAAGGCGCACTGCCCATCCTTGATGTGGAGGTCCCTGACCTCGTAGCCCCACCGCCGGACCACGAGCTTGCTGCACTCGGGGCAGAAGGTGTTCTCGCCTTCATGCCCGGGGACATTGCCGACATAGACGAAATCCAGGCCCTCCTCCCTGGCGATAGCGTGCGCCTTCTCCAGGGTGGAGACCGGAGTGGGGGGCAGGTTCTTCATGAGGTAGTTGGGTTGGAACCGGCTGAAGTGCAGGGGAACGCCGTGGCCGACCTCCTCTCGCACCCATCGGCACATGTCTCTGAGGTCGGATGAGCGGTCGTTCAGAGACGGAATGACGAGATAGACGATTTCCAGCCAGACAGTGCTCCGGGCAACGGCCTTGATTGCGTCCAGAACGGGCTGCAGCTCACCCTTGACATACTGGGAGTAAAAATCCTGATCAAAAGCCTTGAGGTCGATCTTGACAGCGTCCACGACCTTGAGCAGTTCCTGAAGGGGTTCCGGGTTGATGTGGCCTCCGGTAACCACCACGTTCTTGATGCCCGCGGCCCGAGCCGCGACCGCGGTGTCGTACATGTACTCGTAGAACACGATTGGCTCGGAATAGGTGTACGCGATGACCGCGCAGCCGTTCCGGAGCGCAGCCTGGGTCACGGCCGCGGGCGGGAGATCGAAGTGCCGGATCTGTTCCGGCCTAACCTGAGAGATCTCCCAGTTCTGGCAGAACCGGCAGTTGACATTGCAGCCTGCCGTGGCAATGGAGAGGGTGCGGCTGGACGGCAGGAAGTGAAAAAACGGCTTCTTCTCTATGGGATCGGCATGGGCGCTGCAGGCCTTTCCGTAGACCAGGGTATAGTAGGTCCCGCCCTGGTTCTCCCGTACGCCGCAGTAGCCGCGCTCCTTGTCTCCCAGCCGGCAGTTGCGGGGGCACAGCCGGCACTCGATCTCGCGGTCGGGAAGCTTCTCGTAGAAACGGGCCTCGACACGGGAGAGGTTGGATCCGTCCTGGAACGAATACAGGTCCAGGCACAGGGGAGCCAGGCCGGAGCCGGCCGCCAGACTTGCGCCTGTGCTGAGCTGGATGAACCGCCGTCTTTTCATAGGACCTCTTTGATGAGGACGATGTCTTCGTGGCGAGCACAACCAAGCCTCATCCGGGAGGCGGTGCGCATGTAGGACGGCTCACGCTCCTCTTCCGCCAGGGAGGGAAGCCCAGACCGCTTCCTGAGCCTTTCGATCAGCTGCCAACCCGTAAAATCGGCGGCCACCGGGTCCGTGCTGAAGATCAGGGCCCCCACGGGCTCGGCCCAGGTGGCATGGTAGGCGGGGCCTCGATGATACTGGACGAGCAGGGCATCGACCACGGTCAGGCGGTGCTTGCTCTTCACAGGCCCGCTCTCGAACACCTCCGCCACATAGGGATCGCAGTGATCATCATGGTATTTGTTGGGATTGTGGATGGCCCCGAAGTAGTTCTTCATGCCGGCCGTCACCCCGGCCAGTCCGTGGTCCTTGAGGATCGCCAGGCTCACCGAGGCTGTGACCATGCGGGCCTGGATGACGGAGAACAGGCTGCCGACGCTGCGGTGGGATACCAGTTGGCTCCCATAGCCCACACCCTGCGTGTCCGTGCCTAAGGTCCTGGGGCCTCTTTTTTGGTTCATGCGCAGGGAGAAGCCGGCTTCGCGCAGCTCCCGGTTGGTGCGGTCCCAGACGATGATCTGTTCGTCGGGATGGCCGGCCCCAGTCAAACAGCGTGACAGGGCCGCCGCTGTTTCCGGGCGCGTGGAGAGCGCCCTGCCGCCGATGGTGTTGACCTTGATTCCGACCGTATCTGTAGCCTTGAAGAGAGTGCGCAGGAGATCCTGCTTATCTCCTGATCCGCTGAGAAGGGAGAAGCCCCGGTCGTACATGGCCGCCAGCCTGCGGCTGTCCAGTTCCCCGCCCTTGGAGAGGACACCCGGGGATTCGACCATCACTACCCTGGATCTGGACATCAATCCAAAGTTACTCCCTTATAAATATCCTGTCAATATTTTCTGGAGTCAACCCTCTTTCTCAGGCTCCAGGGAATATTGTCAAAAATGTCGGAAACGTCTATAGTAGCGGTGTATGATAACAGCGAGGAGTATGATAATGAGCAGAACACAATATAGTCCGAATACACTGCTGGCTGTCGCCTTGGTCGCCTGCGGTCTGATGGCCCTGGCAGGGCCGGTTCAGTCTCAGTCCGGGGAGCAGATCAAGAGGCTGCTGCCCCAGGTCTCGGCCTGGACTCAGAGCGAGGATTCCCAGACCTATTTCCCGGAGAACCTGTTCGAGTACATCAACGGGGCGGCCGAGATCTACCTGTCCTATGATTTCCAGGAGCTGATCGTGGCCCAGTATAAAAAGGAAGGGGCGGAGAGCTCGATGGCCGTGGAGATCTACAACCTGGGAAGCCCCACCAACTCCTTCGGGATCTACAGCGCGGAGCGGTATCCGGAGAATCCCTTTCTCCCGATCGGTGTGCAGGGCTACCTGGAGGAGGGCTCGTTGAACTTCCTGGCCGGCCGCTACTATGTGAAGCTCCTCTGCTTCGACTGTGCGGATGATTCCGATGGCGTCCTCAAAGGATTTGCCCAGGATATCGTTACACGGATCGGCGGTACGGGCGGCTTTCCTGCTCTACTGGCGGCGTTCCCGGGGGAGGGCCTCGTCGCCAATACAGAAAAATACATCCTCAACAACGTGATGGGGTATGCGTTCCTGCACAGCGGATATATTGCCAGTTATGAGCAGGAAGGCCAGGCTTTCGACTGCTTTGTGATCGTGGGAAAGGACAATGACGATGCCCAGGCCATGCTGGACCGGTATCTGGAAGCGAAGGGGAAATCGTCACTCACCCAGCGTTCCGAGGGATACATCATCAAGGATAAATACTACCACAATATCTATATCGGCCGGACGGGGCGCTATCTGTGTGGTGTGATGAAGATCAAGGACGGATTTGAAAAGACGGGGGAGAGGTACCTGACCTCTCTCATGAAAAACCTGGGAACACGCTGACCTAGGCGCCGGCCCTTTCTTTCTCGGCCAGATGTTCTTTGAGGCGTTGAAATTCCTTCTTGAGTTCTTCCGTACTGCGCTGCGCCAGCGCCAAGTCCGATTCAGTGCCCGCGGTCTCGATCAGATAAGCCTGATCCCTGAGCTGGATCAGGCTTAGATTAGCGGATGAGCCCTTGAGGTTGTGGCCGAGCTCCTGGATGGCGGTGAAGTCCTGTGCCAGGAGGGCCTGGTCGAGCGAATCCACGTTCAGATCAAACTCTTCCTGATAGATACCAAGGAGCTCATCGAGGAATTCCTTGTCCCCGCCAATCCTTTCCAGGGCGGACGCATAGTCGATGATGCTGTCTGTCATTTCATTGAACATATCCGTATTCCTTAAGCTTATTCCAGGATGTCTCTGATCTCCACCCGGTCACGGCCCTGGTGTTTGGCATCATACAGGGCCAGGTCTGCAACCTTGATCATGTCTTCTGCAGAGATATTGAAGTGGTCTTCCGAGGAAGCTCCCCCCACGCTGACCGTCACCTTCACTGGGCCGGCATCCGTGGGAATGGGTTCCCGCGAGATACAGGCGCAGAGCCGATCGGCTACGATGCGGAGATGTTCGGTTGAGGTATGCCAGAGCAGGACGAGGATCTCGTCACCGCCGTAGCGGCCGATGTGGTCGTGCCTGCGGACGTTTTCCCGCAGGCGCCCGGCGATCTCCAGGAGCACCTGGTCGCCCACATTGTGCCCATACGTGTCATTGATCTGTTTGAACCTGTCGATATCCAGGAGGACGGCACTGATCGGCTGCTGTTCGCGCAGCCCTCGGCTCAGCTCTTCTTCCAGCCGTTCATGAATGTTCTTTTTATTCAAGAAGCCTGTCAGACTGTCTTCCCGGGCCAGTTTTTCCAGTTTTTTCTGCAGCCGTTTGTTCTTATTTTCCAGCTCTATGATCCGGATCCCCGTCATGAGGCGAGCACGGAGTTCGGCCGGCTCCACCGGTTTCGTGATGTAATCATCGGCCCCGGCGTTCAGGCCCTCGACGATGTCGGATGTGGAGGTACGGGCCGTGAGGAGGATGAGGTAGGTGTAGGGATCGGAGCGTGAGGCCCTGACCTTCTGGCAGAGCTGGAGGCCGTCCATCTTGGGCATCATCCAGTCCAAGAGGGCGATCTGGATGTTTTCCTGTTCCAGAGTATGCCAGGCGTCTTCCCCGTTCTTTTCTATAAAAACCCTGTAGCCCCATTCCTGAAGGTGACGTTCAATGATCTTGGCCGTGATAAGGTCGTCTTCAGCGATCAGTATCTTTGACATGGTCTGTTTCACCAGCTGGGTGTGTGTTGTTTTTCGCTCTTCTTCCTGAATTTGCCGACCACTTTTTGCATGGTCGCGAACAGGGAGTCCGGATTTATGGGTTTGGGGAGGTAGTCATCCATTCCCGCCTCCAGGCAGCGCTCCCGGTCTCCCTTCATGGCATGGGCAGTCAGCGCGATGATGGGTGTGTGTATGCTGCCGCCCTGTTCCTTCTCTCGGATCGCCTGGGTGGCCTCGATCCCGTTCATGACCGGCATCTGCACGTCCATGAGGATGAGGTCCACGATGTTGCTCTCCAGGGCATTGAGCGCCTCTTTTCCGTCCTGGACGCTGATGACCTGGTGGCCTTTTTTCTCCAGCATGTAATGGACCACCTTCCGGTTCACGATGTTGTCGTCGGCGACCAGGACCCGGTAGAGGTTCTTGGTCTCCTTTTCGGCGAAGGGGCTTTTCTCTGTTGCTTCCGATTCGCTGGGGGAACTCATTCCCAGGATACTCTGGATGACGTGCGCCAGATTGAAAATATTTATAGGCTTCTTGACGGAGGCGGTGACTCCCAGCTTTTCCCAGGGTTTAGCGTCCTCCTGACGGGCCGAGCCGCTGAACAGCATGACCGAGGAGGAGCCCAGTTCAGTGGATCGGCGGAAAAGGTCCATCATGATGAAGCTGTCGTTTCCCGGGAGATAGGCGTCGACAAAGATTGCGGTGTAGGGGAGCCCTTTCTCTCGCGCGTTCTCGATCATGGACACAGCTTCCTGGGCTTCGTCCGCCTCGTCCACCTTGAGCTTGAACTCATCCAGCATGGACTTGAGGATCCTCCGGCTCTCGGCGTTGTCATCCACTACCAGGACGGGGAGGAGCCTGAAGTCCATCAGCTGCCGCGGGGGTGTCTGATGGGTCGGTTCGGGAAGTTTCAGAGGAAGACGGAAGGTGAATGTGCTTCCCCGGCCTTCGCTGCTATCGGCCTCGATGGCGCCTCCCATCAGGTTGACCAGCTCGGCGGAGATAGCGAGGCCCAAGCCGCTGCCTCCGAATTTTCGGGTCATGGATCCGTCGGCCTGAGCAAAAGCGTCGAAAATGACATGGCGTTTTTCCTGAGGGATGCCGATGCCGCTGTCTTTGACCTTGAATTCCAGGGATATGCTCCGTTCAGACCGGGCCTGCTCACGGACCGATATCACCACCTCACCTTGATCCGTGAACTTGATGGCATTGTGGACCAGGTTCTTGATGACCTGGCCGATCCGGCCGGGATCGCCCACCACCTCGGTCGCCAGATTAGCAGGGACATCGCAGAGGAGTTCCAACTTTTTTTTCTGAGCCGGGATGGAGAAGGCGGCCACGGTCTCGTACACGAAGTCGAGGAGATTGAAGGGCGTGGATTCCAGCTCGATCTTTCGCGCCTCGATCTTGGAGAAATCCAGAAAGTCGTTGATCAGGGACAGCATGGATTTGGCTGAGGATTTGATTCCGGTCAGATACTCCTGCTGCTCGGGCGTCAGCTCCGTGCCCAGGGCCAGGTCGGTCATGCCCAGGATGCCGTTCATGGGAGTGCGGATCTCGTGGCTGATATTGGCCAGGAATTCGCTCTTGGCCTGGTTGGCTGCCTGGGCATCACGTTTGGCGATGACCAGTTCAGTGGCATCGATCAGGTTGAGGATCAATCCCTCGTAGCGGTTGTTGTGATAGACCGGCTGCAGTCTCAGGATGGCCTCCATCTCCTGGAGCGAGACCTGCGCCGAGACCTGGGGGGAGTTGGGATTGAGCTTGAACTGGCCGATGTGGTCCTCGATCTCTTGAGACGAAAGCCCAAGGTAGATCTCGGAGACATGTTTGTTCAGAATATCTTCCTTTTCCTGCTGAAACAGCTTGAGCACAAAGTCATTGACCTCTGCGATGCGGTTCACTGCGTTGACGAACAGCACTCCCTCTTTCATCCCGGAGATCATGGCGGAAAGCTTGGCCGCTTCTCTCTGGATGGTCGCCTCGTCCTGTTTGCGCTCCGAAATGTTTCGGAGAACGCCTTCCACACCCGCAAAATTCCGGTCCTTATCCACAAGGATGCGGGCATTGGCCGAGGAGGCGATCATGCTGCCGTCCTTGGATTTGAGCCGGATCTCATAGTCATTGACGCTGCCGTGCTCCTGCAAGGCCGTCTGGAACAGCTCATACTCGGAAGGATCGGCATAGAAATCCTGCACCGGGCGGCCGATGACCTCGCCGGGGTGGTACCCGGCCTGTTGATAGATCGAGGGGCTGATGAGTGTGATGTGGCCGGCCGTGTCAGATCGAAAGTACACATCATGGAAGGATTCGAAGATCAGCCTGTACTGCTCCTCGGATCGGCGGAGGCTTTCCTCGGCCTTTTTCCGTTCTGTGATGTCCGCGCCGGAGGCCAGGGTCCCGGTGATCCTGCCGCTCTTGTCGCGGAGGATGGTGTTGTGCCAGGAGATCAGCTTCTCCTGGCCCTCCCGGTTCACCACCGGGTTCTCATAATGTTCCATGTGGTCGATACTGCCCTCAATCAGTTTCTCGAACACAGCCGAGACCTCGCTGCGCATTCGTTCCGGTATGCATGTGTCAAACCAGTTCATCCCCAGCAGGTCCTCTTGAGAATATCCCAGGATTTCACAGCTCATATGATTCACCAGTGTGATCTCACCCCGGATATTGAGGGCGATGAACATGACGCCGGCCAGGTCCAGGTACATCTGCACCTTGTCCCTCTGATCCTGTAGAGCTTTTTCCACCTGTTTGCGCTGGGTGATATCCCGGTAGATGCCGTATACGGCTTCCAGTTTGTTGTCTACGATGATGGGCGCTGCGAGCACCGACACATAGATGGAGGAGCCGTCTTTGCGCTTGCGTATGGCTTCGAAAGCGACGGTCTCGCCATTGGCCACCTTCTCTGTGATCGTGATGGCGGCATAGGGATTGTCCTCAGGGGCGATGAGAGTGTCCACCACCTTACCCATCGCCTCGTCCTTTCTGTATCCGAAGAGCTCGGAAAAGTGGTGGTTCACCCGCATGATGACACCCCGGGAGTCGGTGATCACGATGCCTTCCAGGGCGCTCTCGAACAGTTGGTCGAGATAGGCCTTCTTGACTTGAGCATCGGAACTGCTCGGTATCCCTTGTGGCGTACCAAATCGCTGGTCCATCTTCACTGCTTCCTTTGGGGCTGCAGGAGCACAGTCGTATTCCCGCCCTGTGCCTTGGCCTTGGCGACGGCCTCCTGCGCTGTGGAGAGGAGCTGGGGGCCTGTGCAGCTGACAAAGATCGAGGTAGACGCCCCCCCCAGAGAGAGGGAGACCTCCCGGGTACCGCTCTCCATCTGGATCGCATCCTGGACAACGGCCCGGCGGAGTCTCTCTGCGATGTGCTGGATATGCTCCTCACGGCAGTTGGGGAATACCCCCAGGAATTCATCGTCCCCTAACCGGCCCAGCTTGTCATACCGCCGCATGGAATCATGGATGCGGGCGGAAACCTCCTTGAGTATATGGTCCCCGGCGGCAAAGCCGTCGGATTCGTTAACGCGGGCCAGGCCGTCGATGTCCATCAGGAGGACCGACGTGGGTTGATTCTGACGGGAGCTCCTGTCGATCTCTTCATCCAGGAATTCCAGGATCTTGTTCCGGTTCCAGAGGCGGGTCAAGCTGTCTGTGGCCTGGATCTGATCCTGGATCTTTTCCTGCTCGATGACGCGTTCACCGTTCTGCAGGCGGATCTTCAGCTCGGTGTAGTCGAAGGGCTTGGTCATGTAATCATCGGCCCCCGCCTCCAGACCCTGGAGGATGTCTTCCTGGTTGTCTCTCCCGGTCATGAGGATGATGTAGATATAATCCTGGGGCTGGACCTTGCGGCGGCTCCTGATCCTCTGGCAGAGCTCGATGCCGTTTATCTTCGGCATTTCCCAGTCCAGCAGGGCGATGCGGATCTTGTTCCCGTTGGTCAGGGTGCGTTCCTTGGCGTTTAGGGCATCCCATGCTTCCTGTCCATTGCGGGTGGTGATGACCTCGTAGCCCCAGGTCTGGATGTTGCTCTCCAGGGCCCGGCAAGAGATCATGCTGTCTTCAGCGATCAGGACTTTCATGGTTAAATCCCAAATAATACGGCATAGCTCCTCTAATAAATCTTCATACCGATTGTACTCCACTCCCGAAAATGGTCAATCGCCTTTTCCGGTGATAGCCAGGGTGATATTACTTCTTCAGACATCCCCTTTTGCGGTGATCCGCATCAACATTCCGGCTAAGCCTGCAGTTATTCCTTGCGGCCGGTATAAGGGGTGGAATATAATGGCTTTGGAAGCCATGCGGGACAATAAGGTCATTACCTTCAGCCTGATCCTTATCGTCATCTTCATCGGCGGGGTCGTGCTCAAGCTGGCTCAATCTGTGCTGTTCCCATTTTTTCTGGCGGTGTTCCTCTCCTTTATCATGTATCCCATTCAGGATTTTTTCACGCGGCAC
>JAUWTO010000113.1 GCA_030614685.1 Candidatus Aminicenantota bacterium
AGCACCTCGAGCAGGTTGACATTGCGGCGCGGCACAAAGGCCGGCCGGCCTTCCATGAAATAGTCCCGGTAAAAGGCATAGGGAGCGAGTGGGGCGTTATCCGCCTGAAAATAGCGGTCACAAGCCGGATCCCCGCTTTCCGCGGCCTTGCGCAGCACGACCTGGGCGATGGTCACTCCCAGGGGTGCGAAGGGAGCCGACTCAGCCTGCACTTCCTCCCAGGTCAGATCGAATCCCAGTTCGCGGAGCCTGGCTACACGCTCCCGGGCCTCGAGGTTGCGCCCCTTCCTGACCGTCTCGATGAGTGACTTGAGCAGGGGGGAATTCCAGTCGACGAAGGGAAGCAGCAGGTGGAACTCACGCCCCTCGTACAGGGTGGTCAGCTCGATGCTGGGTATGACCTCCACGCCCTCTTCTTTCCCCAGGCGTATGGCCTCGGGGTAAGCGGCAGTGGTGTCATGATCGGTTATGGCGATGGCGGCCAGGTCCGTCTCCCGTGCCATGCGCACGAGTCGGTGGACAGGAACATCTCCGTCGCTGCTCTTGTGGGAATGAATATGCAGGTCGACACAACCGGCCATTACAACTCGTCTTTGCCGCTCAGCAGCATGAAGATCTCCCGGTAGCGCTGCGCAGTCTGCTCGATGATGGAATCCGGGAGCTCAGGAGGATCCGACTGCTTATCCCAGTCCGTGCTCTCGAGATAATCCCGGACAAACTGTTTATCCAGACTGGGCTGCGATCTTCCGGGAGCATAGGTCGAGACCGGCCAGAAACGAGAGGAATCCGGTGTGAAGATCTCATCCACCAGTATGATCCCGCCCTCGTAGATCCCGAACTCGAACTTGGTGTCCGCGATGATGATACCCTTGGACAGGGCATGCAGCGAGGCCTTCTGATAGAGTTCGATGCTGATCCTCTTGATCTTTTGGGCCAGCTCCGTCCCGACCAGCTTCTGCATCTCCTTGAAGGAGATGTTGATGTCGTGTCCTTCTTCCGCCTTGGTGGCCGGTGTGAAGATGACCTCCTCCAGGCGGTCTCCCAGTTCGAGGCCGTGGGGCAGCCGGACACCGCTGGTCTTGCCGCTGGCCAGATAATCCTTCCAGCCGGATCCGGCCAGGTATCCCCGGACCACACACTCCACCGGAAAGACCTCGGTCCTTTTAGCCAGCATCGACCTTTTTTCCAGCAACGGGGCGTATTTCTGCAGCGGGGCGGGATACTCATCCACCTCGGTGCTTATCATGTGATTGGGGCAGATGAGCGAGGTGTATTCGAACCAGAACCTGGAGATTTGCGTCAGGACCTTGCCCTTATCCGGGATGAGCGAGGGCAGCACATAATCAAAGGCGGAGATCCGGTCGGAAGCCACGATGAGCAGGTGGTCCTCCACCTCATAGACCTCACGGACCTTTCCTTTTTTAAAAAGTTTCAATTCCGGGATGTTGGTGTCGGACAGATTGTCTTTCATAGCCACCTCAAATCCAATTTCGGGACATGAAATTCCATGAATTAGAGGCACCGTCCGATGAAATTCAGGAGCCTCCCTGCCTTGTGAGCGTCCCGCCTGTAAGAGTATAGGTTTTTTTCACAGTGCGTGCAACAGCTAATGGGAAAAATATTGGCCTCCCTGAGACCTGCGCCGCGCAGTTGATGCAGGTTGGCGGTCCTGAGGTCAAAGAGATATTTTCCCGGGGTATCCCGGAGCGGCAGGATCACGTCCGTGGGATAGCCTCTATCCGCAAAGGTGCGCCGGACATCTTCACCGACCTCATAACAGGCGGGGGCAATGCAGGGTCCCAGGGCCGCAGTCAGGTCGGAGGCCGCGGAACCGAACCTCTCCTGCAGGGAACGCACGACCTTCCGCAGGATTTCCAGTCCGGTTCCCCGCCATCCACAGTGGACCGCGGCCACCACACCCCTCTTTGAGTCGGATAGGAGCACCGGCAGGCAGTCGGCGGTCCGGATCACCAGCAGGATTCCCCGCCGGTCCGTCACCAGGGCGTCCCCTGCCTCCGGATCTCCCCGGGGAAAGCCGGTCAGAATGTGAGCAACATCCGAGTGCTTCTGATCGAGAAAGACGCTGCGCATGCCCCGTCGGGCCGCCTGCGCTTCCAGAACGGGAAGGCTCAGTCCCCGGGTTCCGAAACCATGCCAGATCTCGGACCCGTCAACAAACTCGGGCAGGGAGTGATAAAGATCCCCATGGATCGCACTCATGGTGAATCATTCCGGGGAGGTTAAGGCCTCGAAATTGAAATGGCGGTAGTGTTCGATCACATCCTGGATCAGGGCCGACTTCTCTATTTTCAGGACATCTCGAGGGGCGATCTTCTCCATGAAGGGCAGTTCGGTTTCCTGGAAGGGGCTGGATCTGTTCTTCCGCCCCCGCACCTTCAGCTGCAGAGTCAGTTCCAGGGAATTCTTCGGGAGCCGGATGATGTACTGGAGGTTATCGATGCGCGACTTTGGGAAAAAGATGTGGAATGCCATGGTGCTGCCCCGCTGTCGCTTGACCGAGGTCCGGATGCTGTACTGCTTCAGTTCCTCTTCCAGGCTTTCGAACGCCGGCTCTGCGATGAATTCACAGAACTGGTTGAAGTTATCCCAGGCCTCCTGCTTGCTTTCCTGGAGAATGCGCAGTTCCTCAAAATAATTTGCCAGGTTCAGTTTCCAATCGACCATCAGGGATTTTCTCAGGGTTTTGCTTCGCCGGCTATTCTAGCACAACTCCCCCCCTGCTGTCATCGGGGCTGCCTTGTTCGTTCTGTTTTCGCCTAAGACCCAACCAACCACCCCATGGGCTCAAACAGAACGAACAAAGCAAAGAGCTTAAGAAATGCATCTTGCGGGCAGCTAGAGAAATGGTGGGCTCTTTATTAATAGCGGCCGGCTTCCCACCCACACAGGGACTATGCACAGAATGACAGCCTCATTTCCTCTGTCTGAGCCCATGGGGTGGTTGGGTGGGTCCCCGGCAAAGACAGAGGGAATAAGGCGGAGGTAACGAGCCGCATTTTTTGGATGTGGGAGAGATTCTCAAAATTATTGCCAAGCTCTTTAGGATACGTTCCTATGAGGAAAGAGGTGGTTGAGGGAGCTTGGGAGATGTATTCATCTCCTTTCTGGGTGGGCCGGGAGGGGGCGGTTGGGAATACTGGATGGCGGTGGACTGGGCGGCCGGAATTGTGTTACAAATGATGGAACAAAAACACAGAGCGGACACGTATACATCGAGAGGAGCGCAGGATGCCCAACGATCAATCGAGTGAGAGAGGAAATTGGGGTTCCAAGGTTGCCTTCATATTCGCCGCCTCCGGATCGGCCATCGGCCTGGGCAGCATCTGGCGTTTTCCTCTGTTCGTGGGGCTGAACGGAGGCGCGGCTTTCGTCTTCACCTACCTCGTCGCGGTTTTTTTCATCGGGTTCACGGTCATGCTGGCGGAACTGACCATCGGCCGGCACACCCAAAAGAGCCCGGTTCCCGCCTTCAAGCAAATCAAACCCGGCACACCCTGGGTGCTGGTGGGATACATGGGCGTCATCTGCGGCGTTTTCATCCTCTCCTATTATTCGGTCATAGCCGGCTGGGCGGCCGGCTACTTCTACAAGACCATCACGGGGGCATTCCCAAGTCAGATTTCATGGGAAGATTCCGCTTCCCTCTTCGCGCAGTTCGCGGCCGACCCGCTGCAAGTGCTGATCTGCCTGGCTGCCATCATCGCCTTGACGACCTATGTCATCTCCAAGGGCGTCAAGAGCGGTATCGAGCGCTGGTCCAAGATCCTGATGCCGGTGCTCTTCGTCCTCATCATTATACTGGCCGCTCGCGCCCTGACTTTGCCGGGTGCTAAGAACGGACTCCTGTTCTATCTCAAACCCGATTTTTCGGATTTCAGCCCCACGATCCTCTTCTTTGCCGTGGGCCAGGCCTTCTTCTCCCTGAGCCTGGGGATGGGCACCATGATGACCTACGGCAGCTACATCCCCAAGCGTGAGAACCTGGTCTCATCGGCGGCCTGGGTGTGTTTCTCCACCGTCCTGATCGCCATCCTGGCCGGGATCATCATCTTCCCCACCCTCTTCGACACACTGCAGCTGACACCAGAGCAGTTCAAGCAGGAGTTTGAGGTCGACACCGGCCTCATGTTCCAGGTCTTTCCCATCATCATCTCCAAGATGCCCGGAGGGCACATTTTCGGCATCCTCTTCTTCGCCCTGCTCCTCATCGCCGCCCTGACCTCTACCATATCCATGCTGGAGGTGCCCACGGCTTACCTTGTGGATGAGAGGCGTTGGAGTCGACGAAAGGCATCCCTGGCCATCGGCATCATGTCCTTTGTTTTGGGGGTACCCTCCGCACTGTCTGCAGGAGGGGTGTCATTCCTGACCCAATTCAACTACATGAGGAAGATGGATCTGCTCTTCGGAAACATCCTCCTGGCGGTGGGCGGACTTTTCATCTGTTTGTTCCTGGCCTATGCCTGGAAGATCCGCAATGCCCTGGATGAGATCTCCCTGGGGTGCAAGACCTTCCGGCTGAGGCCGGTGTGGGTTTTCAACGTCAGGTTCCTGGCCCCGCTGGCCGTCATCCTGATCCTGATCTTCATCCGTGTCTTGACAGGTTGAGCGGGATAAATATCGGACATGTCCAAAAACGATAGATCGCGCCGGAAAAACATCCCTGCCTTCCTGATCAAGCTGACGGTCAGCTTCGTTCTCCTGGCCTATATCATCCTTAAGAAAACCTCTGTCCCGGATATCCTGTGGGAACTTCGTGACGTGAACATGTACTGGATCCTGGCCTCGTTTTCCCTCCATGCCCTGGGCGTCTGGATCAGCGCCGTGCGCTGGCGCATCCTCATCCAGGCCCAGGGGGACAGTGTTCCCCTGGGATACCTGGTGAAATCCTACCTGGTAGGGACCTTTTTCAACAATTTTCTCCCCACACGCTTCGGCGGCGACATCGTCCGCATCTGGGACGGCTCCCTCTACTCCCGGTCCTTGCTGAGGTCCTCGGCCGTGGTTCTGGTGGAGCGGCTGACCGGGGTCCTCATCCTGCTGCTGCTGGCGCTGACGGCCTCGCTCATCAGGCTGGATATGGCCCGCGAGTTCCCCGTGATCTGGCTGTCCATGGCTCTGGCGCTCGGGGGCCTGGGGGCTCTCTTCGCGTTCCTGACACCTGTCGGCGAGAAACTGATGCGGCGCCTGCCGGAGTCCGGTTTCTGGAGAAAACTCAAACACAAGACCCTGGAGTTCCGCGAGGTTGTGCTGGTGTATAGGGGCCAGAAAGGGGCCGTCCTCAGGGCCCTGTTCTGGGCACTGCTGCTCCAGATCAACGTGATCGTGCATTATTACCTGGCCGGGAAGGCATTTCACCTAGAGGTGCCCCTACTGGATTACTTCATATTCATCCCGGTCGTCCTGCTGGTCCTGACCATCCCCATCACCATCGGCGGGCTCGGCGTTCGGGAAGGGCTCTACATCCAGATCCTGGGTTATTACGCCATCCCGGCCTCGGCTGCCGTCGCCTTCTCCCTCATTGCCGACACGGCCTTCACGCTGGCGGTCGGCCTCATCGGTGCCGTCGTCTACATCACACGGAAAAAGCCTGGATAGGTGTTTCGCCGGCGGGGAAAATGGTACAATCAGAAAAACGGATGACGGCCCGGAGGACCAGACCCTTCACACTCTTCGTGCTCCTTTGCCTGGCCCTCGGGCTTCAGCTCGCCTCCCTGAGCAGGCATCCTCAACCGGGATCGCAAACAGACGTGTCGGAATATGAGAAGCGCCTGAACACGCTGGCAACCGAGATCGAAACCCTGCAGGCCACCATTCAGCGAGAAAAGAAAAGGGAATCCTCGGTACTGGCCCGTCTGGGACGGCTGGGGCTGGAGAAGAAGCTGATCCTGAATCAGATCGACATGTACGATACCCAGAGGGAGAGGAATCAGCGGGAGATCGCGGGCCTCAAGGCCGAGATTCCCCGGATGGAAGCCTCACTGGAAAAGGAACGGGAGGCCATCGAGCGGATCCTCGTGACCCTCTACAAGTTCGGCCGGTACAACTATGTTGAGCTTATGCTCCAGGCCGACAGCATCGGCAGCCTGCTCTCCGAGAACAGGAACCTGGTGCTCCTGGCTGAAGAACAGGAACAGATCATAAACGACTACCTGACCCGGCTGGAGGAGATCAATACGGCGCGGGAACGGCTGGAGAGCAAGAGAATCGAATCCGGCCAACTGCTCCAGAAAGCCCGCGAAAAGCAGGAAGAGCTGGAAACGCAGGAGAAGAAAAACCGGGCGCTCATCGGCGAGATCGATCAAAACATCAAGACCCATGAACAGGTGATCGCAGAAAAGATCGAGCGAGCCCAGCAGCTGCAGGACCTGATCAAGCAGCTCCTGGACAATAAGATCGACCTGCCTTTTCCGCTCACGCCCCTGGACGAACGCAAAGGGCGTCTGCCCTGGCCCGTGACGCCCCGCCGGGTAGTGACCCGCTTCGGTGTGGTGCGTCATCCCAAATACAACACAACCACGCAGAACAACGGGATCGAGATCGCCCCTCAGAACAGCATGCTGGTGAAAGCCGTTCACCCGGGGGTCGTCAGCTTCGCGGACTACCATGAGGGCTACGGATTCCTCATCATCATCGATCACGGCATGGACTTCTACACCGTCTACGCACACTGCTCGGAATTCTACGCCAAACAGGGCCAGGCCGTGCAGGAGGGCGACCCCATAGCCAGAGTGGGAGACATCGGCTCGCTGCAGGGAACCACGCTCTATTTCGAGATCCGGCGAGCGGCAGAGGCCCTCGATCCCTTGCAATGGCTAAGAAGAAGATGATACAATCGGTCAGGATCGAAACATGGCAAAAAAGAACCTTCGCTGGATCATCCTCCCCCTGATCGTCGCCGCCAGCCTGTTCTTTTTCCTGGAAAAAGACTTCCTCCCCGGAGCCGCTCCCCAATCCCAGCCCGATGAATCCATCCGCCTGCTGGAGCTCGTCATGCGTCTGGTCCAACAGGACTATGTGGAAGAGCCTGATCCGATCAAGACCATGTCCGGCGCATTCAAAGGGCTCGTGGACTCCCTCGACGTGCTCTCCAGCTATCTCGATGAGACTGGGGTCACGCGATACCAGGAGCGCGGCCGGACCGACCATAATGAAACAGGGCTCATCCTGTACAAGCGCTACGGCACATTCCCCATGGTGATCGGCATCAAGGAGAAAAGCCCGGCAGCCGAGAGCGGGCTCAAGCTGGGGGACCCGATCTATGACATGGACGGCATCTCCACCCTGGGGCTCAGCATGCTGGAGGCCAACCTGTATCAGAAGGCCTCGGACAGCGATCCGGTCTCGATCAAGACGACACAGGGCAACAAGAGCCTAACCCTGGAGATCGCACGCAGTCGGCT
>JAUWTO010000108.1 GCA_030614685.1 Candidatus Aminicenantota bacterium
TGCGCTTGATCACCTCCGCTGGCAGCCAGTGGCGGCAGGAATCGATGAGCAGCCCCCTCCAGGGAAAGCGGGGCCTGTCCTGGATACTGACGACCGGGACCTGGAAGGAATCCGAGCCAGGTTCGACCAGCTGGAGAAATGTCTCCAGCCCACGCAGGATCCCCAATGGGTTGGGCGCGCTCAACACTGCCCGCTGATTCGTGATGTCCAGGGCATAGGACTCATCGGACCAGGGAGATTGCACGGCTTCCCCCTGATCCTCACATTGGATCGTGAGGACCGGCTGTTCCGGCTGCAGTTTCTGAGTCTGACTGAGAGGCATTCCGGTCCGGAGGCTCAGCTGTGCGATCATTCTCTCGACCGCCCGGGTAAGGCGCGGTTCCCAGTAGCCCTCACCTGATGCGCTGAATCCCGATTCAATCGACAGAAATCCCTCTCCAAAGGCCGCATGCAGAGGAACGGGCATCAGGTTGTGGCGCTCGGAAGGGGATTCATATGCGGAAAAAGGTGCTGCTGTGAAAACGAAACTGAACACGGCCAAGGCTGAAAAGATCCTCAATAAACCAAGTTTCATGATTCCTCCTTATGTTATCGCGGCATAAAACGCGCTGCTAGCAGACCGTGACCTCCAATCCAATCGGATTGATGGAATACTCGAAGAAGCGAGCCAGGGGATTAGGCGGGTTTGCCTCCAAATCCCTTCGGGCGTTGGCCGCACTTTCCGTTGAGTTACACACCACGAGCAGGAATCCCCCGCCCCCTGCTCCCAGGAGCTTGGCTCCGATCATGTAGGGGCGGAAGCGTGCGAGGATCTCCTCGACAGCGGGATTGGAAGAATCCGGATCAATGCGTTTGTTCAGCTTCCAGGCCAGGTCGACCAGTTCACCGAAGCTCCACATGTCCTTCCGCGACATGGCATCCGCGGCCAGCGGAGGATACGCATGGAGCCGGCTCAGAGTGTCCAGGGAGGAGCGATCGCGGTCCAGATAGTGCCCCACCACATTGCGCAGGATATTCCTGGCCAGGCGGCGCATGCCTGTGTAGTACAACAGCGTCTGCCGGTGGTTTATTGCAGGATCCAGCACATCGGCCGGCACATAATGGATGCGAGGGTCCGGGACCAGGCCCGGCTCCGTCGTGATCATCTTCACCCCGGGCAGGGAACCTCCTATCTGGTCCTGCCACCCTCCTCCCGTGGTCAGCTCCTGTTCAAGCTGCAGGACCGAGTGAAAGAGCTCCCTGTCGGTCAGCGTTCGTCCTGTCAGGCGGGCCAGCGCGGCGATCAGAACCGCTCCCATGATGCTGGAGGTCCCCAACCCACTTCCGCTGGGGATGGCGGCCAGGGTGGTCAGCTCGATTCCGCCTCCGAATATCCGCAGTAATTTCTCCAGATCTTGGGCTCCAGAAGGCCACTCCGCCCGGTCTGGTGCCAGTCCGGAGAGGGCCAGCGCGGCCTTGGCAAGCCCGAAGGCGCTGGTGGGCTCCCTGTAGTCCAAGAGATCCTTGAGCGAGTTTACGGTGATGCGTGTGCCGTGATCGATGGAGGTGATCCGTATCTCTGTATCCTCGATGATACGCGCATAGACCTGGATGGGTGGCTGCCCGTTTAAATCCACGGCTGCGTTGATTACACACCCTCCGTTCTCCAGGGCATAGGGCGGCGTGTCTGTCCACCCCCCCCCGATGTCTAAGCGGGCAGGTGCGCGCGCCCAGACGATCTCATCCGAGCGCAGAACGTTCCGAGGATGCCTGTCGAATGGCGGGGTGCTCATCACGATCGTTTGGCCCAAGTTGAAAAATGCGGCGTCCTTTGCCTGTCTGCACCATTCCGCAGGATCTCCTTTGGCCAGAGCACCGCCACCGAGCCCGGCATCCTCGAGCTTTAGCTTTTCCGCATCCGTGAGTTCCGAGAGCACATCAGGCCAGAGCCGAATCCAGACGTCCGGGCCGATTGCAGAAAGGTCCAAAGTCCCGACCGCAGATGCAAGAGTGTGAATGATCCTGGAAAAATCCAAACGGTCCAGGCCGCCGGTCTCGCCCCGGCCTCCGTGATAACGCAAGGCCTCCCGGACAAGGCCCGTCATCCAGATCCGCAGGTCATCCAGGTCCAGTCCTTTCAAAACAAAGGCCAACTCCCGAGCGGACAGCCCCTCCCTCGAGCGGAGGATACGCCGCAGGATGCGAAGGACCTCTTCGGCACGAAAAGACCAGCGCCTCTGGATGAAATCTTTCTGGTCACAGAGGGCCAGGATCTCGGATGCGCTGTAGCGGTCGGCCTCTCGCCACGCCCGCTTCTGCTCTTCTGAAGCCTGGTCGGGTTGCAGCATCCAGAGCCAGTGCCTAAACTCTGAAGGAGAGCTTACAGAGGGAAAAAGACGGGCGTTCCAGAGAGTATCCTCCGCGTTGCCGCCTTCGGGCATGTCGCTCCACGGCAATTCCGGAGATGCGGCAGTAGAAATCAACCATTTTTCGATGGGCATGCCGCAGAATGTGGCCCCTTCTCCCCTACTTGACTTGAAATTATCGGAGATGCCATACACCCGGGTAAACCAGACCAGTCGTCCTCCCCGGTCCCTCCCTTTGAGCAAGTCCAGGCAGGCTCCTCTGGGCAGCGAGAGAGGCTCATCTATATCGACGCCGATCACGACGTTCTCCCCCTCCAAACTCAGGTCCGCATTCAGCCGGCATCCCTCAACCCAGGCAGGGTTTCCAAACACGCCGGCCTGCTCGGTCCTGCGGTTGTTCATGCACAGGCATGCCTGGGGCTGAGCATTGCCGTGCTGCCTGTGCAGCAGTTCTGTCCCGCTCTCGATGAGCTGGCGCATGGTCCCGAAATGGAGGAACCCGCACTCTGAAAAGCGGTGCGCGTGGAACGATACATCCGATACCGCCTCGAACAAGGCCTGCAGAACACCTTGAGAGAGGCTGACACCGCTGTCCTGCATGTTCCGGAAGTACTCGTGGAAAGTGGTCTGTGTCCCCAGGGCGCAGCAGACCTCACGGTAGAAATCCAGTCCCTTGGCTTCGATCTCTTCAGCCACGGGCCCGTGCCACTGCCAGGTCCCATCCGCTTCTGCCTGGGCTCCGGCCAGGCCCAACATCCGGACAGCGATCTCCGGATCCAGGTTCATGACCCCGATATCCAGCAGGCTCTGCCCATACCGGTTCACGGCCCCGAGCCGCTCCTGATCCTCGAGATATGGTTTCTGGGCAAAACAGCGCACGCGGTCGTCATCTCCGGTAACGAACACGCCGTGATTCCGGGCCACTTCGGGCGCGACCCAGGCCCCCAGGCCTGTTATTCCCTGGCCCCGGAATCTCACCTCTTGCGGCTCGAACACAAGGAGAACGTCGCCCGTGGTTATGATCGTCTGCCCCACGCCTTGCTCAGGAAGGGGCAGTTCCAGATACACGGGCAGCAGCCTGTCGAACAGGGTCTCTCCCAGGGCCGAGTCGGATTCGCCGGGTATCGGGATGAAGAGCTTGCCGCAAGGGCCGTAGGCCGGGAGCCTGCGCGAATCCCCGCCGGCATGAATGATCAGTATGCGAAGATCCTGGAGTACCCGGGACCAGGTTCCGGGTTCGTTCTGCTGGGCCGCAGGAGCCTCTGCCAGCTCCCGCTGGAGCACGCTCATCCAGCACTGGATCGTGCTCCCCCCGCTCCCGATCCGCTTTCCTCCCGGATCGGGAACGACCAGGACGTTCTCTATCCCTGAAAGGAATCCCAATGATCGTCGGGCTTCCAGGTGCGCCCTGTAGGCCTCGGCCTGAGACTCATTGGAGGCAGTGACGATGAGGTAATCCCAGGGATGAAAAACCGTGTTCATGGGGTCTATTCGGCCTTGCGCGCTGCCTCCGCCTGAGCTTTGACCCAGGGGTAGGTATGGCCGATGCCTTCACGCAGCGAGAAGCGTGATTCCCAGCCAATAGCGCTGATGCGGTCGTGACGGAAGTTCCGGGCCCTGACGCCCACCGGGCCTTCGATGTGTTTGACATGGACCTCTTTCCCGGCCACCTCGGCAATGACGCACACCAGTTCGTTCACTGAAACGTACTCCTGCCGGCCGATGTTGACTCCGTCTTCCAAGTCGGAATGCATCAGCAGGTATATTCCGTCCAGGAGGTCTTCGATGTAGGTGTAAGCCCGCATGGCCGTGCCGTCGCCCCAGATCTCGATGAATCCCCCGCCTTCGATCTCAGCGATCTTCCGGCTGAGCGCAGCCGGTGCTTTCTCCCGTCCGCCCTGCCAGGTCCCCTCAGGACCGTAGGTGTTCTGAAAGCGGGCCAGGCGGACGACCATGCCAAAACGCCGGCCGTAAGTCATGGCCATGCGCTCCGCATAGAGCTTCTCCCAGCCGTACTCGTTATCCGGGAGTGCCGGGTACGCCTCTTCTTCGGTGAGTTCCGGCTCATCGGGCTCCATGTCCCGGTATACGCAGGCTGAGGAAGAAAAGAGGTATCGCTTGACCCCGAGCCGGGCACTGGCATCGGTCATGTGGACGTTGATCAGGCAGCTGTTGCGCATGATCTCGCACTCTGCCGCATGAATGAATCCCATGCCGCCCATGTCCGCAGCCAGTTGATACACCTCATCAAAAGGACGCCCTTCCGGTGTGATCACGGCCCTCTCACAGTTGGGCTGTTCCCTGAGATCCAGTTTCAGGAACTCGTCGGCAGCGCTCTCAGAGAACTCCGGGAGCTTGAGATCCACTCCCCGGACCCAATAGCCTTCTTTTTTCAAGCGCTTGACCAGGTGGCTCCCGATAAAACCCCCGGCACCGCATACCATAGCTGTTTGCATGGGATCGTCCTTTCAGCTCTTCCGTAATGATTAAAGATATATGGAAAGATATACTCCAATCCCGCTGATGAAGTCAAACCTCAGCGCGTGACCTTGTAGACTACGGATTTTCCGAATCCTGTGACCACCCGATGGTATCCGCTCAAGCGGGCATCTAGATCCGGGTCGCCTGTGTCCACACGCAGGGGCGCGCTGTGCAGGGAGTGAATTTTATGGGGAGTGGCGATGATGGAGAGATCAGACCGCTCCAGATGGGCAAGGACCCGGGGACTTATCTGTTGATTGCCCCGGCCCAGGATATAGCCCTGTCCTCCGATGGGGGTTATGATCAACCGGGTCCTGCCCGGCTCGGTCAGGGACAGGAGCTGCGACTCATTGACATCCTGCGCCACCAGCGTCCGGTCTCTCACCACGTCCACACCCAGGAGAGTACCTTTCAAATCCATTCCTTCGAGTACGGCTCGCGTGGTGGTTCCCGGACCGATGATGTACAGGATGCCCAGATCCATGGAACGGAGGATCTCTGCGGCGGCAGCTTCCTGGTCATGGCTCTCATGACCCGGGCTCCGCATCTTCTGCGCCTGGAGGCGCTGCCTGGCATAGGGTACCCGCAGATATCCGAACAACCGGGCAGAGAGGCGGCCTTCCCGGTATTCCTGTTCATCGATGTCCATCACCTCACAAGATCGGATCTCCCTCACCCGGTCCTGGAGAAAATCGGCTGCCACCTCCCCCCCGATCCCGGGATTAACGCTGAAAACCGCCGAATGGATCTTGACCCCCGCCGGAATCCCAAGCGTTACCACGCCCTCCCCTATGGCCGTGAAAATATCCCGTGCAGTACCGTCTCCTCCCGCGAACAGGAGGAGATCGACTTTGGCTGCCAGCAGGGCCCTAGCGGCCTCGATGGTATCCAAATCAGAGGTCGATTCACGATTCCCGGAGAGAGAGACCAGCGAAAACGTCAGACCAACGGAACGTGCAGCCTCTTCCCCCATCACACCGGGGCAGGTCAGCAGACGAAATCGTTCCTTGACACCGGCCAGCACTGCCAACGTCTCCTGTGTGCGTTCCTGAGCCCGGGGAACAGCACCCAGGGTGCGCGCCCGCTCCAGGATATCCGGCCCGTCCGTGCCCTTCAAGCCCACACGCCCACCCATGCCGGCGATGGGATTGACGATCAGGCCGAGGGTCTTTAGGGGATTCATGGATTTTTCAGTCAGAATATAATCCATCGTCTCCCATTTTTCAAATGCGTTCCATCTGCCCCTGATTTACATCCCTGACAGCCATAGGATATACTGGGGGCGCCATGACCTCCAGAGAACGTATACTCAGCGCCTTGAACCACAGGGAAACTGACAGGATTCCCATAGACCTTTCCGGGCACCGGTCATCCGGCATCGCGGCTCTAGCCTATCCCAAACTTCGCGCGTTCCTGGATCTGCCTCCCCGGCAGGTCCGCGTGTACGACATGGTTCAGCAGCTGGCCGTGGTGGACGAGGACGTGCTCGACAGGTTCGGGGTGGATACCATCGAGATGGGACGGGCATTCCTGTTGAGGGACGAGGATTGGAAGGAGTGGGAACTTCCGGACGGATCACCCTGCCTGATCCCCGGCTTTATCAATGTAGAGCGGCAGGGCCGGGACTGGGTTGTGCTGAGCGATGAGGGACAGGAGCTGGGCCTCCAGAAGCCGGGCTGCCTGTACTTCGAGCAGACTCATTTCCCCCTGCTGGAACGGGGTATTGCAGGAGACGATTTCTCCGATCTCGAGGACATCCTGGGTGACACCATCTGGACCGGAGTGGTCCATCCCGGCGCCCACCTGGATCTGGACGAGTCAGGTCTGGCAGAGATGGCACGGGCCGCCTGTGATCTGCGTTCTAAAACGGATCGGGCCATCATCGGCCTGTTCGGCGGCAATCTGTTCGAGGTCCCTCAGATGCTCTACAGGATGGACAACTACCTGTTCTACCTGGGGATGTATCCCGACGATGTCCTCCGACTCTCCCACTGTCTGTTTGAGACATATCTCAAGAACCTGGAGAAATGGCTGGGATCGGTTGGACCCTACATCGACATTGTCCAGTTCGGCGACGACCTGGGCGGCCAGGCCGGCCCTCTGCTCTCCCCCGAAATGTACCGCCGTTTCTACAAGCCCTTCCACACGCGCCTCTGGAGCCGTGCCAAGGAACTGGCTGATGTCAAGGTCATGCTGCACTGCTGCGGAGGGGTGAGGGAGCTCCTTCCGGACCTTATCGATGCCGGCCTGGATGCTATAAACCCTGTGCAGGTCAATGCCAGAGGCATGGAGGCCGGGGGCCTCAAGCGTGATTTCGGCCGTGACATCACCTTCTGGGGCGGCGGCTGCGACACCCGGGATGTCCTCCCCCACGGCACCCCGGAAGAAGTCGCACACCATGTCTCCGAGCAGGCGCGGGTGCTGCGGCCAGGCGGCGGTTTTGTGTTCCAGCAGGTCCACAACATCCTGGCCGATGTCCCGCCGGTCAACATCGCGGCCATGTTCGAGACCGTGCACGAGGCTTGAGGCGATCGTTGGAACCCTGGTCGACACCCAAGCTTCAGACCTGAACCTCAGCGCGGGCGGCCCTCCAGCCCGGCCTCGAAGATCCTGGGATTCTGCCCCGCAGCATCTTGGGTTTGCTGGAGCTCACTGCCGTGATGCAGCGTCCGGGCAGGACATCCTGGAGGACCCGCCGTATGGTCTCGACTTCAGGATGTTCCGGCACCGTGATGGTCCTTTCTCAGGGAGAAGCTGCATCCGCAGTATCCCTGGCTGTAAAGGCCAATGTCACTGGATAGCTCGAGGCTCCGCTTGAAACCGTCTTTTTTTTTAAAATTCTCTCCCAGGAA
>JAUWTO010000308.1 GCA_030614685.1 Candidatus Aminicenantota bacterium
ACAAACGGCAGCAAGATCATGAGCTCGGTCCTGTGGGACATGTTCACAGGCAGTTCCCCCTACCGGGAGGTTCTGTTCCGCACCATGCATCCCAAATTCATCTTCGGGCTGCTCTGGAACCTGATCGCCGCCAACTCTCCCTTCGGGGGGCTACCCCAACACAAGGAGGCTTCATGAAGAAAAAAGCCGCCGCTTTAGGCAAAGACTATCAGGACGGAGACCTCATCGTCCGTGAGGGCGAGTCCGGGAACTGCATGTACGAGATCCAGGCAGGCGAGGTCGAGATCGTCCGGGACAAGGACGGCAAGGAGGTCAAACTTGCGGTACTCGGGGCGGGGAATTTCTGTGGCGAGATGGCCATTTTCGAGCGAGAGGTCCGCTCTGCCACGGTTCGTGCCAAGGGCCCGGTGCGCGCCCTGACAGTGGACAAAAAAACCCTGCTCACGCGCATCAGCGCCGATCCCACCCTGGCCTTCAGGCTCCTGGAGAAGCTTTCGGGACGTATCCGGGAACTGGATAAGGAGATCGGATAAATCCTCGATGCCATACTTTCACATCACCCAGACTGAAGGGAAAAACTTCGTTTTCAGCCTGAAAAAAGACGAGATCATCCTGGGCCGCAAGGATGACAATGACATCGTCATCGCTGAGGGCCAGGCCTCCCGCGTCCATGCCAAGGTCACCAAAAAAGCAGACGGATATTATGTGGCCGACATGGGGAGCTACAACGGGACCAAGGTCAACGGGGAGCCTGTGAAGGAGGCCCTCCTCAATGAGGGCGATGTGATCCGGATCGGCAAGACCACACTCGTGTATTCCGAGTCCAAGAAGAGGGCGAAGCAAAAGTCTAAAGCAGATGGGCTCACCCTGAAGAACAACGAGGAAGCCTGGATGCAGCAGGTCATATCCAGCGTGGCCAATATGAAGGACTGCCGGGACTCAGCGAGCCTGCTGGCTACCCTCGTCCCCCAGCCCAAGGCAACTGCCAAAGAGATGGCCACTCCGCAGTTCCAGGACGACGTCAGCGCCCTTGAGCGGAGCAACAAAGTGCTCTTCGTCCTCTATGAAGTGAGCCGCCAGCTGAACGCGCTGCAGGAATTCGAGGAACTCCTCGACAAGATCATGGAGCTCATCTTCAAGGTCATCGATGTGGACTACGGCTTCCTGTTTCTCATCGGAGATGAGGGGCCGGACGACCTACGGCCGGTGGTCATCAAATCCAAGGCAGGCAAGACAGCCGACAGCGCCAAGATGAGGGCCAGCCGGACGATCATCCGCAAGGTCATCCAGGACAAGGTGGCGCTCCTCACATCCGATGCCATGGACGACTCCCGGTTCTCGGTCTCCGAGAGCATCGCCACGAGGAAGATCCACTCGGCCATGTGTGTGCCGCTCTGGGACAAGGAGAAGATCATCGGCGTCATCCAGCTCACGAGCACGCGGCTCGGCAACATCTACACAGAGCGCGACCTGGAGCTCCTGACGACCATAGGATGCCAGATGGCCATGGTGATCGGGCAGGCCCAGCTCAACCAGCAGATCCGGGCGGAAGAGGAGATGCGCAAGCGCCTGGAAAGGTTCCACTCACCCCAGGTGATCGAGATGATCCTCAAGGGAGGACAAAGCACCCAGGAGGAACTCATGGAGCCCAAGGAGGTCCAGGCCACGGTGCTTTTTACCGACATCGCGGGCTTCACTCCCCTGGCCGAAAGGATGCCCCCCCGGGAGGTCACGCTGCTCCTCAACAAGCACTTCTCCCACATGACCGACATCATATTCGAGTTCGGCGGGACTTTAGATAAATACATCGGCGATGGGCTCATGGCGGTCTTCGGTGCGCCCGTGGAAGAGCCGGACGATGCAGAGCGGGCAGTGAGCGCTGCCCTCAAGATGAGAGAGGAGTTTCTGAAATTGAGGGAGGCGGAGGACCAGGCCGAGAGCTTCGACATGCGACTGGGCCTCAACTCCGGGAGTGTGGTGGCCGGAAACATCGGATCGCCGCGGCGCATGGACTACACCGTGATCGGAGATGCCGTGAATATCGCAGCGCGGCTTGAATCCGCCGCAGAGTCGAACCAGATCCTCATTGGGGAAGAAACATACAAACTGGTCAAAGGCAAATTCAAGATCAACAAGGTCGGGGCCAAGAAGCTCAAGGGCAAAAGCGCCGAGATCATGGCCTATGAAGTGGTCAAATAGAGCGAGATAGACTGAATTTGCAATCCTAAGGAAAAAAATGGCAGATAACTTACTGAAATTCTTGGGTGTGGTCGGATCCTCTCCTGTGGTGTGCTCCAAGGACCGGAGGTACGGCAGCCACACCATCTGTTCGACCCTGGAAACCGGGTCAGACGAGACCTTCATCATCGATGCCGGCACAGGATTGATCCGGCTGGGGAACCTCTACCATACCATGCCGCGGCCAGAGGGCCGCAGGATCCACATCCTGCTGACCCATTTTCACCTGGACCATATCCTGGGCCTGCCCTTTTTCAAGCCCCTGTTCTCGCCTAAGGCCCAGATCACAGTCCACACCCCGTGGGACCCTCAGGAGACACAAAATACCCTCCAGGAGCTTATGGGAGGCCGCTATTTCCCCATTGATTTCATGGACACAGCCTCGACCAAGTATTTCCGTCAACTGCCAGAGGGAATCTCCGAGGTGGCGGGCATCCGGGTCTCGTGGTGTCCCTTGCACCACCCCCAGGGCAGTGTGGCCTACCGATTGGAGCATCAGGGGCATTCCTGGGTCCTGGCCACCGACACCGAACACCCCAAAGAAGGCCTGGATGAGCGGCTTGCGGCCTTCTGTCAGGGCGCCGATGCCCTGGTGTACGACGCCATGTACACACCGGAAGAGTATCTGGAGAGGATCGGCTGGGGGCACAGCACGTGGATCCAGGGCACGCGCATGGCCAAGCAGGCAGGGATTAAGA
>JAUWTO010000378.1 GCA_030614685.1 Candidatus Aminicenantota bacterium
AGATCCATTCGGCCATGTGCGTGCCGCTCTGGGACAAGGAGAAGATCATCGGCGTCATCCAGCTCACGAGCACGCGGCTCGGCAACATCTACACAGACAGCGACCTGGAGCTCCTGACGACCATAGGGTGCCAGATGGCCATGGTGATCGGGCAGGCGCAGCTCAACCAGCAGATCCGGGCCGAGGAGGAGATGCGTAAGCGCCTGGAGAGGTTCCACTCCCCCCAGGTGGTCGAGATGATCCTCAAGGGCGGCCAGGACGCCCAGGAAGACCTGATGGAGCCCAAGGAGATCCAGGCCACGATCCTGTTCACGGATATCGCCGGTTTCACTCCCCTGGCCGAGAGGATGCACCCGAGGGATGTGACGAGGCTGCTCAACCAGCACTTCTCCCAGATGACCGACATCGTATTCGAGTTCGGGGGGACACTCGACAAATACATCGGCGACGGGCTCATGGCGGTCTTCGGTGCGCCGGTCGAGGAGACCGACGATGCGGAGCGGGCAGTGAGGGCGGCCCTCAAGATGCGGGAGGAATTCCTAAAAATGAGGGAGTCGGAAGATGAGTCCGTTACCTTCGACATGCGCCTGGGTATTAACTCGGGGAATGTGGTGGCCGGGAACATCGGGTCGCCCCGGCGCATGGACTACACCGTGATCGGCGATCCCGTGAACATCGCCTCCCGGCTGGAGTCCGCAGCCGAGGCCAATCAGATCCTCATGGGGGAAGAAACCTTCAAGCTGGTCAAGGGAAAATTCAAGATCAACAAGGTCGGGGCCAAGAAGCTCAAGGGCAAGAGCGCCGAGATCATGGCTTATGAAGTGATCAAATAAGGCGGAATAGATGGCAGATAATGCATTGAAATTCTGGGGTGTGGTCGGGTCATCCCCCGTGTCCTGCTCCAAGGACCGCAAATACGGTAGCCACACCATCTGCTCGACCCTGGAGACCGGATCGGATGAGATATTCATCATCGATGCTGGGACCGGGCTCATTCGCTTGGGAAACCTGTTCTGCGCCCTGCCTGAACCGGAGGGCCGCAGGATTCATATCCTGCTCACTCATTTCCACCTGGACCATGTCCTGGGACTGCCCTTTTTCAAGCCCCTGTTCTCTCCTAAGGCGCAGATCACGTTCTACACACCGTGGGACACACAGGAGACACAAAACACCCTGCAGGCGTTCATGGGGGGGCGCTACTTCCCCATCGATTTCATGGACACGGCCTCTACCAAGTATTTCCGGCAGCTACCGGAGGGGGCCTCCGAGGTGGCGGGCATCCAGGTCTCCTGGTGCCCCCTGAACCATCCCCAGGGCAGCGTGGCCTACAGATTGGAGCACCAGGGGCAGTCCTGGGTCCTGGCCACCGACACCGAACACCCGAAAAAAGGCGAGGATGAGCGGCTGACGGCCTTCTGTCAGGGAGCCGATGTGCTGGTCTACGATGCCATGTTCACGCCGGAAGAGTACCCTGAGAAGATCGGCTGGGGGCACAGCACCTGGGTTCAGGGGACACGGATGGCCGAGCAGGCCGATGTTGGCACTTTGTACCTCTCCCACCTGAACCCGGACTATCCCGGCGCCAAGCTCGACGAAATGCTGCACCTGGCGCGGGAAGTCTTTCCCCGTACAGATATTGCCTGCGAAGAGATCATTTAAGACAGCAGTGCCTTCCTTGACTTGACCCCGGGCCTGTGCTATTTATTTTGGTCACAAGTCATAGCCTGGATAATTCATGAGGCGAGTTTGCTATAGCAGGATAGATAATTCTACAGATTAATAGGGATTCTCACATGAAGCTTCTGGAAACTCTCAAAGAGCGGGTCCTCATCCTCGACGGCGGGATGGGCACCGAGATCCTCGAGCGCACCG
>JAUWTO010000155.1 GCA_030614685.1 Candidatus Aminicenantota bacterium
ATTACATCGGGGCGCTCAATCGCGAGGAAATGCTGACGGACCGACCCAAGGTCGAGCAGGCAGCCCGAGCGGTGTTTTCCCGAGAAGGATTCACCATCAAGAGAGTGCCTGACGAACACGCAGGTGGGAAATGGCGCTTAAGCTACCAGAGCTTCACCGGGCAATCAGGGAACCTCGAGGTTGATCTGAATTTCATGTTCAGACAGCCACTCTGGGATATTCGCGCCGCCGATTCTCATCCGCTCGGGGATTTCCACGCCAAAAGCATTCCCGTTCTCGATCTGCACGAACTGGCCGCCGGCAAGCTCGCTGCGCTGCTGGCGCGCGGGCAAGCGAGGGACCTGTTCGACTGTCACCGGATTCTCAACATGGACGATCTCGAACGCGACCGGCTCCGCATAGCTTTCGTCGTTTACGGTGGGATGAACCGCAAGGACTGGAGGACCGTCTCTATCGAAGACGTGGATTTCGATGCAGCGGAATTGGCGAGGCAACTAATTCCCAATCTTCACATCCGCACAATACAGGAGCAAGGCTCACCAGCGGAATACGGAGCGCATCTTGTGGAAGAGTGCAGGAAGGCCCTGTCCGTAGTGCTGCCCTTCACGGATGCCGAACGGGAATTCCTGGACCTGCTGCTCGACAAAGGGAAAATCGACTCGACGATTTTGACCGCCGACACAGCCCTCCAACAACGCATACAAAGCCAGCCCCTTCTTGAATGGAAGGCGCTAAATGTGCGACATCACAAGGGATTGTCCTGACAGAACCCGCATTACATTTTAAATGAGACATTAGGGGGAGTGGGATTCAGATACTCTAGACTACGAAATACAGCACTGCCAAGACCAGCGCCAGGTTGATGGACGCTATGCAGGGAAAGAACAGGGGGCCGACCTTGCCCGTTTCTTTTCTTGTGAGCTCTTTATACTGATGCATGTACTTGAAGATGTATAGACGGATCAGCAGGAAATTGACCTTGACACCACGCTTGGAGACCTCATGGACCATCATCATGGCCAGGACTATAAAAGTAACTACTGAAGCACAGATCGCGATCAAGATGATATTGGCCATTGTTTTTACCTCTCTGTGTAGAGATACTTCGGGATTGGGGAAAATATTCTGTTTGTAGGAAAAAATCTGTGAGATCTGTCCCTTAGGAGCGAAATGAGCCTGAGGGAGATCGGCTGGCTACTTTATCGCAACTCCCATGGTGTCGCGGTGCATGAAGATCAGGGTCCGCATATAGGGCCCGATCGCATTGGGGCCCTCGAAGCCGGCCTTGCGTGCCGCCGCCTTACGCTTCTCATTCGAGACCTCATAGCTTGAGGCCCAGTGCTGGAGGTCGCGGTAACACCCCAGCGTGAACAGGTCCCAGGCTGCCCCCTGGTCTTTCACGAAGATCATGTTCCAGGGCCGCCCGATGCCCGTCTGATAGATGTTTTCCATTACCCGCTCCTCGAGAAGCGCCGCGTGTTTGCCCGGAAGGGCGACGAATATCTCGATGTGGAAGTAGGCCGAACCGTCGAATTCCTTTTTCACCTTTTCGAGGGGAGGGCCCATCACAAAGAGGTCTTCATACCAGGCCGCGCAGGACTGGAACTGTTCCTGGAATTTGTCTGCGGCGGGGGAAGATCCCCCCTGGGCCTTGCTTCGCCGCGCCACCCTCTTCGGCGAGTAGTATTCCGTGTAGCTCTCCATGGGAAACAGCAGCATCAGGTCCCACTGGTCGCCCTGCGTGTGCCGCCACCAGAACGGGCGCTCATCTCCTGCCGCGTCGTAGGCAGTCATCTGGTTTTTGTAGAGTGCGATCAGGTCCAGGAGCTTCCCCGGGGCGGCCCGCACGAACGAGGCTTTGTACAGGTAGGAATGCTCTGGTACCTGCGGTTGTTCTGAATTGGTAGCGCTTGGCGTAAGTGCCAGGACCATAATTCCAGCCAGTAATAAAAATCCCGTGGTGGATCGCAGTCTCATGAAGCCTCCTTAAGAGAGTTATTTCTATTTTTCTTCCTCTTTCATCCCATTCCCCTCAGGGATTTCACGGCCAGATATATCACAGGGGGATAACTCGGTCAATCAGTGAACAACATGGCCTTTCCTTGTGGCCTATGCTATGTTTAGTCCAAAAATATCCCGACAAAAAGAAGCGTTGTTAAGGCTTCCTTTATAAGGAAGATCGGAGGGGAACAAAAAATGAATAAAGAACGATCGAAAATCAGATCAATCACAACGGTGTTGATTGCCATGGTGGTGGCTTTGGTACCTTGTCTCCTCAATGGACAAGAGCGGCCCAATATCGTCTTGATCGTCGTGGACGATCTACGGTTCGACGAGTTCGGCGCAGGAGGCCATCCGTATCTCGAGACACCGCACATCGACCGGTTGGCGGCAGAGGGAGCCATGTTCCACAGCGCCTATCATGCCACACCCCTGTGTTCGCCCAACCGCGCCAGCATCCTCACCGGACAGTATGTCTCGCGTCACGGCATACTCGACAACACCTCCCGCAGCCATGCCAGCCACCTCCTGGATCTGTTCCCCAAGGAACTGCAGAGGGCCGGGTACCGGACTGCCCATGTCGGCAAATGGCACATGGGCAACGACCCCACTCCCAGGCCCGGCTATGATTACTGGGTGAGCTTTTCCGGACAGGGCAAGACCTTCGATCCTGACCTGTATGAGGATGGGCGGATTCATTCGGTCAAGGGATACATCACGGACATTTTTACGGATCGAGCCGTTGGATTCATCAAGGATGCCGGCGACAGGCCCTTTTTTGTATATATAGGACACAAGGCCGTACACCCGGAGGCAGTACAGCTGGATGATGGGACGATCGACCTAAGCGTGCCCCGGGAATTCATGCCTGCCAAACGGCACAAGGACCGCTATGACGGCAAGACCATGCCGAGGCGCCCCAACTATGGCATGTCCGACCAGGATCGGAAGAGCAAACCCGTCATTGCAAAGGCCCTGGAGTTAAGGCATGTCCTCGAACAAGACGAAGACTGGGCCCGGGAGATCGATCCCGGAATCTCGGACGAAACGATCCGCCGCCGGGCCGAGATGATGCTGGCAGTGGACGACGGTGTGGGCCGTATTGTGGAGACCCTGAAGCAGACGGGACAGCTGGCCAACACCCTGATCATCTTCACCAGCGACAACGGTTACTTCTACGGTGAGCACGGATTGACCGTCGAGCGCCGCCTGCCCTACGAGGAATCGGTAAAGACCCCTCTGCTGATGCGGTTTCCCGGTCTGGTCAAGCCCGGCACCGAGATCAACGGCCTGGTAGTCTCCGTGGACCTGGCCCCCACCATCCTTGATGTGGCCGGTGTAGAGATACCCAAACACATTCAGGGAACGTCCTTGACACCCCTGATGCTTGGGCAAAAAGACGAAATCCATGATTCCATCTTGATCGAATTCTACAGCCACGAGAACCCGTTCCCCTGGACAGCCAGCCTGGATTACCGCATCGTCCGAAAGGGGATGTACAAGTACATCCGCTGGATCCGTTTTGATGAAGACAAGGCGGAGCTCTATGACCTGGAGAAGGATCCCTATGAACTCAACAACCTGGTAAAGGATCCGGATATGTCCTCTGTAGTTGCGGACCTTAAAAAAGACCTGCGGCGGCTTGTGTTGATGTCCCTGGGACTGGACGACTGAGGCCGGCATCGCACTGGCAGGCACATCCCAGAGATCAGAACCGAATACCCGGTCTTGCTCTTACATTGAAGAACTGATTCTGACGTCACTTCCTTTGAGTTTAACTGCAACCAGTTTGGGGGAACCAGGGTTATGGTATTATGAGGTGCTAAAAAATTAACACATCTGTATTGACAGGCCGAAAAAAAGGTGCTAAAATTTTAACATGCTAAAAAAATAGCACAGCCTGTCAGCCTAAGAAGAGAGGTGCAGCGTATGAAAGGACAGACAAACCTCAGCCGCAGAGAAAGACAGATCATGGACATCATCTATGAGCTGAAGCAGGCCACTGCCGCTCAGGTGCTCGAGCGGCTCCCCAATCCGCCCAGCTACTCCGCGGTGAGGGCTTTGCTCAAGGTGCTGGAGAACAAAGGGCACCTGTGCCATCAGCAGGATGGCCCCCGCTATGTGTTCTATCCTACTTTGTCCCGGGAAAAAGCCCGGCAGACCGCCCTGCGTCATCTCCAGAAGACGTTCTTCAACGGCTCCACCGAAGAGGTCATGGCAGACCTGCTGGACATTTCCGAGGACGACCTGTCCGAGGAAGAGTACCTGCGCCTGCGGGCCCTCATCGAAAAGGCCCGGAAGGAAGGACGATAGCCGTGCAGTCTATTGTCGAAGCCGGTTGGCTCGATCTCATCAGCGGGTATCTGATCAAGAGTTCCTTGATCCTGGCCCTGGCTCTTGTGCTGGCCTTCCTGCTGCGCAAGAGATCAGCCGGCTTGCGGCACCTCGTGCTCTCCCTCTTCCTCGTCGGCCTCCTTTTCATACCGATACTCTCATCTTTGACAGCCGGTTGGGAAACCCGGCTCCTCCCCACATGGGAGACCAGTGTAAAAAACCCTGCAGAAGGCCGCGGATGGGTCACGGCCCAGGATGTCCCTTTGAGTTCTCATGTAGACAGCATGGAGGTATCCGAGGTGCCGCCAGACTCCCGAGGAGAAGAGAAAACCTCTCGGCCTTTCCAGAGCGGAATCCTCTCTGAGATAAAACCTATTCTCGGAATCGGGACACTTGTCGCATGGCTCACTGGAGCAGCGGTTCTTCTTTTCCGGTTGGCCCTGGGACTCCGGGGAGCTGTCCGTTTGACACGTGAAGGCCGGGGCATGGACGATCCCCTTTGGAAGCGGCTGCTCTATCGTTTCCTGGCCGCGGTGTCCCTCCGGAGGAAGGTCCATCTCCTGAGTCACGACAGGGTCCGAATCCCTTTGACCTGGGGATTCCTCAGGCCGGTCGTGATGATGCCGTCCGGGTCCGATGGTTGGAGTGAGAGCCAGCGATCTACGGCCCTGTATCATGAGCTGGCGCATGTCAAAAGAGGAGATTTCCTGGTCATGCTGCTGGCCCGCTTGAGCTGTGCCCTCTACTGGTTCAATCCCCTGAGCTGGTTTGTCTTCCGGATGATCAGAAAGGAACAGGAGAAAGCCTGTGACGAACTGGTTCTCAAGGCGGGCATCAAGCCTTCGACCTATGCGGAGAACCTGCTGCTCATCCGGAATTCTATTCCTGTCCACTGGAGCCCACCGGCTGCGGTCCTGGGTGCACTGGGACGATCCCAACTGAATGACAGGCTGGTCGCTATTCTGAAGCAGAAACTCAATTTTGAGGAGGTTAAGATGAAAACCAAAATAATGTTAGGTATTCTGGTGATACTCTCAATTTCGTTCATCGGGATGGCACGTCCTGTCAGCTCAGAGGCCGGCACTTCGGAAGCCATTGTCTCTGAAAGCA
>JAUWTO010000293.1 GCA_030614685.1 Candidatus Aminicenantota bacterium
CCCGCTTCAAGGAGATCCAGGAAGCCAATGCCGTGCTGAGCGATCCCAAGAAAAGGAGCCAGTACGACCAGTTCGGTACCGTGGGCGACGGACCCGGCCCGGGGGCGCACAATCAGGGCCCTTTCACGGGAGGATTCGAAGGATTCAATTTTTCTGATTTCGGATCCTCTTCTTTCAGGGATTTTTTCGAGAACATCAGGGGAGGGGCCGGAGCGGGACGTGCCGCCCGGAGGGCCCCAATGCGCGGGGAAGACCTCATGTACACCATGAAAATGGGCTTCTCGGATGCGGTGAACGGCATACAGACCCGCATCCGCCTGACGCGCATGGTGGCCTGCGCTAACTGTAAGGGACAGGGGCATATTCAGACCGGAGGCAGTCAAGCTTGCTCGAACTGCGGTGGCACCGGCCGTACCGGCATGCAGTCGGGAAGCATGCGTTTTGCCACCGTTTGTCAAGCCTGCGGAGGATCTGGTCAGACACGGGGCCCGGAATGCCCGGCCTGTCACGGTATGGGTCTGATCCAGAAGACAGAGCGCATCAAGGTCCGCATCCCGGCCGGGGTAGACAACGGCTCCCGGGTGCGCATTGCCGGAAAGGGCAATGCCGGGGAGGGTGGCGGCCCGACCGGGGACCTGTACATCGTGATCGAGGTGACGCCGCATAAGCTGTTCAAGCGAGACGGAAGCAACGTACATATCCGGCTGCCTATAACCGTCCCCGAGGCCACGCTGGGCGCCAAGATCGAGGTGCCTACTCTGTACGGGAGCGCGACCATGAAGATCCCCCCCGGTACCAAGTCAGGCCAGAAGTTCCGCCTGCGCGACAAGGGGATCGCCAAGGTGGGCAAGAATGCCCGAGGAAACCAGTTTGTGGAAGTCTATATCGTGCCGCCCGCCTTTGACAACGAACGTGTGCGGGAACTCATGAGGGAACTGCAGGCAGCCTCGGACGAGGACCCGCGCAAGGACCTGAAGATGGAAATAGGATGAAAAAAAACGGAGAGCAGAGCAAATACTACCACATCAGCAGTGTGGCCCGGCTCTATGATATACACCCTCAGACACTCCGTCTGTATGAGCGGGAGGGGCTCCTGAAGCCATCGCGCAGTGAAGGCAACACACGGCTTTACTCGGACGAGGACCTCAAGCAGCTGGAGGTTATCCTGAACCTCAGCCGGGATCTGGGCGTCAACCTGGCCGGGATCGAGATCGTCCTCAACATGCGCCGGAAGATCGAGCAGATCGAGTCGGAGGTCAACCAGTTCCTGGAGTACATCCGCCATAACTTTTTCGAGGGCAGGGACGAGGAGTTCGAGAAGACCCGGGTATCCCTGGTACGGCAGAGCTCCGCCAAGTTGGTAATAATCAAAAAAATTGATACAATAGACGAATGAGGGACGGCTACAGCGACTCTCTCCAATCCCGGAACCTAAAACTCCATCTAAACCAGATCTCAAAATTCAAACCCCTGTCCCAGGAGGAAGAGCGGAAACTCGGGCGTCTGATACAAAAGGGAGACAAGGTCGCGCAGCAGAAGATGATCGAGGCCAATCTCAAGTTCGTCGTGTCCTATGTCAAGAAATACCGGGGCATGGGGCTGAGCCTGCTGGACCTCATCAACGAGGGAAACCTGGGTCTGATCGAGGCCGCGAGGCGCTTCGACCCTGAAAGGAACGTCAAGTTCATTTCCTATGCGGTCTGGTGGATCCGGCAGGCCGTGTTCCATGCCCTGACCCGCAATTCCCGCATCTACCACATTCCCCAGAAGCTCTCTGATCAGGTTTCAGAGATGAAACGAGTGAAGGCGGGCCTTAAAAAAGAGCTGGGGCGCAATCCCAACCGGGAAGAGATCGGCAAGCGGATGAAGATCGCGGTGGCGGAGATCGAGGATCTGGAGATCCTGGGCAGCCGCGACATCTCCCTCAGCGATAAATTTTTTGACGAGGACATCGAGTTCGGAGATAAGATCGAGGACAGCTTGTCCCCCTCTGTAGAGTACAGCATCATCAAAAACGCCATACAGGAGCAGGTCCGCGAGATCCTCCATGAACTGGATGACAAGGAAGCTCTGGTACTCAAGCTGCGCTTTGGCCTGGATGATGATCATCCCCGGACGCTCCAGGAGATCGGGGACCAGCTCAACCTGACAAGGGAGCGCATCCGGCAGATCGAAAAAAAAGCGCTGCGGAAACTGGCTCGGCAGCCCAGCCTGCAGCAGCTGAGGGGGTCATTGAACTGATGGCAAAAGAGAACTGCGCCCTCTGTCAGGATACCGGCTGGATCCTGGAAGATGTGGAGGGCCGCCCGCTCGCCAAGCGCTGCCAGTGTTATGTGAAGCGACAAAACCAAATTCTTTTCGAGCAGGCTAACATTCCCCGGAGGTATCAGGAGTGTACCCTCGATAATTTCAAACCCCTGAACGCATCTCACCGCGATGCGGTCAAAATCGCGAAAAAACTGATAACCAACTACCCGGTCCAGGAATCGGGATTGCTCCTTCAGGGACCATGCGGGGTGGGGAAGACCCACCTGGCCGTGGCCATAATCCGTGACCTCATCTGGAACAAGAATGTGCCATGCTATTTCTATGACTTCCGCCAGCTCATGCGCGATCTTCAGAATTCGTATTCGTCGGAATCGCCCATGACCGAGTCTGAGGTCCTCGCTCCCGTGTTCAACAAGAAGGTCATGGTCCTGGATGAGCTGGGGGCCAAGCGCACCACGCCCTGGGTGGAAGAGACCATCTTCTATATCATCAACCACCGGTATAACAACAAGCAGTTGACCATCTTCACCACCAACTACCTCGATAGGCAGGAAGATGAGGAGGAGGAGCAGCGCGAGGTGTGGAGCCGGAAGAAGATGTACGAGCAGAAACAGGAGGAGTCCCTGGAGAACCGCATTGGTGTGCGGCTCCACTCCCGCGTGCACGAGATGTGCAAGATCGTGAACGTTGAGGGCAAGGACTTCCGCAAGACTGCCCTGCAGGCGAGCTTCCGCTAAGCTGGTTTTATCTATCAAATCTCCCAGAAAAGTCAGATGAGGATATTTCTGTGGCCATGTCCAGGTTATGGTTGAAATGCAGGTTGGATTCTGCTAAATTAGGTGGGAAGTTTTGCTGCTCC
>JAUWTO010000117.1 GCA_030614685.1 Candidatus Aminicenantota bacterium
ATTTACATCCTAGACAGCCAACTCAGGAGGACAATATGGCAAAAATCATAGGAATCGATTTAGGAACCACGAACTCGGTGGTTGCGATAACCGAAGGTGACAAACCGATCATCATCCAGAACGAGGAGGGTGGAAGGACCACGCCCTCGGTCGTCGCCTTCACCGAAAAGGATGAGCGCCTGGTCGGCCAGGTCGCCAAGCGTCAGCGTGTGACCAATCCGGAAAACACGATTTATTCCATCAAACGCTTCATGGGGCGCCGTTTCCAGGAAATCCCCGAGGAGATCAAACAGGTCCCATTCAAGGTGACCGAGGCGGCCAACGGAGATGTGCGGATCGAGGCGCTGGGCAAATCCTACGCCCCGCCGGAGATCTCGGCCATGATCCTGCAGAAGCTTAAAAAATCGGCCGAGGATTATCTGGGCGAAAAGGTCGAAAAGGCCGTGATCACGGTCCCGGCCCATTTCAACGACAGCCAGCGCAAGGCCACCAAAGACGCCGGCAAGATCGCGGGCCTGGACGTGCAGCGAATCATCAACGAGCCCACCGCGGCCGCACTGGCCTACGGCATGGACAAGAAGAGCGACCAGACGATCGCCGTGTATGACTTTGGGGGCGGAACCTTCGACATATCCATCCTCGAGGTCGGAGAGGGAATCGTTGAGGTCAAGTCCACGAACGGGGACACACACCTGGGCGGAGACGATATCGATCAGGTCGTACAGGATTGGCTGGTGAAGGAATTCAAGAAGGAATCCGGCATCGATCTCACCAAAGACAAGATGGCACTGCAGAGGCTCAAGGAAGCCGCGGAAAAGGCCAAGATGGAACTGTCCACCACCATGGAGACCGAGGTCAACCTGCCTTTTATCACGGCCGATCAGTCCGGCCCCAAGCATTTGCTTATCAAGATGAGCCGGTCCAAGCTCGAGCAGCTCATGGATCCGCTCATCCAGAGGACCCTCGAGCCCAGTAAAAGTGCTATGTCCGATGCCGGCTTCAAGCCGGAAGACATAGACGAGGTCATCCTAGTGGGCGGCTCGACCCGTATTCCCAAGGTGCAGGAACTGGTCAAAGGACTGTTCGGCAAGGAACCGCACAAGGGTGTCAATCCCGACGAGGTCGTGGCGGCCGGTGCCGCTATCCAGGGTGCTGTCCTTTCCGGAGATGTCAAGGATGTCCTGCTGCTGGACGTCACCCCCCTGACATTGGGGATCGAGACCCTGGGCGGCGTGTTCACGAAGATGATTGACCGCAACACCACCATCCCGACCAAGAAGACAGAAATCTTCTCCACAGCCTCAGACAACCAGCCTAGCGTCGAAGTGCATGTGCTGCAGGGAGAGCGGGAGATGGCGGTCGACAACCGAACACTGGGCCGTTTTCACCTCGACAGCATCCCCCCGGCCCCGCGCGGCATACCCAAGATCGAGGTGACCTTCGATATGAACGCCGATGGCATCCTGCATGTTTCGGCCAAAGACTTGGGCACGGGCAAGCAGCAGGCCATCACCATCACCGGTCACAGCGGGCTGGATGACAGCGAAATCGACAACATGGTGAAGGACGCAGAAAGCCACACCGAAGAAGACAAGAAGCGCCGTGAGGTGATCGACACCAAGAATCAGGCCGATTCACTGGTCTACGCTCTGGAAAAAACCCTGCGGGAGAACAAGGACAAGATCGATCCCCAGGAAGCCAGCAAGATCCAGGTCGAGATCGAAAACACCAAGTCCGCGATCCAGACTGACAACCTCGATCATATCAAGAAGGCCGTAGAATCCCTGACTCAGGTTTCCCACAAGATGACGGAGATGTTGTACCAGCAGGCCACACAGCAGCAGGCACAGGCGGGCCCCGGAGACGCCCCGGGAGCAGACGCCGGGCAGTCCCAGCAGCAGGCGGGCGCAGAGAATGAGGAAGAAGTCATCGACGCGGAAGTCGTGGATGAGGACAAAGGCAAGAATTAAAACCGTGCTGAACCATGGCCAAGGACTATTACAAGACCCTGGGGCTCGATCGCAAGGCTTCGGTAGCGGACATAAAAAAAGCCTACCGCAAGCTGGCCCGCAAGTGTCACCCGGATCTCAACCCGGGTGACAAGAACGCGGAAGCCCGCTTCAAGGAGATCCAGGAAGCCAATTCCGTGCTCAGCGATCCCAAGAAGAAGAGCCAGTACGACAAGTTCGGGTTCGTGGGCCACGGACCCGGCCCGGGGGCTTACCAGCAGGGCCGAACCACCGGAGGGTTTGAGGGGTTCAATTTTTCCGATTTCGGATCCTCCTCTTTCAGGGATTTCTTCGACAACATCATGGGAGGGGCCGGCCCGGGGCGTGCCGCCCGGCGGGGCCCGGTGCGCGGACAGGACCTCATGTACACCATGAAGGTGGGATTCTCGGATGTGGTGAAAGGCATACAGACCCGCATCCGCCTGACGCGCATGGTGGCCTGCGATAACTGTAAGGGACAGGGACATGTTCAGACCGGAGGCAGCCAGGCCTGCCCGGCCTGCGGGGGCTCCGGCCGCACCAGCATGCAGTCGGGAAGCATGCGTTTCGCCACCGTATGTAGAGCCTGCGGGGGCTCCGGTCAGACTCGGGGCCCGGAGTGCCCGGCCTGTCACGGCATGGGCCTGATCCAGAAGACGGAGCGCATCAAGGTCCGCATCCCCGCCGGGGTCGATAACGGCTCCCGAGTCCGCCTCGCCGGCAAGGGCAATGCCGGGGAAGGTGGTGGGCCAACCGGAGACCTCTACATCGTGATCGAAGTGACACCCCACAAGCTGTTCAAGCGCGAAGGGAGCAATGTGCACATCCGTGTCCCCATCACCGTGCCCGAGGCCACGCTGGGAGCCAAGATCGAGGTGCCTACGCTGTACGGGAAAACCACCATTAAGATCCCACCCGGCACCAAATCCGGCCAGAAGTTCCGCCTGCGCGACAAGGGGATAGCCAGGCCGGGGAAGAGCTCGCGGGGGAACCAGTTCGTAGAGGCCTACATCGTGCCGCCCTCCTTCAACAACGAGCGCGTGCGGGAGCTCATGCGGGAACTGCAGGCCGCCACGGACGAGGACCCGCGCAAAGACCTGGGGATCGAGTAAGATGAAAAAAGACAAGGATCAGAGCAAATACTACCACATCAGCAGCGTGGCCCGTCTCTACAACATCCATCCCCAGACGCTCCGCCTGTATGAGCGGGAGGGGCTCCTGAAGCCTTCCCGCAGCGATGGCAACACCCGGCTCTATTCCGACGAAGACCTCAGACAGCTGGAGGTCATCTTGAATCTCAGCCGGGACTTGGGGGTCAATCTCGCAGGCATCGAGATCATCCTCAACATGCGCCAGAAGATCGAGAGGATAGAGGAGGAGATCAACCAGTTCCTGGAGTACATCAGGCTCAACTTCTTCGAGGGCCGGGAAGATGAGTTCGAAAAGACCAGGATGTCTCTGGTCCGGCAGAGCTCGGCCAAGTTGGTAATAATCGAAAAAATTGATACAATAGACGAATGAGGGACGGCTACAGCGACTCTCTTCAATCCCGGAACCTGAAACTATATCTGAACCAGATTTCCAAATTCAAGCCCCTGTCCCAGGAAGAGGAACGCGAGCTCGGCCATCTCATCCTAAAGGGAGACAAGGTCGCCCAGCGCAAGATGATAGAGGCCAACCTCAAGTTCGTCGTGTCCTATGTTAAAAAATACCGGGGAATGGGCCTCAGCCTCCTGGATCTCATCAATGAAGGGAACATTGGCCTGATCGAGGCCTCCCGCAGGTTTGATCCGGAAAGAAAAGTCAAGTTCATATCCTACGCGGTCTGGTGGATCCGGCAGGCGGTGTTCCACGCCCTGACCCGCAATTCCCGCATCTACCACATTCCCCAGAAGCTCTCTGACCAGGTCTCGGAGATGAAGCGTGTGAAATCAGGCCTCAAGAAAGAGCTGGGACGCAGCCCCAACCGGGAAGAGATCGCCAAGCGGATGAAGATCGCGGTGGCCGAGGTAGAGGACCTGGAGATACTGGGCAGCCGTGACATCTCACTCAGCGATAAATATTTCGACGAGGACATCGAGTTCGGGGACAAGATCGAGGACAGCATGTCTCCCTCCGTGGAGTACAATATCATCAAGAATGCCATACAGGAGCAGGTCCGCGCAATCCTCTATGAACTGGAGGACAAGGAAGCTCTGGTACTCAAGCTGCGCTTCGGCCTGGATGATGATCATCCCCGGACGCTCCAGGAGATCGGGGACCAGCTCAACCTGACAAGGGAGCGCATCCGGCAGATCGAAAAAAAGGCGATCCGGAAGCTGGCTCGGCAGCCCAGCCTGCAGCAGCTGAGGGGGTCATTGAACTGATGATGGCGGAAGAGAAATGCACCCTCTGCCAGGATACCGGCTGGGTCCTGGAAGAGGTGGAGGGCCGCACGGTCGCCAAGCGCTGCCGGTGTTATGTGCAGCGCCAGAACCAGGTACTCTTCGAGCAGGCCAACATACCCCGGAGGTATCGGGAGTGCACCTTCGAGAATTTCAAACCCCTGAACGCGTCACACCGCGATGCGGTCAAGATCTCGAAAAAACTGATATCGAACTACCCGGTCCAGGTATCGGGGCTGCTCTTCCAGGGCCCATGCGGAGTGGGGAAGACACACCTGGCCGCGGCCATAATCCACGACCTCGTCTGGGAAAAAGGCGTGCCCTGCTATTTCTATGACTTCCGCCAGCTCATGCGCGATCTCCAGAATTCGTATTCGTCGGATTCGCCCATGACCGAGTCAGAGCTCCTGGCCCCAGTGTTCGAAAAGAAGGTCATGGTCCTGGATGAGCTGGGAGCCAAGCGCACCACGCCCTGGGTGGAAGAGACCATTTTCTACATCATCAACCACCGGTATAACAACAAGCAGCTGACCATCTTCACCACCAACTACCTCGATATGCAGGAAGAGGAGGAGGAGCCGCGCGAGGTGTGGAGCCGGAAGAAGATGTACGAGCAGAAACAGGATGAGAGCCTGGAGAGCCGCATCGGTGTGCGGCTCCATTCCCGCATACACGAGATGTGCAAGATCGTGAACGTGGAGGGTAAGGACTTCCGCAAGACCGCCCTGCAGGCCAGCTTCCGCTGATCTTGGTTATTTTCCGCTGAATGGCAGATCGAACATCTGTCATTGCGAGCCTCCGCAGGAGCGTGGCAATCTCATGCTTTTGTTGCCTTTCCCCACGTTTTCTGGTATAAAATAGGTCAATACTGCTCCTCGGTAGCTCAATCGGCAGAGCGGGTGGCTGTAAAAAAAGGAGAAACTTTGAGTGACAAAAGACGGTACTCGGATCGAAGAGAATATTTGATCCAACTATGTGCCAATTGTCACAGGGAAGTTCACTCCGAGTTGCAGCTTCCACGAGGAATCGTGGTCGAAAAATCGGGTGAACTCAAGGAAACCTGCCTTCCGTACATCACGGAAAATGGCAACCCTGAGCCAAGCCCTGATCAGCGTCTAAAGGTCAGGGAAGGTGCAGAGACTAGAGCGAGAGCTCGTACTCCGGACATGAGCCGGGGGAAGCGCCCGACACCCTATCTCCGGATACCCGGAACGGGTGATGAGATAGTCCAAGCCCAGAAGAAATTTTGGGGCCCTTGTAACCACTAGGTTGTAGGTTCGAGTCCTACCCGAGGAGCCATTTTTTCATTTCAGCGTTATTCTCCCCACCAAGCTCTACCTGTCTTAGCCTGTAAAGCGTATCCCAGTCATTTTCCCAGGCTAAATTAAAGAACGGAAACTTAAAACCATCTCCTTCATCCGTCAGGACTACGGTTCTATACAACATTTTGAGTATTTTGTTCTTTCCTTCAATATCTGAGCTAAGGTATTGAATATTAAGGCTGTTACACAGTTCTATAGTTCTAAGGGCATTTTCCATGAAATCCTCATTATACTCATCAATTGCTGTTATTTCATCACGGATTTCCTCTTGCCTTTCTCTCAGGATTCCATATTCACTTTGGAAAAAGTCCAAGTCAATCACCTTGGCATTCTTGTCTTTGTAAAGAGTCCTCATCTCTTTCTCATTCTGCCTGTATTCATCATTCAAACGTTTCTTCTGAGCATCAAGATACTTCTGGTCTTCTTTATATCCTTGGTCAATGGCTTCTCTGATAATATCCAGAATCTCATCATCAATATAGACATTATCAAACCAGATAAAGAACAACTCCTCTAACTCCTTCTCAGTCCACCATGGTTGGGGACAGGCTTTCCCAAGTTTTGGTGAACCCTTTGTGCAGTGGTAGTAGGTGTAGTATCTAATTTCACCTGTAGACTTGATGGTTTTTTTCTTCTTCTCTCCAATGATGGAACATCCACAGTAGCCACACTTGATTACATCTTGGAATGCAAACTTTTTCCTGTTCAGCTTGAATGAGGTCTTTCCTTTCCTCACATCTTCACACTTGTCAAAAAGTTCCTTTGAGATGAGTGGTGTATGAATGCCCTGGATAAGTTTCCGTGTTCTAGGATGTGTCACCATCCCATAGTAGAGTGGATTCTTCAGAGATTCTGCAATCCTGGATTTGCCAATGGGATTCCCTGTCCGGTTCACAAGACCTCTCCCAGACAATTCCTTTGCAAGAGTCCTTACATCATATCTCTCCGTGGCATACAACTTAAACACCTCTTGAATCAAGTCTGCCCTAGTCTCTCCATTGGTGCCTATTACCTCATCATCAACTTCAATAATCTTCAAGATTTTATTGTTCCGGTATCCTGGAGGTGCCACAGAGTGATAACCGCCTTGTTCTACCTTCTCATCAATCCCTTTCATTGATTCTTCTCTGAGCAAATCAATATAGAACTTTGCAATGACTGTCTTGATGTTCATCATCAGCTTGGTGTGGCTGTTGGCTGACTTGTCATACACTTTTGGAGATTCGTCACTAAAGTGGACCGTGAGCTTTCCAGTCTGTACTAAATTATCAATGTTCTGAGCATCTTCAAGGTTCCTCTGTAGTCTATCAACTTTCTCACAGAGGATGTTGAAATGTTGGTCCTCATCAGATTCCAAAATCTCCAGTATCATCTGGTTGTGCTTCTTCCTGGTCTTGCCATCTTTTGCGGAATCATCTTCTTCAATCACTACGTCAATTGTCAGTTCTGCTTTTTCAGCATGCTCTCTAAGCTTTTTGACCTGCTTGGGTAGGGAATAACCATCTCTTTTCTGCTCCTCTGTGCTGACACGTGCATACAGGAAAGTCTTAGTTATCATGGTAGGCTCCATTGTGGGGATTGCCAAGTTCTAATATACCAACAGGCTACAGAACTTGTCAAGTTCTTTGGGG
>JAUWTO010000082.1 GCA_030614685.1 Candidatus Aminicenantota bacterium
GGGCATAATGACGGCTCACTGCGGATCTGGGATTTCACCCGGATGAGGATAGCGAAGATCACAGCGCATGATAAGCCCATAAAGGACCTCACGCTGGATGACCGGGGCCGGATCTATTCAACCGGATCCGACGGGCTGCTCAAACGCTGGGACCTCCGGCAGAACACGATGTTCACGGCATCAGGACTAGGCTGCACCAAAAGAACAACGCGCTATCCCGGCGGAAAAATCCTGGTGGAATCGGATGCCTTGTATATCCTTGATCCGGAAAACGAATCATTTCAGGCTTTGTCCCTTCCCCCGGACGCAGAGATTTCAGACCTCAGTGTGTATCCTGACGGGAGAATCGTAACGGCGCTGTCGGACAGCATCGGGGTCTTGGCACCGGACAAGGCATCATGCAAACTCAGCCTGATCCAGGCCCATGCGCGCACAACCTTTGGTTGCCTCACCCTGGGCTCTAAGATCCTGACCTGCGGCCAAGAGTCGGATGAGCTTTACGACCTGCGGATCTCCGGGACCGAGTTTTTTATCAAGCACGAGTTCGACAAACTGTCCCTTCAGGGATAGAGGATCATGCTCCCCGACCTGTAAGTCTTTTGACTTGAATCGGCACTTGGGATAATCTGTATTTTCTCATTTCGAAGAAGGACAGAAACCGAATGCAACATCTGGTATGGGAGCGGGAATTGTGATGCTGCTGGGGATCGACCTCGGATCCGTCAGCAGCCAGGCCGTGCTTCTGGATGAGCACCACGGAGTCCGGCGCCGCTGCGAAGTCCTCAATCGGGGCCAAGTACAGGAGACCCTGGAGGAGGTCGTCGGGAATGTCCTGGACGGCTGTCAGGCCCCCGCCTTACGCGTCGGGATAACCGGGTGCGGACGGGATGCCAGTCGCCTTCATCCCCACATCTACGCGGGCAATGAGCTGGTGGCCCTCTCCATCGGCGGGAGTCATGAATCCCCTGAGGCCCTGTCCATCATCGAGATCGGCGGACAGACTTCCTCCTGGATGAGCATCGATCCTTTGTCCTCCTCTCCGGAATCGGTCGAGATTCGGGACTTTTCTTTGAACACGCGCTGTGCGGCCGGTTCCGGGGCTTTTCTGGAACAGCAGGCCGCTCGGTTGAAGTTGACCATCACGGAATTCGCGGAATGCGCGGACGCCGCGCAAAAAGGCGCTACCATCGCCGGACGATGCAGCGTGTTCGCCAAAAGCGACATGATCCACCTCCAGCAGAAAGGAACACCCCTGGAAGAGATCGCATACGGCCTGTGCCAGGCGCTGGCTCGAAACTATGTGGCCACCATCCTCAAAGGACGTGAAAACAAACTCCCGGTCCTGCTAACGGGAGGTGGGTTTCAGAACAGGGGCCTGGTCCGGGCTTTCCGGGAAGTCCTCTCACTGCAGGACGGCACCTTCGTCCTTTCCCAGGCTCCCTCCTTCACCTCCGCCCTGGGTGCGGCCCTGGCCGCCCACCAAAACCCGCATCCGCTCACCGTGGACGAGATCCGTGCCTGGCTGAGCGAGACGTTATCCAGAGAAGGCAGGGTCCGCTGTTTTTTACCCTCCCTGGGAGAGGCGGCTCCGGCTCCACCTGAAGAGCCACAACCGGAAGAGGGTGAGTTTGTCCGAGGGTACCTGGGTGTGGACGTGGGTTCGGTCAGTACCAACCTTGCTCTTGTCGACGGCGAAGGGCGGCTCAAAGCCGGTATTTATCTCCCGACCAAAGGAAGGCCGCTCGAGGTCATCCGGGAAGGATGTGAGCAGCTCTTCGACAGATGCTCCGGAGGACTGGAGATCCTGGGCATCGGCACCACCGGCAGCGGCCGCCATCTGGCGGGAGAGTACCTGGAAGCGGACGAGGTCCGGAATGAGATCACCTGCCAGCTCGCAGGAACCTTGCCCTATTTCCCGGAAGCGGATACGATCTTCGAGATCGGGGGACAGGATTCCAAGTTCATCAAGCTGCGGAACGGAAGGATCCAGGATTTCACCATGAATAAGATCTGTGCAGCTGGAACCGGATCTTTCCTGGAGGAGCAGGCCGAGCTGCTGGACCTGGATATCAAGCAGGATTTTTCGCGCCTGGCCCACCAGTCAGAGGCCCCATCCGACCTGGGCAGTCAGTGCACGGTTTTTATGGAATCGGAGCTGGTGAATGCCCTGAGCCGTGGGGAGAGCGTATCGGATGTCACCGCCGGGCTGGCGTTTGCCATTGCACGCAATTACCTGGAAAAAGTCGTGGCCGAACGCACGGTTGGAGACCACATCGTGTTCCAGGGCGGCACGGCCTCCAACCCGGCAGTGGTCAATGCCTTTGCCCGCCTCCTGAAACGGCCGGTTCCGGTGCATCCTTATAACCGGATATCCGGAGCCATCGGAGCGGCCCTGATCACCCGCCGGACCGTCGAACAGAAGGGGAAAACATCGCCGAACTTGGCGCAGCTACAGGAGCGCATCCGGCGTCCGTGTAAGGTATCCAGTTTTCAATGCCGGCATTGTGCCAACCAGTGTCAGGTCAACCGGATCGACCTGGGTAACCGACAGATCTTCTTCGGCGACATCTGCGAGCGATACACAGCCAAACAAAGGACCCGGAGACAGGACGTGGGTGCGGATGAAGCACAGGATCGCGACATGTCGGTCGACCTGTTCGCAGAGTGGCAGGTTGCACTGCAGGATTCTATCCGCAATCCCATCAATCCCTCCCACACCGTAGGGATCCCCAGGGCCTCGCTGCTCATGGGAGATATCCCCTTCTGGGCGGCGTTTTTCAACCACCTGGGCTGCAAGGTCCTCCTGTCGCCTCCGTCAGACATGGATATCCTGAATTCGGGCCTGAAGAAGATCTCGGTCGAAACCTGTCTTCCGGTCAAACTGGCCTACGGCCACGTCCAATGGTTCGCTGATCGAGAGGTGGATTTTGTGTTTATTCCTTCCTATGTGCAGCACATGAGCGAAGACGGTCATTGTGAGCAGAATTGTCCCTATGCCGAACACATCCCCTGGATGCTCTGGTCCACCTCCGAGTTTTCCATCGAATCGCCCCAGGTGAACCTGGCGTTCGATTCCGGGAAATTCTTCAAGGCGATGTCTTCAATACAGCGCCGATTGGGCAAGACCAAAGACGAGTTTGCCCGGGCCCTGGATTTTGCCCACGACCGGTTCAAGCAATTCCGCATACAGATCCAGATGCGGGGAGAAGAGGTTCTGGAACAGTTCCGCCGCAGCGGAAGCGATGTCTGGGTGATCACCGGAAAGCCGTACAATGTGCATGACCCCTTCGTGAATCTCAATCTGGCTCTCCATCTGAAGCGGATGGATGTCTGTATCGTCCCTCAGGATTTCATCCCTGAAGACATCCCGGATTCGACCTCCGGACCAGGCCTTCCTCCCTGGAGGTACAATCAACGGATGATCGCCATCTCCCAATGGTGCCGTGGGCAGGTGGGGACCTATCCCCTGGTTATTTCCAACTTCGGATGCGGCCCCGACGCCTTTACTCAGAAACACATCAGCCAGATCCTGCGCAGCACCCCTCATCTGTGGCTGGAATTCGACGAGCATCGGGCTGAGGCCGGGCTTATCACGCGCCTGGAGGCGTTCTATGATGAGATCAGCGATGGCGCCGCTCTTCCTGCGGAATCCCCTTCGGCATCCGATCGTTTAGCACAGAAATCTCCAGTGGAACTCAGGACACACAAGTTCGTCCTGCCCTATTTCACGGACCATGTGGTGGCTTTTGCCGGAGCATTGAAGAGCACGGGCATCGACGTGGCGATCCTTCCTCTGCCGGACGAGGAAACCCTGGTGTGCGGGTCCCAGCATTGCTCTGGAAAAGAATGTCATGCCTACTCCATCATGGCGGGAGATCTGGTCAAGTACTCGCGTAAAAAACGGGAAGACGGGGAGGTTTTTTACTTCCCGGGAGCGGAGTTTGTCTGTCTGCTGTCTCAATATGAAGCCGGGTTGAGCTTCCTCCTGGAGGATCTCGGTATAAGGAACCTTCATGTCAAGGCTCCTCCTATGAGTTTTCTGTTAGATCTCCTGGGTATGCCGGGGCTCATGCATTTTTGGGGAGGGCTGACCGCTGTCGACCTGCTGGTCAAGGCTGCCGCGGAAAAACGTCCCTATGAAAAAACACCCGGAGATACGGACCGCGTCCATGGCCTGAATCTGATGGACATCGAAGAGGCCCTGGAAAAACATGCCCTGAGTGATGCCCTATCCCGATGTGTCGAGCGTCTGGAGTCCATCGCAGTGACGGATGCAGGGCGTCCCCTCATCGGAATCGCCGGGGACATCTATACGAGACAGAATCCCGTGGCGAACAATCATCTTTTTCACAAACTGGAAGCCTTAGGCTGTGAAGTCTGGCCGGCGCCCTTCCTGGTCGACAGCACCGATTTCGGCATCCACCGCAGGATGAAGTACAAGCGGGACCAGGGAAAATGGCGGGAAACAGCGGTCCTGCGTTTGCTCAACCTGCGCAAGGACCTGGAATCACGCAGGATCCGGCACCGGTTGGCACGCACGGCCCAACGTCTGGCGGAACCTGGCTACAAGAAAAACCTCTCGCTTTCAAGCCCTTACATCGGCGAGTCCAACAACGACCTGCTGCTGTTGAACATCGCCAAGATGGTGGACTTTGCCCAGAGAGGCGCGGACGGGATCATAAACGCCATCTCCCTGAACTGCATGCTGGGCACGGCCTCCGCTCCGATCGCGGCCCGCATGCGCAAGGATTTCGACGGGCTTCCCATCGCCACCATCGCCTTCAGCGGCACGGACAGCCCCGTGGAAGACAGCCTGCTGGAGGCGTTCGTTTATCAGGTTCGGCAGCGGACCTCAAGAAAATTCGGGGCTTGAGAAAAGCCCTCAAGTTCAGGCACAGTGAAATTTCCGGTTACACGAGCCTGGGGATAACCTCCTGTTCGAGACGCTCGCCCAGACGGTCTTTTTCGACCTCTAGGTCGAACCTGATCTGCAAATTTATCCAAAATCTTTCTGAAGTGCCGAAATACCTGGATAACCGGAGAGCCGTGTCCGGGGAGATAGCGCGTTTTCCGTGGACGATCTCATTGATCCGACGGGGAGAGACCGAAATGTCCTTCGCTAATCGATACTGGCTGATGCTCATTGGCAGCATGAACTCCTCGTGCAAAATTTCTCCGGGATGAATAGGCTCTATTTTCCTAATCTTCATGTCTCACCTCCCATTCAATGATAATCGAGGATTTCAACCTCAAAAGCATCACTCTGCTTCCATCTGAAGCAGATCCTCCAGCGTTCATTTATCCGGATACTGTATTGTCCTCTTCGGTCACCCTTTAGTTTTTCCAATCGATTTGACGGAGGAATTCTTAGATCAGCAAGCGACTCCGCCGCATCCAAAATCAACAACTTCCGAAGAGCCGTTCGTTGAATGTCCGGAGGGAACTTCCGTGAAATCTGTCGAGCGAAGATCCTCTCTGTTTCACTGCAACGAAAGCTCTCTATCATATCCCTTAGAAATAATAACGTATTGCGTTAATATCGTCAAGCGTTAATAATTCGCGCTAAACAGGGCAAATCCCGATCCCCAAGAGGATAACGAATCATTGCCTGGGATCGTCTCACAGTAACAAACCGAAGCAACCTCCCAACCGACGAATTCTCAATCTGGACAATCCCGAAAGCGGAAACATATAATGAAGGAGTTATGAGACGACGAGATTTCATAAAAATTGCTGCCATGAGCGGAGCGGCCGCCCCATTCCTCAATATTAACTGCAAAAGGCAGGCATCCCGAAAGCCGAACATCGTATTCATCCTTGCCGATGATCTAGGCTATGGGGACCTGAGCTGCCTCGGGCAGCAGAGGTTTCGAACCCCTAACCTCGACCGCCTGGCCGCCGAAGGCTTGAATTTCACGGACCACTATGCCGGCAGCACGGTCTGTGCACCCTCGCGCTCCTGCCTGATGACCGGGCTGCACACCGGGCACACTTACATCCGGGGAAACAAACGGGTCGATCCCGAAGGGCAGCATCCCCTGCCCAAGGATACGGTCACCGTCGCCGGGCTGCTCCAGCAGGCCGGCTACAGAACAGGCGCTTTCGGAAAATGGGGGCTCGGCCCCCCAGGATCTGAGGGGGACCCGAACCACCAGAGTTTCGATGAGTTCTTCGGCTACAACTGCCAGCGGATCGCGCACCATTACTATCCCCGGCACCTGTGGCACAACCAGGAAAAGCTGGTTCTGGCTGAAAATGCAGGGACCCGGCGCGGCCTTTACGCTCCGAATCTCATCCACGAGCAGGCGCTGGATTTCATTGAAAAGAACCGGGAGGATCCCTTCTTCCTCTTCGTCTCATCCATCATCCCCCATGCCGAACTCTTCGCCCCGGAACAGTACATGGCGAAGTACCGCGGTAAATACCCACCGGAAAAAGTTTACAAGGGTGCCGATGGAGGGGAAAACTTCCGGAACGGCCCCTACGGCTCGCAGCCGGAATCCCATGCCGCGTTCGCCGCCATGATCGACCTGCTGGATGTTCAGGTCGGCGAAATCGTCGCGAAAATTAAGGAACTCGGCCTCGATGGCAACACCCTCATCCTCTTCAGCTCCGATAACGGTCCCCACAAGGAGGGAGGCGCCGACCCCGACTATTTCGACAGCAACGGCCCTTTTAAAGGCTACAAGCGGGACCTGTATGAAGGCGGGATCCGGGTTCCGACACTGGCACGTTGGCCCGGGAGGATCCAGCCGGCTACCGCATCGGGTCATGTCTCCGCCTTCTGGGATTTCCTGCCGACGGCCTGCGACATGGCCGGGATAGAGGCGCCTGCAGGTATCGACGGGATCAGCTTCCTTCCCACCCTACTGGGCAAGCAAGACGAACAGCGGCAGCACACGCATCTGTACTGGGAATTCTATGAACAGGGCGGCAAGCAGGCGGTCCGCAAAGGCGGCTGGAAGGGCATCCGTCTGAATGTCCGCAGGGACCCGGCCGGACCCATCGAGCTGTACGATCTGAAGGCCGATCCCGGTGAAACCACAAATGTCGCGGATAATCACCCGGATATCGTGGCGGAGATGGCCGTTTTGATGACCGAAAGCCACACGGATTCGGATGTATTCACGTTCGGCCCTGCTCCAATCTGACGATATCTTGACAGACTCTTGACATTATCCGGATTGTAAAATCGGTCTATACACGATAAAGTAATCTGGGGTAATAATAAAAATGACGTCTCTCCGTCCCGGGAGGCATCCCACCGGCACCACAATGATTCTGGTTTTAATGGTTGCGGTGGTCTCTGTAGCTGCACTGGTGTGGATGGGCCTGCGTCTTGCGCGGCAGGATCGTGCTCTCGAGGCCAGCGACAGCACGGTACCCAAGGAGCAGTTCAGGATTTCTGCTATTTCGGAAAATTGCAATCCTTGATACTCTTTCATGACAAAAACCAGATGCTCTTTTTCCGACAACGAGGCAACCGCAGCCTGTATTAAAGTAACCAGCTCCTCTGTCTCAACACAATCCACAATATCAGGCGAAGGGTCGGAAATAAGCTGGTGGAGCTCGATATTTCCTTCATTTCGAGACCTCACAGGAGAATTCAGCGATTGATGTGACCGATGCTTCATTCTCCTACGCCTGTCGCGACACAAATTAATGGCGATCTGAAAAAGCCAGGTCTTGAACTGCGCTGTTGCCTCATATTTATTCTTGGACCTTATGACACGGTAGAAGGTTTCCTGCAATATATTCTCCGCTTCAGAGGGACTCATTACGATTCGATAAATAAAGTTCCGTAACGGCTTCTCATATCTGCGATAAAGCATCTCAAAGGCGTTTATGTCTCCGTTCCGGTAGCTCAACATAAGTTCCTCGTCTGAATGCCACATTTTCAATTAGGTTTGAGGTGAGCCATTACTACATTAAACGGATAAGTCTGAATAATATTGCATGAATTTTATGGGATTTATCGCCCCTATGCTCCCATGGCCCTATCTGTCAATTGAAGAGTAGAACTTACGGGATATTCAATATAGCAATGGTATTTGATTACTGCTGCCCCTGCCTAAACATACTTATTTCTTAGATCATTGGCAAGAGCCTAGATTGTCCAGGTGACCCGGTAGCGCTTCACGTACTGAAAGCCGTCTTCGTCCTCTTCGATGAGATAGAGCTTATGGTTTTTCCAGGCCTTCGGCTTGGCGGGAAGCGGAATTTTCGCCATGAATTTTCCTTCAGGATCAAAAACATCATACAAATAGCTCTTTCCATCCGGAGTTTTTTCGAATGTTTTCGAGAAGATCCTCCCCTCCTCATCCAGGCTCAAGTCACCGAAGGCCCAATGGTGCTCAGGCCACTCCAGCGTGATCCCGCCCGGCACTGTAATGCCTCCGAATAGAAAGTGCATGCGATCCTGTTTGTCCTCTTCGGTGATCGCAACCGGGCTGAATTCCTTTGTAATCTTCCTCAAGAGACTGCCTTCGGAATCCAAGACCTGCAGCTCATATCGGGTGGAGAATCCCCAGATTATCCTGTCATCCTTGGTGACCTGCCAGAAAAATTCGGGAAAGAAAGCCTTCATGACCGGCATTTCAAACAATTCCAGGTTGTGGATCGTGTATACGGCCTCAAGTTTGGAATCAAATTTGCTCAATTCACGCCTGAAACTCGTTCCCGGGATAGAATAGTCCGCGATAATGTTGTTCTTTGAATCGATCAGCGGTTTAGAAAGGTTCCGCCACTCTGCGGTCGACACATCCCTCAGGAACTCCCCCGCGAGGGAATAAAAAAGAATGAGATCTCCCTGCAGATCGCGGACCATGATTTCCTTTTGCGGCGTGACCTGGATCGAGCGGGGATTCTGCGTCTCCCCCGGGCCCTGCCCTTTGCGTCCGATGGAATTCAGGAAGTTACCCTGGCCGTCGAACACCTGGATGTGGCATTCCTTGGCATCGAGGACAAAGATCCTGCCGTCCTCACTCACAGCCACACCACTTACCTCTGCAAACATCGTCTCGGCAGCACCTTCCACAGCCCCAATCGTCAGCTCTTCCTCAAAGTTGAAGACCTCCATCCCGTAGATCGGCTCCAGGGGATTCCTTACGACAGTAATCCCATCTATCTCCTCGATCGTGCCCTGCCAATCCGCCGCCGGCTGATCACACGCGGTAATAAATGAGAGAAGCGATAGGATTATTACTGCGATTGTTGCCCGGGACTTGATCATTCATACCTCCATCCAATGCAGATGTCTCTTAACATCCATATACAAATTTAATGCCGCATTATTCCCATGTCAACGCGAACTCCCGAAGGGTGTGAAGCGATCTCCCCTAGAGTGAGAGAAGGTTGCGTGGCAATCTCAGAGATTACTTCGCTGCGCTCGTGATGACAGATAATGCTCGTGAGAGCGAGCTCTCTTCGAAACGTTCCGCGCCTGGGATTCAGCCGTTTCGTTAGAGATTGAGGAGATCATCTGGTACAATATCGAGGAAATGCATGCGGAGAAAGGGAGGAATCCATGAGAGGGCTCTCACATCTCTTGTTGTGCCTGCTGCTGATCTGCAGCGGCAGTGTACACGCTGCAGAAATCACGGCATCATCGACATCGGAAGCATTGACCAAGGTCGTTCTCCTGGGCACGGGCACTCCCAATCCAGACCCCGCTCATTCCGGAAGTTCGGTAGCTATCATTGTGAAGGACACACCCTACATCATCGACTTCGGACCAGGACTCATCCGAAAGGCAGCCGCGCTCTCCCCCCGGTACGGCGGAAGCATAGAAGCCCTGGCCGTTAAAAACATCAAGCGGGCGTTCCTCACGCACC
>JAUWTO010000323.1 GCA_030614685.1 Candidatus Aminicenantota bacterium
AAACCGGCGCTGATCACCAGCTCCGATGCGATGAAGACTTCGAAGAGGGCGCCGGAACGGATCTTGGTTTCCTTGTGATGGACCGAACTGGTGATCCAGGCCTGTTCGAAGAGTTCCGTCAGCAGCGGCGAGAGCTTGGGTTTCCCGGGATTCCCGGTCTTCATCTCGTCCAGATTCTTGAGGCAGATCTCCTGCACCCGTCCGGGATCGACGCTGTACTGACGCAGGATCAAGGGCACATCCCCCTGACCGTCCTCGATCAGGGCATTCAGCAGGTGTTCCATGGTGATCTCGTAGTGACCCCGTTTGATGCCTATGCCGGTCGCGGTATCCATGTTCCGGATGATGTGGTTGTTGAGCTTTACTAGAAGTGACCTCAAATCCTTGCTTTTCATGCTATTCTTCCCTCTATTGAATTTTTATATGAAATTTCTTTTCAGTGGGCGGCTCCGCTGAAGCGTTCGTACGTGTAATAGACGTCCACGGTCTCGCTTTTCGGTCGGCCCATCCAGAAGCTGACACCGAGCTTAAGCCGCCGGTCGCTCCAGGAAACATGCCCGATGCTGTCGGACTTCAGTATGAAGCGGACATCGTATTCCAACCCATCGTTGAGGTAGAGGGCCATGAGTTCCCGCAGCAGGCCGGCGTTTTCAGTTCCGGGTGTGAAATCCAGGTAGTCCTCAAATCCCAAAGGCCCGATCTCGATGCAGATCCGGCCCATAAGGTCTGTCACGCTCTCCCCCACCGTGCTGAACTCCGACAGGCGGAAGGTCTGGTCGCCGGCGCCTGAGCCCATCTGGGGACGCACCGCCAGCTTGACACGGTGAGGTACGAACTCCCGGATGTGAAAATCCATGCCCGGATAGAATTCCCTGAGGAGGATCCGGAGCCCCTTCTTATTGCGAAGCCGATTGCCCAGTATCCCGGAGAGGCGGAACAGCATGATGTCGTCGATGCGCTTTGGTTTCGCACCCTCCTTCCGCTCGCCGCGCCCGATGAAAGAGAAGACCCGCTGCATGACCTTGTTCTCGAGCCCGAAACCGAACTGGAGGTAGTACCGGTATTTCTTCCAAGCTTGATAATAGAGCCAGTAGAATCGGGTGTTGAAAATATCCAGGAAGTTCTGCAGCGGGACATTCCCCGGCCCATAGACGTTCTGCTGCAGGGCCACCTGTTCGGAATAGCAGCGGGGAAAGGGAGAGTTTATCCCGTAGAGCCCCATAAAATTGAGCACGAATGTCATGACACCGTCCCTGAATTCAAAGGACCGGATGTCCTTGGGAGGGAAGACAAAGTGCTCATACGGCTTAAACCTGAGCCCCTCCTGATCGAACTTGGCGTCATCCCGCTGGGGGTACAGTTTTTTGCTGATCTTCTCGGCCAGGAGGATGGCGTAGAAGACGCTGTACTCCGGGGAGCGTCTCTCGAGATCCTCGATCAGACGGGTAAGATCTTTCCCAATTTGGGTTTCCATGAGTACTCTCTGTTGGTCCCCAGCTCGGCGATAATCAGGATGACATAGGAATTGATCGTGATGTATTGAGAAAGAAAACGGTTCAGGAGGGACCCGAACAGATAGATATCGCCCTCTCCGTTTTCGAACTGGGTCTCGTCGATGTCGATCCTGAATTCGATCCCCCGGATCAGCCCCTGCTGGCGCATGATGTACTTGGTCACCGGAGGATGGACCTGCGCAATGGCATGGATATTTTTCTTGGCCGGGTTGTTGATGTCCTGAGACCAGTGGTACAGGCTGAGCAGGCTCTTCAGGGTCCCGGCATCCGCCAGGGTAGCATAGTTGAGGGAGAGGTGAGAGACAAGCGCCCAGAGATAATTCTGGCGGTCAGGGCATTCCAGCACTTCGGAGGGAGTGGTGAGGTTGGAGACGACCACACCCTCCGGGAAATCGATGGTCTGGTTGATGGATTCGGCCTCCAGATACTTGGCCGGCAGTAATCCATTGGATTGAGTGGCGTCCTCGATGCTCAGCGTCTCTTTGGGGAAGAACTCCTCCTCCATGCTGGGGCCGAACAGCCGGATGTAGGTCTCCCCCATGTCTCCCCTGAGCGGGCGGGAGACCATAGAAAAAAAGCGCTTGTATGCATACTCGGGGTCCTGTGTATCCAGGATATCGTAGGAGGTGATGGGCAGGTACTTGTACTGCTCGAGATTGTCTTCGCTCACCCCCCTCACCTTGTTGATGGAATAGATCTCACGGCTTTTGCGCCGGTCCCCATCGGGCATGACATAGTATTCCGGCATGCGCTGGTTGACGATGACCTCCTCCGTAGGACGGTCGAACAGGTTCACGATAGGCGTGCAGTGCAGGCGGATGTTCTGAGCGGACGGTTTGACTTCGTGTGACAGTTTCCGGTTAAAAACGATCTTTATCTCAAAAGGGTGCCCGTCCTCCGACGCAGGGAAGGATTCCAATCCTTCGATAGCTATAAAGAAAAACCGTTCCGGGAAAGCGAAATATTCCTGCAGCAGCCGGTAGCCGGTGAATATCTGTCTGGCGTAGGGGATAACGGCATACTCTTCGGGGCCATCTTCAAATACATCGGACAGGCCGGGAATCCCGATCTTGCAAGGTGCGACCTCCCGGAATTCCTTGTTCTCGCCCTGGGTTTCACGGACGAATACGGACGCCACGT
>JAUWTO010000319.1 GCA_030614685.1 Candidatus Aminicenantota bacterium
AACTTCTGCTTCTCCTTCAGAAACTGCTCCAGCTCGGGATTCCTGTCGAAATGGTCCAGGATGGCGTCCTTGCCGCGGCTGACGATCACGGCGATGTGTTCGATGCCGGACCCGGCGGCCTCCTCCACGCTGTACTGGATCAGGGGCTTGTCCAGCACCGCCAGCATCTCCTTGGGCTGGGCCTTGGTGGCAGGCAGGAAGCGGGTGCCGTATCCGGCGGAGGGGATGACAGCCTTGCGGATCTTCATGGATTTATCAGCTCCTTCTGCACATCTACCTAAATATAATAATGATGCTCCGTTGTCAAACACCCTGACAGCCCCTGTGGTTGCAGTTCACCGACACAGGAAACGGATAATCCAATGGTCTGGAAGGCTGCTTCAGGTCACCGGAGCGGTTCGCTAAAATGCGGAAGATAGACCGACCTCACGCCATCCCCGATTCAACCGCCCCAGACACTGATGTCCGGGGCGGAGGATTTCTATACGCGAGCGCTCAGGTTAGAAACGATAACCTATACCCAAGGCGAAAGCCCAGGTCGTGCGGCTGTATTTCTCGGGGAAAGTACCGATCAGGGGGTATGTGAAATCCTGCGTGTCATCTTTATAACTGACATAGATGACGCCCAGGTCTAGATCCAATCTGTCATTTATTGTCAGTCTGGCGCCGCCGCCGAAGGTGTCGCTGGTAAGCTCATTGCTGAAGTCACTCTGATATTCCTTGGCCACATCGATCTGTGTGTGAAGATATCCTGCGCTGATCAAGAAGGCCTCAGTGATATCAAACTCGGCGCCGAAAGCGAGATCATACGTGTTGGAGTTAACCAACTTCTCACTTCCTTCCCAATCCGCGCTCTTGTCGAAGTACATGTTGAAGGAAAAATGGGCGCGAAGCTGCTCCAGCACCGAGTACTCGATTCCCAGCCCCAATATGGCAGGGATGTCGTTCCGGAATTTGTACCCGTCGGGAAACAGGCCGGAATCGTCCTTGGTGGTCGTGTTTTCCAGCTCCAGTTTGGTATTGAACTCATACTTGATGCCGATATTCAATTTCTCGCTCGGTCTCAGATTCAGGCCCAGTATCGGCGTGAAGCCGGTCCCCGACTGTTTGACATCCACGGCTTGATCTTGGACCTGGGCTGCAAAGCCGGGCATTCCCGCAAGAGTGAAGAACTGGGCTGCGGACATCATCCCGCCCGAGGGATTGATGAGGGGATGAGCCGGGTTGAACATGATGTTCTCAATGGCCCCTTCATATGTGTTCTCGGCGATGATATACCGAAACCCGGCGGCCAGCGCAAACACATCACTGACAGCATAGGACGCATTGAACTGAAGGCCGTAGAAAATGGAACGGCCCTTGAAGGCGATGTCCGTCGAATACGCCGTGGTCGGGATTCCAAAACCGTTGACAAGGACAGGCAGGTTGGAGATCGGGATCTCAAAAGAAGGCAACCCCGTTTTAAAATCGGCCGTTCCCCCTCCAGCGTTGGGACCGAAGCCGAAGGACAGGGCCAGCTTGTTCTTCTTATAGACCGCGAAGAAGGGGGGAAAGAATGGGATACTTACCTCTCCGACATATTTTGGTTCGTTAAGAAACGGATAGCTGTTGGTGATGATTTTTTCCTGATCGATCGTCTGATTATGCAGAGCAATATGCCATCCATCCTTGATCTGGGTCAATCCTGCCGGATTGTAATAGACCGCGTCGATCTGCATGGAAGCATTGCGAGCAAGCAGACGATAATATATCGCGCTCTGGTTCATGTTTGTGATAATGCTCGCATGGACCAATGGGACGGTGAGTAAAATCAGAGCCGTCAAAACAGCTAATTTCTTCATGATTTCTCCCTTAAACCTTGAATTTAGTGCTAAAAACCATCATTTTTTGGATCAATTAGTAAAAAATATATAGAAAACTTGACTCTTTTGCAACAAAGATAATCATGTTTTTTATAATCGTTTTTGCACGGCCGGTATAAAGAGAACGCAGAATTGATGGTTAGAGGTCGGATCAGAGGCCAAGCTTATCCAGGAGTTTCATGGGCTCCAAGCGGCTGCCCAAGATGGAAACACGTGCAAGAGGGCTATGGATTATTCCGGAAGGTGTACTCCCCTTTGTCATCCAGGTCGACAAAGACGGTGTCGCCTTCGGTGTAGCGGCCCTCCAGGATCTGCATGGCCAGGGGATTCTGGATGTCCTGCTGGAGGACCCGTTTCAATGGCCGGGCCCCGTACACGGGATCATAACCTTTCTCGCCCAGCCTCTTCTGGGCGGCTTCGCTGATCTCGATATCGATCTTCCTCCCCTTCAACCGCTCCCGCAGTTCCTGGATCTGGATGTCCAGGATCTTCAGGATGACCTCTTTGGACAGGGCCCTGAAGACGACCACCTCGTCCACACGGTTGAGGAACTCAGGTCGGAAGTGACTTTCCAGGATGGCCTTGATCTCCTTTTCCATCCTTTTGTGGTCCTGCCCGAACTCCTTGATCACCTGGCTCCCCAGGTTGGAGGTCATGATGATGAGCGTGTTCCTGAAGTCCACGGTCCGGCCCTTCCCGTCGGTCAGGCGCCCGTCATCCAGGATCTGGAGCAGGACATTGAACACGTCCGTGTGGGCCTTCTCGATCTCGTCCAGCAGGATGATGGAAAAGGGCCGGCGCTTGACCGCCTCGGTGAGCTGCCCCCCTTCCTCATAGCCCACGTACCCCGGGGGGGCCCCGATCATGCGGGACACGGTGTGCTTTTCCATGTACTCGGACATGTCCA
>JAUWTO010000080.1 GCA_030614685.1 Candidatus Aminicenantota bacterium
CGGATACTCGCTGATCAAGCACCTCACAGGGGGGAACGGCGTCGAACTGACAGAGGGGACCATCTACCCGATCCTGAGCCGGCTCGCCCGCGAAGGCCTGGTCAGCGCCGAGTGGGCGGAGTCCCGCCAGGGCCCGCCCCGCAAATATTATGCCCTCACCCCCAACGGAAAAAAGGCCTACCGGATCCTGCAGAAGGAATTCATCCTGCTGCAGGAGCTGGTGACGCGGGCCGCCACCGCTCCGGAGGAAGCCGAAGAGGGGCAGATCAGCACCCAGATCGACATGAGAAAGGAGAGGGAAAATGACGCATGAATTCAGTGCACAGGTCAGGAAGATCGTCGACAACTACCTGGATCGGCTGAGGGGACACCTTAAGGGGCTGCCGGAGGCAGACCGGGAAGAGTTGGTCCGCGAGATCTATTCCCACATTTATGAATCCTACACAACGGACAGCACGGATGACGATATCCAGCGGATCCTGAACGTTCTCGACCGGCTGGGGGAGCCCTCCGAGGTCGTGGCCTCGCGGCTGTCGAGCGCCATGAAGCGCATGGGCAAGAAACGCAACCTGCCTTTCTACATCCTGGCAGGTGTTTTCATAGGCCTATTCGGCCTTCCTCTGGGCATTGGGGGGCTGGCCCTGCTGATGGGCCTGGGCATCACCCTGGTCGCCCTCATCTTCACATACTATGTGACAGCAGGAGTGCTGGTCTTTGGGGGCTGGCTCACCTGGGTTGTCACGACCATACGCCTCTTCTATCCCGATTTCCTGTTGGACTATTTTCATACCCTGGATCAATTCTTTGATCCCCCCTTGAGTGTGATCCTCAACTTTGCGGCCGGTGCTGTCTGCATACTCATGGGACTGGGAATGTTCTGGCTGGGCCGCCACATCCTCAGCGGGGCACGCTTCCTGTTCAGCCAGACCGGGGCAACCATCAAAAACCTCCGCCGCCGCAAACTTCCGCTGCAGAGAGCCGTTAAAACAGAGGAAAAAACCACACGCTCAGACACTATCAAGAATCAGCCACGTTGAGATCGCCTCGCCCGGAGGGTAAAAGATGCAGACAATTGGAACAGAGTATTATTGATATCAGGAATGTCTGCAGCTTTTCTAAATGATCCAGGCACCCGGATTATTCACGAGTCGAGATTGCTTCAGCTGCGAGGCATCAGACCGTGAAGTTGTGGTATTCCACCACGAACGGTCTGTAACGAAGCAGATGGAGTAAAATCGGCTCGCCCGGAGGGTAAAGAATGTCTATAATTAAATTTTGGTATTATTATGTAAAATTTGTCGACATTCTTTATGAATGTTTCAGGTCAGTGGATGATGCCGATATCCCCCTCCGGCCCCTCCGCCGCCTCGATAGGCCCGTGTTGGCTCTCGTACCTCTTGACGTTGTCCACCAAAGCCGCCAGAATCCGCTTCATGTGGCCTGGGCTCACGATAACCCGTGCGGTCACGGCACCTTCCGGAGGGGCCACCATCAGGAAATCCATGATGAATTCCTCCTTGGTGTGCGCCACCAGCATGTTGTTGGCATAGACCCCGCCATGGAGTTTGGGCGGAAATGTCACCTTGATATCTTTTTTTTCGTCCGGCACAGTTGGTCTCCCTATTATTTTCAATCTTAATATACCATCTCAGCGCAGCGCCGACAAAGCGGAGACTCTTTTTTTGCTCCCATAAAAGAGTAGCCTGATTCTAAATTTTTGGATATGATGGTTCTCGGACAAGGAGCCGTCATGGATAATACGCGTGTGATCCTCCAGACCTACATGGTCTTCGTACTGGCTGTGCTGGCGACAGCGTGCAGCACACAGTCCCAGGACTACCCGATCACCCCGGTCCCCTTCACCGATGTGGAGATCGCCGATACGTTCTGGCTGCCGCGCATGCAGACCAACCGCGAGATCACCATCCCCTATGCCCTGCAGATGAGCGAAGAGACCGGCCGCCTCGCCAACTTCGCAGTGGCCGCAGGCCTGGAAGAGGGCAAGCCTCAGGGCTATTATTTCAACGACTCCGATGTGTACAAGATCATCGAGGGCGCCGCCTATTCACTGACCCTGTTCCCGGATCCCGAGCTGGAAAAGACCATAGACGCCATCATTGCCAAGATCGCGGCCGCCCAGGAGGAAGACGGCTACCTGTACACGGCCCGGACTGCCATGCGGCCCGACGCCATGCCGCCCGGAGGTGAGGAGCGCTGGTCGGATATCGCCCATGGGCATGAGCTCTACAATGTAGGGCACCTCTACGAAGCAGCAGTGGCCTACTATCAGGCCACGGGCAAGCGTACTCTCCTGGATGTGGCCCTCAAGAACGCCGAGCTCATCCTCGAGGTCTTCGGTCCCGATAAGAAGCGCTATCCACCCGGGCATCAGGAGATCGAGATCGGTCTGGGCAAGCTCTACCGCCTGACGGGCGAGCAAAAATACCTGGACCTGGCCAAGTTTTTCCTGGACCAGCGAGGCGATTCCGAGGGACACGAGCTCTACGGCGAATACAGCCAGGATCATATTCCGGTCCTGGAGCAGGACAAGGCCGTAGGGCACGCGGTCCGTGCCGCCTATATGTATACCGGCATGGCGGATGTGGCAGCCCTCACCGGAGACAGCAGCTACATCCAGGCCATCGACCGTATCTGGGAAAACGTGGTGGGCAAGAAGCTCTACCTGACCGGTGGCATCGGCGCGGCCGGAGGGAATGAGGGGTTCGGGCCGGACTTCGAACTCCCCAACCGTATCGCCTACAGCGAGACCTGCGCCTCCATCGCCAATGTGCTGTGGAACCACCGCATGTTCCTGATGCACGGACAAGCCCAGTACATGGACATCGCGGAGCGGGTGATCTACAACGGATTCCTCTCCGGCATATCCATGGAAGGGAACCGCTTCTTCTACCCCAACCGGCTGGAAACCTTCCAGGGTGAGGAGCGTTCACCCTGGTTTGCCTGCGCCTGCTGCCCCTCTAACATAGTACGCTTCGTTCCCTCGATCCCCGGCTACATCTATGCCCATCAGGGGGATCAGATCTATATCAACCTGTTCATCGGGAGCCGGGCCCGCATCCGGATGGCCGGACAGACGGTCGGCATCCGGCAGGAGACCCGTTATCCCTGGGACGGTGAGGTCCGCATGACGGTCGAGCCCGAGAAGATCCGGGAATGGACCCTGCGCATCCGGATCCCCGGCTGGGCTCAAAACCAACCGGTACCCAGCGATCTCTACCGATACCGGGACACCTTGGAGGAGGCCGTGCTGCTCGAGGTCAACGGGGAGGCCGTGGAGTACGAGACCGAAGACGGTTACGCCCTTGTGCGCCGCAGCTGGCGAAGCGGCGATATCGTGCGCTTGAGTATGCCCATGGAGGTCCGGCGAGTGGAATCCCACCGGGCCGTGGCCGCCAATCTTGGCCGCGTGGCCCTGGAGCGGGGACCGCTGGTCTACTGCGTGGAGTGGCCGGACACCGAGACGGGAAAGGTGCGCAACCTCCGGCTGCCGGATGAGGCGGTCCTGGCCACGGAATTCCGTCCCGAGCTGCTCAATGGCGTGCAGGTCATCCGTGGACGGGCCAGCGCCCTGCACTTGACGGCCGACGAATCCGGCGTGGAGGAACACGTGCAGGAGTTCACCGCCATCCCCTACTATGCCTGGGCCCATCGAGGCATGGGCGAGATGTCGGTCTGGCTGGCTCGTGAGGGGAGAGCGGCTCGCCCCCTGCCCCCGTCCACCATCGCCTCCCTCAGTAAGGTCACGGCCTCCGGTGGCCGCGATCCCGATGCGGTCAACGATCAGCTGGAACCCGAGAGCTCCATCGACCACTCGGTGCCTTATTTTCACTGGTGGCCCAAGAAGGGCACCACCGAGTGGATCCAGCTCGACTTCCCAGAGAGGAGGAGGGTCGCGCGGGTCGAAGTCTACTGGTTCGACGACACCGGGATGGGAGGCTGCCGCGTGCCGGAGTCCTGGCGTCTGCTCTATCGGGAAGGCACGAACTGGAAGCCCGTCTTGACAGGCGATGCCTACAGCGTCGAGAAGGACACGTTCAACCGCGTCTCGTTCCGGGCGGTCGAGACCCGGGCCCTCCGGCTCGAGATTAAACTGCAGGAAAAGTATGCCACCGGCATCCACGAGTGGCGTGTGAAATAGAACGGGGACATTCCAGGGTGATCGCCATCCGCACCCGGAAGTCACCGATGAATACGCGAATCCATGGGGAGGGGACGCAGCATGAAATCACTTTTAATCCCGGTCATTTCTGTATTATTAGGCTGTATTGTGCTGGGGGCTCATGCCATGCCGGCTGAAGATGCCCAGGAACTCGTCTCTCCCAACAGGAAAATCCGGGTCCGCATCGAGTTTCAGGACCGCATCACCTACACTGTCTTTTTCGGCTCAGAGCGCCTGACCGGACCCAATCCCCTGTCCCTGACCATAAAAGACTATGGGACTCTGGGTTCCGCGCCAGAGCTCAAGAGCTTCACCAACCGCTATAAGAAAGACACGCTCTATCCGGTGGTCCGGCAGAAATCGCGCGCCGTGTCCGATCAATGGAACGAGATCTCTCTGAAATTCGCGGGCCGCTTCGAGCTGGATTTCCGGGCCTATGACGACGGTGTCGCCTACCGGTTCCGCACGGAACTCCCGGACGAGATTTTCGTGACCGCAGAAAACGTCACGCTGAATTTCCCCAGGGACCACAAGGTCTACTTCCCCACCGAGGAAAGCTTCCTCACCCACTCGGAACGGCTGTACGAATATCTCTCCCTAAGCGAGATTCCCGGGGATAAAATGGCTCACCTGCCGGTCCTGATCGACGTGACGGACGGCCCCAAGGTGGCGTTCACCGAGGCCGGCCTGGAGGACTACGTGGGCCTATACCTCAAAGGCAGCGGGGGAACCGCACTGAAAGGCCTGTTCCCGGCGGTGGCCACCCAGGAAAATCAGACGCGCGACCGCACCGTGGAGGTGACCGAACGGGCAGATTATATCGCCAAAACCAAGGGACGCCGTAGCTTCCCCTGGCGGGTGATGGTGATCGCTGAGGACGACGGGGGCCTCATCGAGAGCCAGATGGTCTACAAACTGTCCCCTGAGAACCGGATCAAGGACCCCTCCTGGATCCGGCCGGGCAAGGTAGCCTGGGACTGGTGGAACGCCAACAATATCTTCGGCGTGGACTTCCGCGCCGGCATCAACACCGAGACCTACAAATACTACATCGATTTTGCCTCGCGTTATGGAATCGAGTACATCATCTTGGACGAAGGCTGGTCCGACACCACGGACCTGTTCAAGATCAACCCGGACATCAACATGGAAGACCTCCTGTCTCATGCCCAAAGGAAAAACGTGGGGGTGATCCTCTGGGTGGTGTGGAAAACCCTGGATGACCAACTGGATGAGGCCCTGGACCGGTTCGCCGAGTGGGGAATCAAGGGCATCAAGGTGGACTTCATGCAGCGGGACGACCAGTGGATGGTCAACTACTACTGGAGGATCGCTGAGGCGGCCGCCCAGCGCAAGCTCCTGGTCGACTTCCACGGGTCGTACAAGCCGGCGGGCCTGCGGCGGGCCTATCCCAACGTGATCACACGCGAGGGCGTGCGCGGGCTGGAACATGTGAAGTGGAGCAAACACCCCACCCCGGAGCACAACGTGACCCTGCCCTTCATCCGCATGCTGGCCGGGCCCATGGACTACACCCCGGGTGCCATGATCAATGCCCAGGAACAGGCTTTCAACGCTGTGTTCACGCGCCCCATGAGTCTGGGGACCCGCTGCCACCAGCTGGCCATGTACGTGGTCTTCGAGAGCCCGCTCCAGATGCTGGCCGACAGCCCCTCCCTTTATCTCAGAGAGAAAGCGTGCATGGACTTTCTGGCTCCGGTGCCCACTGTGTGGGACGAGACCCGGGTCCTGGACGCCAGGGTGGGCGACTACGTGCTGATCGCCCGAAAGAGCGGGGAGGAATGGTACATAGGCGCCATGACTGACTGGTCGCCGCGGGAGCTCACCGTGGACTTTTCCTTCCTGCCGCCGGGCGACCACACCATGGAGTTCTTCCAGGACGGACCCAATGCGGACCGCTACGGCAATGATTTCGAACAGGGGCGAAAAACGATCTCTCCGGATCAGAAGATCCGAATCCGGCTGGCGCCAGGCGGTGGGTGGGCTGCCCGAATCTTCTGACTATTTGATCGTCAGGACGACCACGGATTTGGGGGGAAGCACAGCTGTCACACGGCCGTCCTGCAGCCGCACTGCATCGAACGGTATGGGGAAGATCGCATCAGGATCCGCAAAGGTATTGTGGGCGTTCATGACCTCTGCCGTCAAAACCCGACCGGACACGGACGTGGGCTTCGCTCCCTTGAGATCAATGTCCACCGGGGCCTCCTGCTTGGGATCAAGGTTGCAGAGTGAGACATGGATCGTTCCGTCCGCATCCCGGGAGGCGGACACGCTCAGGCCCACTATCTCTTCTTTATCCTGACTGTAGGGAATACTCTGCACATCGACCGGCAGCAGCACGGCATCCTGGTGCACCTGGTACATGTCAAAGACATGGTAGGTGGGGGTTACGATCATCTTCTCCTTATCGGTCAGGATCAGGGACTGAAGCACGTTTACGGTCTGAGCCAGGTTGGCCATCCGCACCCGGTCGCAGTGGCTGTTGAAAATATTGAGGGTCAGCCCGGTGGACAGGGCGTCCCGGAGCGTGTTCTGCTGATAGAGGAAACCCCGGTTGGTGCCAGGCTCGACCTCAAACCAGTTTCCCCACTCATCGATGATCATGCCCACACGTTTGTCCGGATCATACTTGTCCATGACAGCGGCATGCTCCTGGATGTACTCCTCGATCTTCCCGGCCAGCTTTAGGGTCTCGAACCAGTCGACCTCATCAAAATCCGTGGCCGAATTCTTGTCCGACCATCCGCCCGGCACGGTGTAATAGTGGTAACTCAGGCCGTGCATGTTGCCGCCGGCCTCCCGCATCAGGACCTCGGTCCATTCGGTGTTTTCACCATAGGCACCGCAGGCGATCTTATAGATCCGGTTCCCGGAATAGTTTTTCACATAGGTCTGAAAACGCCGGTACTCGTCCGCATAATATGCCGGCCGCATGGTCCCGCCGCAGCCCCAGTTTTCGTTCCCCACTCCGAAGTAGCGTAGCTTCCAGGGCTCGTCCCGCCCATTCTGCCGGCGCAGGTCAGCCATGGGACTCTGGCCGTCAAACGTGATATATTCGACCCACTCGGCCATCTCCCGGACCGTGCCGCTCCCCAAATTTCCGCAGATGTAGGGCTCGCACCCCAGCTGGGCGCACAGGTCCAGGAATTCGTGGGTACCGAAGTGGTTGTTCTCGGTCACTCCACCCCAGTGAGTGTTGACCATGCTCGGGCGTTTTTCCTTGGGTCCAATGCCGTTTTTCCAGTGGTACTCGTCCGCAAAACACCCGCCCGGCCAGCGCAGCACCGGGATCCGGATCTTGCGCAGCGCTTCCACAACATCCTTGCGGATCCCGCGCACATTGGGGATCGGGCTGTCCTCCCCCACCCAGTAGCCCTCGTACACACAGCGGCCCAAATGCTCGGAAAAGTGCCCGTAGATGTTCTTGTTGATGGTATACTCGCCCTGGTCCACACGGATGATGATGCGGTTAGGGGGCTCTTGACCTTCAACAGTTCTCAAGGCGGCGAAAGTGAGGACCGCCGCCATGAGGATGAATCCGGACGCCAGAATTCCCAGTTTGATCCCACCTGCCATGTCGCCTCCTCCAAGGCCCAAGTGGGCCTCAATATGCGTCTTTCCTGTGTTTTATCCGATAAACAAAGACGACCCGGGCCTTGTCATCGATCCTGTACACGACCCTGTAGTCGCCGGATCTGATTCGATAGCCATCTTCGGCCGTCAGCTTCTGGCATCCAGGGGGACGGAGTTCGTCCTGGAGGCCGGTGAGTTTTTCACATAGCTTCTCGAAAGTCCTGCCCTTGAATCGGTCCAGGTCCTTCTGTGCCTTGGGGAGCAGGAGGATCTTATACACTTCGGTTTTTAAGATAGTCTTCCAGAGAGGCCGCCAGTGATTCGTCTTTGTGCAGCGTCTTGAGATCCAGCAGGTCTTCCTTGAGCTCCTCCCGCTCGAGTCGCTCTTCCAGGGCCTTTTCCACGAAGAAACCGTATTTGATCCCACGCTCCTGGCAGAACTTTCTAACCCGGGCGGCGACCTTATATTCGATCTTGACGGCTAAGGTTGTTTTTGCCATTTCCTTCTGTTTCAAGGCTAGCACACAGATATACTTTTATCAATATAAAGTTATATAAAGTTAACTTGTGTCATTCATGTGAATGATTCCACCATTTTTCTATTCCCGTAAAAATAGTGATAGAATGAGGCAATCCCAAGGCCTGAGGAAAACAATGAAACAATCTGTTCACGCGATACCTGTATGTTATCTATGCATTCTCCTGATGACGACTGGTTTCGGCTGCAAATCGTCTCCGCCCGATTATCCGATACAGCCGGTCCCGTTCACAGAGGTCCAGGTCGATGATGCCTTCTGGCTCCCGCGCATCGAAACCAACCGGACCATCACCATTCCCTTTGCCATGAACAAGAACGTGGAGACCAACCGGGTCAATAATCTGGCCATTGCCGCCGGCCGGGCCGAGGGACAACACGAGGGCCGCCGCTTCAATGACACGGATGTATACAAGGTGATCGAGGGTGCGGCCTACTCCTTGAGCGTCCATCCCGACCCGGACCTGGAGCGCCAGGTGGATGAGCTGATCGAACTGATCGCCGCCGCGCAAGAGGAGGATGGCTACCTCTACGCCGCCCGCACCGCAGATCCGGACAACCCGGCCCCTGGCGCGGGGCCGGAACGCTGGTCCCGCCTCAACGGCAGCCACGAGCTCTACAACGCCGGGCACATGTACGAGGCGGCCGTGGCCTACTGTCAGGCCACCGGCAAGGCCGCCTTTTTGGATGTCGCCATCAAGAATGCAGACCTGTTGGTCCGGACATTCGGCCCGGAAAAGCTCCGGGGCTATCCCGGACATCAGGAGGTGGAGATCGGGCTGGCCAAGCTCTTCCGCGTCACCGGGAACCGGGACTACCTGGAGCTGGCCAAGTTCTTCCTGGATATGCGGGGCCGGGAGCAGACCGGCGAACCCTACGGAGACGACACGCCGTTTGCCATCTACAACCGGAAGCCCTACATGCAGGCCCACAAGCCGGTGCTGGAGCAGGCGGAGGCAGTGGGGCATGCGGTGCGCGCCGCCTACATGTACACGGGCATGGCAGATGTGGCGGCCCTGGGCGGGCATCCCGAGTACATAAGTGCGATCGACCGCCTCTGGGAGAATGTGGTCTTCAAGAAACTCTACCTCACGGGCGGCATCGGCGCCCGCCACACCACCGAAGCCTTCGGCGATGCCTACGAGCTGCCCAACGAATCCGCCTATACCGAGACCTGCGCGGCTGTGGGCAATGTGTTCTGGAACCTACGCATGTTCCTGCTGCACGGAGACGCCAGGTACATCGACGTGCTGGAGCGCACCCTCTACAATGGGGCCCTGTCCGGCGTCTCGCTGGAGGGAGATTGCTTCTTCTACCAAAATCCCCTGGCCTCGAACGGCCGCCAGGTACGCAGCCCCTGGTTCGAGGTGTCCTGCTGCCCCGGGAATATCACTCGCCTCCTCCCCTCAGTCCCTGGATACATCTATGCGCAGGAGCGGGATGCGCTTTATGTCAATCTCTTCATCCAGAACACCGCTGAGATCGAACTCAATGGAAAGAAGATCCGGATTCGGCAGGAGACGGAATACCCCTGGAAAGGAAGCGTCAAAATCTCCCTGTTCCCGGAAAAGGACATGGAGTTCGCTTTAAGGGTCCGCATCCCCGGCTGGGCCCTGGATCTGCCCGTGCCCAGCGACCTCTACCGCTACGCAGAGATTGC
>JAUWTO010000270.1 GCA_030614685.1 Candidatus Aminicenantota bacterium
AGGAAGAGTTTCGGACACGTATGGTCAATCTCCTGGATCCTGAGCAAAACCAACTGAAAGTCCTCCAGCAGAACCGGCTGGAACAATCTCGACGGCGCGGCATCATCTACGCCATAAACGATTTCTTTCACATCGACACCCATGCCGGCATGATCTTTGTGGCTGATAGCTCCCTGGGATTCCACATCAGCGTATACGATGCAGAAGGGCAAAAGCTCCGTTCCATACAAAAAGAGCGAAAAAAAATCCGCATAACCGATGACTTCAAGGATGAATTCATCCAGCAGCAGATGGCTCATCCCCGCGGAGGAGGAGAATGGCGGATCGTATCCCAGAGGTTCAAGATCGAGTATCCACGCTACTTCCCTGATATCCGGAGTTTTCAGGTTCAGGAAGGGAAGATCTTTGTGCGGACCTACAAACAGGAGGGGGACAAGGTCAATTTCGTAATCCTGGACCTGGAAGGATCCACCCTGCACGAGGGGTTTTTTCCCCTGTTCGAACAAGGCAGCCTGGTGGACACATATCCTTATGCGTTTTTTGAGAACTCCTACTACTACCTGAAGTTCAGCGGGGAACGAGAGGTTTGGGAGCTGCACAGGAAAACGTATTGAGATTGCTTCGCTTCGTCCGTAATGACAAATACGGAAGTTGTCACTTGACCACAAACACCCGAGTTGGAACCAGGTACTCGGAATCGAGCTGCACCACATCCCCGGCCGCGTGATCCTTCATGGGCAGGAGGCGGGCGGACAGGGGTTTGTTCAGCTTCAGGGACAGGGCCGCCACATCCCGCAGGATCAGCTCAAGCTTATCCAGTGTGATGTCCCCGGGAAGCGGGATGACGTCCAGACCGGTGCCGCACACCGCTGAATAGCTCAGAAGTTCGTCCAGGCCAAAGCGTCCCTCAGAGGCGCGGCGGGCCAGGACATTGTCCTCCATAACCGGGAGCATCAGGCCGCAGTAACCGGCCTTGGGAACGGGTACGGCCTTGATCACATCCGTGATCATCGCGCAGGCCGCCAGGGTCCCGGGAGAGCCAAAAGGAACCCCGGTGAGGTTCTCCACGGCTTGCCCGATGCTGATACCCTTGAGGGGGGCCGGGGAGGTGTCCACACCCTCGAACAACCAGCCGGTCTCCTGCTGGATGGACCGCCCGAGCTTAGCCACCTGTTTAAACCCGAGATCGAGACGCTCCTGCAGCCGCTGTCTCGCCTGGAGGACATTTGCCGCCTCAGCACAGACATCCATGACCACTCCAGCCGCCTCTGTCCCGATACTGAAGCTGTCCTGCCCGCGGTCATGAAAGGCAGCCGGGAAAAACGGCGTCCCGGCAGGCACATTGGCGATGGCGGCAAAATTAAAATTGAGCATGGGATCCAGTTCGGACAGGACTTTTATGGTCTGGGCGGCCGCCCGGATGGTGTCGTAGTGGATGCCGGATTCGTGAGAGGCAATGACCATGCTGCTGCTGACAGGCAGCCCCTTGAGGAGCACACACACCTTCTCGACCATTTCCTTGTCATACCGGTTGTTCTGGATGGCCGGGCCAATGGACACGGTGATGTTCAGCTGCTCGGCGAACTCGCTGAGCCGGGAGACCCGATGGACGGTATCGTCCACGGAAAGCCCCTGCGTGTAAACCGGAAAGGGATTGGTGCAGACCCGGCCTCCCTGGAGTGTGAAGCCCTCCTGGAGCAGGATGGGGATGCTCTCTTCGAAAAACTCACGGGTCTGGGCGAGCACCTTGATAAAATCGTCGGCCCTCAGGTTGATCCCGGCCGTGAGGCATCTCAAGGTGAGGACCTTCTGCGCCTCTGAAAAGGAAACACAGGCCAGGAACACCAGGCCACACAACACACACTGACGGAATCTATGCTTCATCTTCCCCTCCCTCTCTCCGGCTGGATCCCCTCGGAGGCAGCCCGCTCATGACGGGCTCAGCAGGGACTCGGCCGTGGACAATACATTTTTAAAAAACAGCTCCACATCCGCCCTTGTCAGCTCGTGATTGGCGATGACCAGGCGGATGGCCATATCCTCTCCCAGGTACGCGTAGTTGACCAGGCTCCGGCCGCTCCGGGCCAGTTCCTCACGCAGCCTGAGGTTGAAAGCGTTGAGGTCCTCAGTATCGGGCGGCCGAAAACGGAAGCAGATTGTGACCGAGGAACGAGGCGCCATGAGCTCGAGCATTGGAGCCTCGCGCACGATCTGTTCGGCGTATTCTGCCAGCTCGAAAAAGCGGTCGGTGCGCTCGGCATAGCCCTGATCCCCATAATATTTCCAGCTCAGCCACAGCTTCAGGGCATCGACGCGGCGGCCGCACTGCAGCGAATGAGGCCCGAGGTCCGACGCGCCCTTGCCGTCTTCATGAAAGATGTAATCGGCTCCGGCTACCGAGTTTGAGGCGAAAAGCCTCCCCTTCTCCCGGACCAGGAAAACCGAACAGATCAAAGGCAGTCCCATGAGTTTGTGTGCGTTCCACACGAATGAGTCCGCCTGCTCGAGCCCCTTGAGGAGGCTGCGATGGCGGGGGCTGAGGAGCGCGGTCCCGCCCAGAGAGCCATCCACATGGAACCAGAGCCCGTGCCGCCTGGCCAGGGAGCCGAGCTCCTCACAGGGGTCGTAGGCACCCTTGACTGTGGTGCCGGCCGTAGCGCCGACAAAAAAGGGCCGCATTCCCGATTCCCGGCTGTCTGCGATCTTACGCTCGAAATCCGCCGGCAGCATCCGCCCAGCCTTATCAGTCTCGACCTTGATCACGTGGTCCATACCGATGCCGAGGATATTGGCGGCTTTTTCAAAGGAATAGTGGGCTTCCTCAGAGACAAAAGCAGCCAGCTTCACATCCGGGGGCAAACCCGAATTTTTGGTATCCGGCAGGGCTGAATTGCGGGCCATCATCATGGCCTGGAGGTTAGCGTTGCTGCCCCCGCTGAGGAACAGGCCCTCGGGATCATCGAAGCCGGCCAGCCGGCCCATTTTCTGGATCAGTTCCTGCTCCATGAGCGTGGCCACGGGCGCCACTTCATAGGTATACATGGAGGTGTTGGTCAGGCCGGTGATCACTTCCCCCAGGAAACCCGGCAGAGTGAATCCAGACCATAGCTGGTTGAAATACTGCTTGTGCCCGGTCCGCACGGCATGCTCGAGGTAATCGTCGATGACGCGGTACAGGGCGTCCAGGCCGCAGCCTTCCTCCGGCAGGTTCAGGTCCAGCCGGGACCGCAGCTCCTCAGGAGAAAGAAAGCCTGTCACCCTAGAGGAGGGATCGCGGGCCTTTTCCAGGTAGGCATTGATCCTCTGTACGAGTCTCTCGTCAATTGTGTGTTGGTCGTCCGGCACGAGGTTTCCTCCCAAAACAGACGAGTCTATCTTCGCAACTCTGGCTCCTGACGTCAAGGGGAGGAATTGACAA